>CAIXPZ010000086.1 GCA_903921455.1 uncultured Verrucomicrobia subdivision 3 bacterium | reverse complement strand
TCTATCAACCACTTACAAAAGTTGACCGGTGGCCTGGTAAAGAAACTGGTAAAGAAAATGATGAAGCTCTGGTAGACGAGCGCTGGCTGCTGTAGCACCCGCGTCTCGCGGGTCCTTGTCGGCGTCCCGCCGAAAAGGCCCTTTGGCTGTTCGCCGTGATAGAACAATGATCAATCAGAATCGGCGGAAAAATGAACCGTCACCAGTCATATCGTAAGACCACGCGGTTCACTGCGCGCCGGACAGGTCGCAACGTGAACCGTGCCTGCCTGCGAGGCCGGCGCTCCGGGCCGGACGACTTTGCTCAGATGCTCACGGCCATGGGGCGGGTGGTCCGCGCCCACCGGAAGCTGGCCCGGCTGGCGCCGTCATTCTTCGATGCGGCCGTGGTGGCGCGCGAGCGCGAGAACCGCGCCGAACAGCGCCGCTGGCTGGAGATGTGGGAGCCGGCGTTGGCCAGGGCCTACGGCGTGGCGCCGGAGCCGGTGCGCATCCCCGGGCCGCCGCTGCCCGCGCCGCGTATCCAGCGGGCGGTGGACCGGCAGTTGGCGGAGCTGCAGTTATGGCTGTCGGCGGCGGATGCCGCCGGCGAGCGGCACCGACAGCGCCAGCCGCACGCGCTGCCCTCCTGGAGTCGGCTGGCGCGGCAGCTGGAACTCGCGTTCGACCTCAAGAAAATGGTCTTGGGGTTGGACTCACCGAACCAGTTGCCCGACAAGATTGTTTACGACTATGAGCTCACCGACCTCAAGCGCGCCTATGGCCATCTGAGCGATGACGCGCCAGCTACCGTAGTCGCGAGCCCCGCTGTCACCGCCACGACGTCGTCGCCACCGCCGTCAAAAGCAGACGGCTCAGTGGCTGCGCCGCCCGCTTCCCTTGGCACCCAGCCTGTTCCCGACTACTCCATCCCCGCTGTCGCCGATCCACTTCCGCCGCGTTGCGATGCCTGGAGTCGTTGGGCCCGGCAAATGCGAAATGCCAATCAGAATGCGGTATAAGTGCCGATGTTAGTAGTAGACTTCGTTGGGAGTCTTGAAACCGGGCTGGAGGCGAGGGTCGGCTGGGGAATTCAAAAAAACGCAGGCGGCCGGAAACGCAGCTCAGAAAGAATTGATTTGAAAATCGCCCTGCCTTGGAGGATGTTCGGCCTGCCCCCGAGGCAGGATCTGTATTTGCCGTCACCGCACTACCATGAAGAATACCATACTGCTCTCTGGAATCGTCTTGGTGGGAATCGGTTTCGCCGGGTTTGCTGGCAATCCCCAGCGGATGGGGCATACGGTGTTGCTGCCGCGCAATAGCAATCCTGATGACGCCGGTTTATATAACGCCTTCATCGATGTGCCGCATGGTTACGCCTACTTTCTGGGCAACTACCTTTGGAAATTGAGTATCACGAATGGTCTGCCGGTGGCGGTCTGCGCCCCCACGAATACAGGCAGCTCCAGCTTTGCGGTGCTGGATTCAGCGGGCGGCTATGCCTATATCGTGCGCAACCCGTCCGTGTATCGTTATGCGCTGGGCACGGGAACCAATGCCGTCACCGGTGCCGGTGCGCTCACGGTGAGCGGGGTCAATGCCATCGGTGCCGTGGGTTTGGATGATGCGGACCCGAACCCGACCAACCATAACCTTTATGTGTTCTGCCGCATCAACGGAGCGCCCACGCGGGTGGAAAAAATCCGGCTCGGCACGTTCACGGAAGGTGCTTATGCCGGTCTGAATGCCGGCGAAACCAATCTGGGCAGTTGTCTCGCGGACGCCACGCACGGCTATGTGTATCTGGCCACCACCGCCGTCGGGGCCACGAATGCAGAGATTATCAAAATCAAGATGCCGCCCGGCACCAACGCGCCCGTGCGCATCGGCTCCGTCAACCTCGGCTTCACCGGCGAAGGCATCGGTTTTGGTTCGTTGGATGCCACGAACGGCTATGCCTACTATGGCACTTATGGCTACACCAATTATCCCTCCCGTATCTACAAGGTGGCGCTGGGTGCGGGCGATGCCGCCCCGTCGCTGGTCGGCCATATTGACCTCGCGCAAGGCCGGGCGCAATTGTCCCTCTCGGTCATTGATCCGGTGAACGGCTTTGTCTATTTCGCCAATGACAACACCTATCCCGGCGGCGTGCATCAATTCAAGCTCAACGGCACGAATCTTCCCATCGAGATAGGTTATCTGCCCTTCCTCTCCGGCCCGAGCAACAATCTGCCGGACACCGTCAGCACGTTTAATGTGACCACCAACAGCGACGGGGTGCTGCCTTACGGCGAGGTCTATTTCCGCTCGGCCGTGTTTGACCCGGTGCGCGGCAATGCCTATTTCGGCCAGGACAGCAAACCCAACCAGGTGGTGATGGTGCAGGTGGCCCGGCCGGACCCCTGCACCCTGACCGGGACGAAGCAACCCGACGGCGCCTTTCAAATTGGTTTCACCAACATCCAGGGCGGTGCCTTCAGCGTGCTTAGCGCGACCAATCTGAATCTGGCGTTGACCAATTGGACGGTGCTCGGAGTGGTTACGGATAGTCCCTTGGGCCAGTTCCAATTCACCGACCCGCTGGTCACAAACAAGCCACAACAATTTTACCGCGTCCAGAGTCCCTGATGCGGCCAACCCTTCACGGCGGTTGACCTCCCGCACCCGCTTGCCGATTCTGCCCGACCCCGCACCGGACTTGAATTTCAAAAAGGCGCAGGCCGAAAGCAACGCGGCACAGAAGGAAATGATTTGAAAAACCGCCCAGCCATTGTGGGCTGGGTTCATCCATGGCCAGTGGGAGAAATGGTGGGGGGCAGGTTGCGCCAGCCGCGTGTTTTTATTGGGTCAAAATCGTAGCCTTGGTAAAAAAAACGAAACTTCTGCTCGACAAATCTTCTGGGAGGTTTCAAATGACTCGCGGTATGGCAAAAAAAATCAAACGTATCGGCATTCTCACCGCCGGCGGTGACAGCCCCGGTCTCAACGCCGCCATCCGGGGGGTTGGCAAGGCCGCATTGAACTACGGCATGGAGATCATCGGCTTTCGCGACGGCTTCCGCGGCCTTGTCGAAAACCGGCGCATCAAACTCGACAAGTCCACTCTCGCGGGCATTCTCACGGTGGGCGGCACCATCCTCGGCACCAGCCGGGACAAGCCGCACCGCATGGTCATCGACGGTCGCACGCGCGACATGACGGATGTCATCAAGGCTAATTATAAAACGTGGGGGCTTGATTGCGTGGTTTGTCTCGGCGGCGGCGGCACGCAGAAGAATGCGCTGCGCCTGCACCAGGCCGGCCTCAACGTCATCACGCTGCCCAAGACGATCGATAACGATGTGGGCATGACCGATGCGACGTTTGGTTTCGCCACCGCGCTCGACATCGCCACGGACACGCTGGACCGGCTGCATAGCACGGCGCACAGCCACCACCGCATCATCGTGGCCGAGATCATGGGCCATCGCGCGGGCTGGCTTACGCTCGGCGCCGGCATCGCGGGCGGGGCGGATGTGATCCTCATTCCGGAAATCCCCTACGACGTGGTGAAAATTGCCGAAGCCATCAAACGCCGCAGCCGTCGCGGCACCAACTTTAGCATTGTCGCCGTGGCCGAAGGCGCGATGAGCAAGGACGACGCCCGCGCGCTCGGCGCGGCGGAAAAGAAACTCGAACGGGCCAAAACCCTGCACGACAAAAAAGAGGCGAAGATCGAACTCGCCACGCTCGAAGTCCGGCATGCCGGGAATACGATGCGGCTCGCCAAACAACTGGAAGAGCTCACGCTGCTGGAATCCCGCGTGACCATCCTCGGCTACGTCCAGCGCGGCGGCACGCCTTGCGCGGCGGACCGGATTCTGGCCACGCGGCTGGGCAGTGCCTGCGCCGATCTCATTCACGAGGAACATTATGGCGTGATGGTGGCGGCCCGCGGGGATGACACCGAGGCGGTGCCGTTGGAAAAAGTCGCCGGCAAACGGAAAATTGTGCCCGTGGACCATTCCTGGATCCAGACTGCCCGTCACGTGGGCACCTGCCTGGGGGATTAACTTAACTGCCAAAACGCCGTCATCAATCGAAATAGAAAAGCATGAATCGGATATATTCCGACTCATGCTTTTCTTATGATGCGAAACTGGGTTTTTTGGCGCCTTGGCAAATAGACTGATCAGCCCTTGATAATCGTCGCGCCAGCCGCCGGCCGGGAAGCGAAAATGGTGGCTTCGATGCCGGTGCGAGACTTGTAGTCGGCGGCAATTTTCTTGGAAATGGCTTCCACGGCGTCGGCCTTCACCAGCGCCACGCAGCAACCGCCGAAACCGCCGCCGGTCATCCGGCAGCCATAGACGCCGCCCCGGTAACCGATGTCCTCGGCGATTTCCACGACATCGTCGAGTTCCTTGCAGCTGACTTCGTAGTCATCGCGCAGCGCCGCATGGCTGGCATACATGAACTGTCCGACGGTCGGCCAGTTGGACTGGCGGATGCCCTCGGCCGCGTGCAGGGTGCGCTCGATCTCGCCGATCACATGACGCGCGCGGCGGAAAACGAGTTCGCTCAATTTGGCTTTGCCTTTTTCAAGCTGGTCGGCGGTGACATCGCGCAGGGATTTCACGCCGAGGTTGCGGGCGGCTTCCTCGCATTGGGCGCGGCGTTCGGCGTATTCGCCGCCGCTCAATTCATGCTTCACGTTCGTGTTGATGACGAGCAGGGCAACGGACGGATCGCTCATCGGCACAAGCTGGGTCTGGCGCGTGCGGCAGTCGAGCAATAGCAAATGTCCTTCGCGGCCGAGCGCGGAGATGAATTGATCCATGATGCCGCAGGGCACGCCGGCGAAATCATGTTCCGCCTTTTGCGCGAGCAGGGCTTTTTCAATCGGGTCGATGGCTTTGCCGGTCGCGGCTTCCATCAGGGTGGCGGTGCAGACCTCGAGCGCGGCGCTGCTGCTCAGGCCGCCGCCGAGCGGCACGGTGGACATGAAGGCGATGTCCAGCGCGGGGATCTTGACCCCGCGATTTTGAAAACCGCACAGCACGCCGCGGATGTAATTGGACCACTTCGGCGTGCCTTTGGTCACGGGGGCGGAGATGTCAATCGTGGCTTTCTCGTCGAATTGGATGTCCCAGATGGAAATCTGCGAGGCGGCGGACACGGAGCCGGGCAGGGGCGCATCGGCGGCCATGATGGCGTAGCGCTCGATGGCCATGGGCAGAACGAAGCCGTCGTTGTAATCGGTGTGTTCGCCGATGACGTTGACGCGGCCGGGCGCGGCGACGATCCAACGCGGGGGGCGACCGTAGTGTTTCTGAAATTCAGCGGCGACGTGAGCGGCGAGTCCTTTAAGATTCATAAGTGTTAATTTCGAGGGCCAGAATAAAAAAGGCGGCAGCCCCGGGCCAGCCGCCTTTTGTCAATTATTGTCCGTGCCGCGCCATCAGGCGGACGGCGGATTCTTCCTGCCCTTGATGGCGCCCATCAGCATGAACACGCCGAACACCAGCAGCACGAGGCCCCAGATGAGGTTGATGTTGATGCCGAGCGACATGGAGTCGGCGGATTTGATGACGCCGAAGGCGGTGAGCAGCACGCCGATGAGCGTAAACATGAGGCCAATCGGCCAGCGGATATCGAGTCCCATAAATTTAGTCTTTCAGTTGGGGTTGCGGTTGGTTCACCAGAAATACCAGTTCAAGATCACGCACACGATGAGCAGCACCACGCCGACGACGGCGGGTCGCTGCCAGACGGGCTGGTTTTGATCAAAGGTCTTCGGCGTGAGCGAATAGACCAGACCCTTCAAATCCGCGTCCGTCTTCGTCCGTGCAGTCGCCAGCGAGATCACCAGCGTCAGCACGAGGCAGACGGTGAAGGCAAACGACGCCAGCCAGAAGTTCTGCGCCATCTCGCTGGGGAACGTCGAGACGACGGACAGATAACCGCCCTTGACGCCGGGCGCGTTGCCCTTGGCAATAGTCAGCGCATGGAACACCGCCGAGCTGGCGATGCCGCCGAACAGGCCGAAGAACGCCCCCGTGGCCGTGGTGCGGGCCCAGAACATGCCCAGTAGGAACGTCGCGAATAGCGGCGCGTTCACGAAGCCGAACACCAATTGGATGATGTCCATCGCGTTATTGTATTGCTTGGCGAAATAAGCGCAGGCGATGCTCAGCAGGATGCCGGCGATGGTCGTGACTTTGCCCGCCCAGAAATAATGCGTGTCACTCTTGCCGCGCACGAAGAAGGCCTGGTAAAGATTGTAAGTCCAGACGGTGTTGAACGCTGTGACGTTGCCCGCCATGCCGGACATGAACGAAGCGAGCAGGGCGGTGAGCGCTAGGCCGAGCAGACCGGCCGGGCAATACTTCTTCACGAGCGAGAAGATGACGCCGTCATAATCATTTTCCGCGATGCTGTTGTAAATGCCGGTCTTGATCTGCGTGTCGGTCAATTTGCTCTTGGCGTTGTCCGTGATCAGGCTGGTGAGCTTGCCTGCGTCCACCTTCGCGCCGAGCGTGGTGCCGATGCCGGTGATGGCGGCGGCGGCGTTGTCCGGCGTGGCGGCCTTCACTTCATCAATGGCCTGCGCGTATTTCTCCTGCGCGATGACCGGCGGCGGAATGCGGTAACCCTTGTCCGGCATCGTGGCCAGCACCACGGCGATCATGCCGGGCACAATCACGAGGAACGGGAAGAACATCTTCGGGATGGCGGCCACGATCGGCGTGTTGCGGGCGGCGGTCATGTTCTTGGCCGCCATCGCGCGCTGCACCACCAGGAAGTTCGTGCACCAGTAGCCGAAGCTCAGCACGAAGCCGAGGCCGAACACCATCGCAAAGATATCCACGCCCATCGGATTGTGCGACGGCCCGCCGACCAGCGGCTGCCACGCGCTCGACCAGGCGTTCTCCGCGAAACCATTGTTCGTGGCCACGGTCTTCAGGGACGTGTTCATCGCGTGCCAGCCGCCGATGTCCTTGAGGCCGAGATAAACCACCGGCGCGAAGCCGAGCACGATCATGAAGAACTGCAAAACTTCCGTGTAAATCGCCGAGGTCAAACCGCCCTTCAACACATAGAGCAGCACCACGCCGGAACAGATCCACAGCGCGAAATCATAATTCCAGCCGAGCAACTGGTTCAGCAGCTTCGCCAGCGCATTCATCGAGATGCCCGACGCGAACAGCGTCATCACCGCGAAGGCGACGGCGTTTAGCCCCATCACGCGATTGTCGAAGCGCATCTGTAGGTATTCCGGCACCGAGCGCGCCTTGGAGCCGTAGTAGAACGGCATCATGAACACGGCGAGAAAGATCATTGCCGGAATCGCGCCGACCCAATAGAAGTGCGCGGTGGAGATGCCGTATTTCGCGCCGCTCGCGGCCATGCCGACGAGTTCCAGCGCGCCAAGGTTGGCCGAGATGAAGGCCAGGCCGGTGACCCACGTGGGGATGGACCGGGCGGACGTGAGAAAATCCGCCGACGTTTTCATATAACGCGACAACGCCCAGCCGATCCCTAGGACGAAGGCGACATAAGCTACAAGAATTGTGTAATCAATCCACTGAAGTTGGATGGGTTGCATAGAGTGCGACACAATTAACGATTTTCGCCGCCGGTGTCAATTTGATTGACCGGCGTTCTTGGTTGCTTCGGGAAACACTCGATCATTTCATTAAAATGCCGCCGGCCGCAGGATATTGCCTAAATTTGGAAATCCAAACAACGCTGCGGAGTATTACTGGGGCCGTAAGATTGGAAGACACCAAAGTCGGGGCTCCGGTCAAGATAGGACGCGGGAAAACTATTTTTTACCGGTCGACAAAATTTCCGAGCCGGCGAGGAGCACCACACCGCGACCGTGCAGGTCGTCGTCAGGGCGCGGCCGTTTGATGTAGTAATCCAGATCCTTGCCGATGCTGGTGCCCTGGCAGGTGCCGTTGACCGAGCCGTCCATCGTCACGTTCCTGGCAATCCCGGCAAACGCTTTCCGGGCGACGGACATATTGGCGGCGTCGATCCAGCCCTGGTTAACCGCGCGGGCGATGCCGTAGGCGAACATCGCGGTGCAGGAGGTTTCCTCCCAGAGTTCCGGCTGGTCCAAAACCTGCCGCCACATTCCGCTGGAAGTCTGGACTTGTTTCAGGCCGTCAATCTGGCGCTGTAAAATTTTGATGAGCGGCGCCCGCAGCGGATGCTGTTCCGGCAGCGCAGAAATGGTTTCCACCAGCGTGACGGTCACCCAGCCGTTGCCGCGGCCCCACTTGAACGGCGCATGTTTCTGCTCATTCACAAAATAGCCATGGAACCACAGGCCGTCGGCGTCTTGTTCCAGCGCGGCTTGATGAATGATTTGATTCGCGGCGTCCTCGATATATTTCTGGTCGCCGGTGTATTGGCCCCAGCGGCAGAGGAACACGCCGCCCATGTATAGGTCGTCCGGCCAGAGCGTGCCGCCCATGGACTTGGGCCGCCAGAGCGTGCCGTCGGGCAGGCGATCCTGTTTGTGGACAATCCAATCGGCGATGCGGGCGACCACGGCTTTTTCCTCCGGTGTGACCTGATCGGGATGGCGCCGCATGCTTTCGAGGATTTCGTTGCCCATTGCGCCGCAATTATCGAGGCTGCCGAGCGTCATCAGGCCTTTGATTTTCGTGTTGCGAACAAAGGCGGCGTCAGAGTTGGTGAATTGATTTTGCAATCCAGCCAGCCAAGTGTAATAGCGGGCGCAAATGAGATTGTGCCGGAGGATAAAGGGTTCCGCCGTCTCGTCGCCCGTCACGGCAGTAGACCGGCTCAAGCCGTAAAGTGTCACGCCCCACGGATAAACCCACACGATGCCTTCGGGCGTCTTCGCCGCCTTGGCCTCAGCCAGCGTGCGGACGATAGCATAATCGCCATCGGCCAGCGGCACGATCTGGTGTCTGGCCACGCGGGCGACGACATCACGGATTTCGGCGTCGGTGATGGACGTTGCGGGTGCGTTGGTCGCCTCCGCTGCGCGCGCGCTGCCAATGTGCCCAAACAACCAAACCGATAGCACCGCGCAAAGGATTTTGGGGAAACGGGCGGGAAGAGATTTGGTGATGTTTTTCATGCGGACCTAAGTATTTATTGGAATAAAATGATATTATTCGTTTTGCCGGCCAAGGCTAGTTTATAGAATTCGTTCCGGATCCGATATAATCGGCGGCATTGCGCCAAAGTCGTTGAAACCAATCTTGCCAACGCGCCCGCTGTTTTGTTCAATTTGGCGTGCTCAATCAGCAGACTCTCAATCGTCCCGCCAGTTTTTCCGGCATCGGCCTGCACAGCGGCAATCGCGTCAACATGACGATCCTGCCCGCGCCCGCGAACAGCGGCGTGCGCTTCCGCCGCGTGGACCTCGACGGCAAGCCGGAGATCGAGGCGCGCGTGGAAAACGTCTCGGAGACCAACCGCTCCACGACGCTTGCCAAGGGCAATGTCAAAGTCCACACCGTCGAGCACGTCCTCGCCGCGCTCGCGGGCTATGGCATCGACAACGCCATTGTCGAGCTCGACGCCAACGAGCCGCCCATCGCGGACGGCAGCTCGCGCGAGTTCTGCAAAATCCTCTCGGCAGCGGGCATCGTGCCGCTCGCGGAGAAGAAGGAGTTTTTCACGCCCAGCGAGCCGATTGAGGTCCGCCTCGGCGAAACCGTGATGACGCTGTTTCCCGACGACCAGTTCCGGATCACCTGCACGAGCGCGGACAAGCAGGGGCGGTTCACCCAGTTTTATTCCACCGAGGTCAATCCGCAGACGTGGGAGAAGGAACTGGCCCACGCGCGGACGTTCTGTTTTTACGAGGAGATCGCCTATCTTTACAAGAACGGCCTCATCAAGGGCGGCTCGCTGGAGAACGCCGTGGTCATCCGCGACGACGCGGTGCTTACGACCGAGCCGCTGCGCTATCGCGAGGAGTTCGTTCGGCATAAGATGCTCGACATCGTCGGCGACTTGTCGCTGCTCGGCAAATCGATCCGCGGCCACGTGATTGCCGTGCGGCCCGGCCATGCGGCCAATGCCGAGCTGGTGAAGAAAATTGTCGAGCAGATCAACAAGCCCATCCGCGCCGCGCAGACCTTCTCGCCGCCGCCGCCGAAGGATGCGCCCGCGCCCATGCCTGCCACCGAAGGCTCGATGGACATCGAGGCCATCATGAAGATGCTGCCGCATCGCCCGCCGTTTTTGCTCGTCGACCGCATTTTGAAGATCGAGGGCAACACCATTGTCGGCGTGAAGAACGTGACGATGAACGAGCCGCAGTTCGCCGGCCATTTCCCCGGCCATCCCATCATGCCGGGGGTGCTGCAACTCGAGGCGATGGCGCAGGTTGCCGGCATTCTCCTGCTCAAGCGCATCGAGGCGGCGAACCAGATCGCGTATTTCATGTCCGCCGAGGAAGTGAAATGGCGCAAGCCCGTGGTGCCCGGCGACGTGCTGGTGATCGAGATTGAGATGACGAAGATCCGGGGCAAGATTGGCAAGGCCAAGGGCATCTGCAAGGTGGATGGCGAAGTCGTCAGCGAAGCCGCCGTGACCTTCATGCTCCGCGACGCATAGTTCTCCATTTCCATGATTCACCCCACTGCCATCATTCATCCCAAGGCGCAGGTCGCGGCCAGCTGCGACATCGGGCCTTACTGCATCATCGGCGAACACGTCACCCTCGGTGACGGCTGCAAGCTGCATTCGCACGTCGTCGTGGAAGGACACACCACCCTGGGCGCGCGCAATGAGATTTTCCCCTTCGCCTCCATCGGCTTGAAGACCCAGGATTTGAAATGGAAGGGCGGTGTCACCCACGTGCGCATCGGCGATGACAATGTCTTTCGCGAAGGGGTCACCATCCATTCGGCCACCAGCGATGGCAACGCCACCATCCTCGGTTCGCACAATCTGCTGTTGACCTACGTCCACATCGCGCATGACTGCCGGCTGGGCAATCACATCATCATGTCCGGATTTGTCGGGCTGGCCGGCCATGTCGTCGTGGAAGATCACGCGACGCTCGGCGGTTACACGGCGGTGCACCAATTCTGCCGCATCGGCACCCGCTGCATGACCGGCGGTTGCTCCCGCATTCCACAGGACGTGACCCCTTATACGATTGTGGAAGGCAATCCCGCCGTGGCGCGCGCCATCAACAAGGTGAACCTCGAGCGCGCGGGCTTCTCGGACGAGGCGCAGTCGGCGTTGCGGTCCGCGTATAAAATCATTTTCCGCGAAGACCTCTCCACGGCCAACGCCCTGGCCAAGATTGAGGCGGAACTGCCGCCGCTGCCGGAAGTGAACCACCTCGTCCAGTTCATCCGCACCAGCGAGCGCGGCATCTGCAAGTGACCCGCCGGCTCACTTCCCCTTGGCCTGCTTCAAAGCCGTGATCGGGTTGGCGTCCGCGGCCAGATCCGCGACGGCGGCGCGCAGCCACACCCGCTTCTCGTCAAAGGCAAACGCCTCGGCCGATAAATACTGGCCCGTGCCCACACAGCGGATCGTTACGACCACCTCCGGCTTCCCGTCACCGTCAATATCCGCCAGCGACACTTTCTCAATCGCGCCTGACCGCTCGCGGAGGATGCCCGCGACATAGAACGTCGTGTCATCTCCCGGCTCCGCGTTCGCGGAGGAATACAGCCGGACAGTGTAACTGCCCAGGGAGCGGGCTTCTAAATCACCCTCTGCCACCACGGCGGTCAATTGGTTCGGGAGTTTGAGCTTTTGACAAAACCGGTGGACGTCCGCCTCGGCGTGGAGCTGGGCCGCCACCATAACCGCGGCCAAAAAAATGAGGATGCGTTTCATGCGGGAGAAAATTTAGTCAAACCGCCAAGGATGCCAAGCGCAACCCTTGCGCCGGGCGACCGCCACTATATCATCGTCGATGTTTCTTACGATGCTTGTGTGAACGAAAAACAAATAAACTGTGAATCACACCAATGCAAGCGACCAAGAAGCCTGCCAGAAAGAAAAACGGCACTGTCTTGCTTGCGATGAAGCCGAAACCATTTAAGAGCACTCCTAGTCCAGCAATTCCCCAAAGCGAACCAAAGCACACGAACCCAAAGCGAGATTCTGGCCAGCCAGCAACTGGAACACTTCCCACGAATAGGGTTAAGACAATCCTGTCTACCATTCTCGGTTTGAAAACAAGGAGAAGAAAGTGAGCGCTGAAAACAGCGAGGAGGATTATGGCTGGCAAAAAATCCTTTATAAATGCATCCATAGGCAAAGTGGCCTGCCGTAACATGCCGGGCCAAGCCTTCCTCGCAACGGGAGCTGCGGTCTTGGCCGACGGCCACCGTCTGCCGTCAGGTATTGGCTCCGGCGAGAGGCTGTGTGTAAAGTGAATCACAGGTGAAACTTCTACGCTGGGGCGGCGTCTTTGCCAAGCACGAATCATCGGACAGGTTTGGATCGGTCGCAGACGCTGTTGTTTCCGGAACGGCTGGAGGATTATGTGGCGGCCGATAATCCCGTGCGCTTTCTGGATGCATTCGTCGCGTCGCTGGATTTGCCCGCGCTGCAGTTCACCAAAGTGCGGACGGAATGGAGACTGATCACGCTGGCGTATAACCTCAAGCGGGTGTTGAACCTGGTCAGCGTGGAGAAATTGCTGCTGGCGGTGAGCTGAAAACCGGGCGGCACTGCCTGCCCGCGAAAAATGCTGACTTCCTGTCCGATTATCTTCCCTGACTCACCCTGCCACCGGAAAAGTTCCAACCAAGCATAGTTAGAAAACCAATCTCCTGTCACCTTGCTAACCAACAAATCTACTTACTAAGTCACCATCCTAAATAGTTTTCACACGGGCTCGCGAATGGTTAGGCCACAATCGTCTCATCTATCTTGATTCCCTCGTGCAGTCTTTTCCTAAAAACCGCATCTATCAATCTCCAAATCTCTGCTTCGGGAGCTGGCGGCTGGTAACTATCACGGGCTGCGAAATTATAATATGACCACTTCTCGTCTTTCAGTCTGCCAACAACCATCCTGATTTCTGTTTTGGGAACATCCGCTTCTGGCGCTATGCCACCGAGCAGGCCATACAATGCCTCAAAAAGACCCGGCTCAATCTTCCCTCTGAAATCAAGAGCCTGATTTGGTGCGAAGTGAACCAACTCGCCACTATGCTCGTCGCTCGGAATGACGAAGCAATCCATCTCCCAACCTTCGGGTGATGCTTGCCGAAACCGGCGAATGCGGATGCTTGCGGTGACGCGAGGCATACTTGTGGCCTAACGAAAAAAGCTGAGCCACCGCCGACTCGCGACGTGAACCGCGACAGCGGAACGGCCAGCGCCAACGGCGGTTGGCTCCGGCGAATTGATACTCCCCTCCAAGCCCTTTTGGGTTTTTGTTAGCATCAGTTTCAGGGCGGGGAAGTGCGACTAACACTTCCCCGCGTTAGCACAATCAACGGGCGTCCAAACGACGCCCATCAACCATGAACTACTACACATCATG
>CAIXPZ010000085.1 GCA_903921455.1 uncultured Verrucomicrobia subdivision 3 bacterium | reverse complement strand
TGGTTGCACGAGCAGAAGCCGCGCATTTACAAACGCGCCCGCTGGCATCTGTTTTACGACCTCGCCCGCCGCGTTGCCGACCAACTGGACGAAAACGCCCAGGCTAAAGTCCGCGACCTCTACGCCGAAGACCGCGCCGGAGTTTGGCAGAAGCATCAAGCCGCCCAAACCATGACCGGCGACGGCCACGGCATTTGACCCAAACCGCCCGCGTCCCTCCGCCGGAACGCGGGCTTTTTCATTCCGGCTGGGCCTATCGCCAGCCCAGGCCCGCGCCAAAGGGCAAGCCCTTTGGAATCCACCACATTTCAAGTCCCCGGCATCTTGCAACCTTAATGTGATTGGACGACAATGGCGGCATGAATGTTTTCACGACTGAACATCCGATGGCAGCCCAGCCATCCTTGCTCGACGCGAAAACGCATCCATTTTTATCTTTTGTTTTCAGCTCATTACTTTTGGCTCTGTTGCTTACGCCCCCGATTCTTTACGGCCTTTATCAATATGCCATGAGCGAAATCGGGGCAGACAATCCATTCCCGGAACCGGCTTGGGCATTGCTGATGGGAAGCATTTTGGCTTTTATTCTCGGCCTTTTTTGTGCCGGCCCACTGCTGTTGACCTATCGGCTGGTTGCACGAATATGGCGACGCGGTCAGACCGTCGCGGCTCAATGAAGACTCTGTTATTCATCGTTGCGGGTCTGTGCGTCGTGCTGGCGGGATGCTCAACCACCACGGACGATCCCGTTGCCGTGTATGTCAGGCCCACGCGCGGTGATATTATTGACGTGCATGACTTCCCATCGCCAGACGGTCGTTTGGTATGCACTGTTTTCGGCGAAATCTTCTACGACACCACGGGCTACCCGCGCCACGTTGACTTGCATCGAGCCGGAGAGAAACATGGCTACCCCGGAAATGTTTGCATCGTGCCGGTGGGAGACAGCGTGGAGGTGGCATGGACTTCACTCACCAATCTCTCGGTCAAGCGAGGCGTAGTTTTGCCATGCACGAACATTATTGGCGTCACGATCACATTCTCGGAACTGCCAAAAATCAGATACAACGATTCACAGACCGCACCGCCACCAATCTTAGTCCCCGCAACTTCCGCTGAATAATTGTTTAGGGTTTCGTCATGTTTTTTTCCCGTCGCGCAAGACTTGTCAGCCTTCCGGATTTCACCGCGTAAGCAGCCAAGACTTGCGCTCCCCCGATGGCGCAGACTTGGTGAATTTATTTCGACACCGCTCCACTGCGCTTTTTGGTCTGCCGCTATCAGCGGCCATTTACCCTACGCTGGCGGTCATCCCAACCGCTCCGTTCCGCTCTTGTCTGCATAAACTTCCAAGACTGCCAATGTCAGTTCGCTCCGCTCAATAACTGGGAAACGCTGGACGCATTCAGTGCCATTCTTACGCTCGCAGACTTCCGCCTGTCAGCTTCACCTCAAAACCAGCCAGCCCGCTTCGTGGTGCCCTCCGGGGATTCCTCCCACGGGGGATGGCTGGAGGTTCAGCTTTGGTTGAAGGCGAAAGTCCGAGAG
>CAIXPZ010000084.1 GCA_903921455.1 uncultured Verrucomicrobia subdivision 3 bacterium | reverse complement strand
TTGGCTTCATCGCCATACGCCTGCGCTAGGTCCGTCAAAACCGCCCCGTCCGCCTTCATTTGTGAGGTATTCATGCCGACAAATCTAGCCGACACCCTAGGACATCCGCTGTCCGTGCGTTTGTTAAGTATACAAGCGCGCAAGAATTGGAGACGGGCGCGCCGCGGATCAGAACAGTGGAAACCCGTGATCCCATCATCGCTTCTGGATGCATACCGCGCCGTTGTGACTAGCATAGCTCCCGAGACGTGGCCGCAGGCCATGGCTTCGACCGGCTAAATCACGCGCATCCAATCCAGCAGGGTGGATTTCAACCTAGATGAGCAACACTCCAACGTTAGCAGTCGGGCATTCCGTTATCGCAAACCAGCAACGGCGGCACGCAGGATATTTCAACACCGGCAGGCAACTGCCATTGGATAAAAAAGAGCAGGGATTTGGCAATTGAAGGTGAGCCGACGCGCCGGAAATATGGTGTATTGGTTATGCATGAGTGAAGATTTGATTATAGGCATTGCCGGTTCCGGCGGCGACGGCGTGATTTCGGCGGGTGAATCGCTGCTCACGGCGGCCGCGCTGGAAGGTTATCACTGCGTCATGACCAAGAGCTTCGGCTCGCAGATCCGCGGCGGCGAGGCCTCGTGCCGGCTGCGACTGGCGACCCAACCCGTGCTCAATCCCAACGGCCCGCTCGACGTGGCGGTGGCGCTCAACTGGGATGATTTCAAACGATTTGGCGCGGAACTGCCCGTCGAAGCCGCGACCATCGTGATTTACGAGAGCAACACCGGCGTCGCGCCCGACAAGCTGCCGCTGCAAGGCGTGAAACCGGCGATTGTCTTCAGCGTGCCGATCACCGAGATGGCCGCGACCCATGCCGGGACCGACAAAGCCAAGAACATCGTGATTGCCGGGCTACTGGCCGGCTGGTTCGGCATCGGCCGCGAAAGCATGCTCGCCGGGATCCGCAAGAAGTTTGCCAAGAAAGGCACCACCGTGGTGGAAGGCAACGTGCGGGCATTCCAGGCCGGACTCGATTTCGCAGAAGCCAACCCGCTCAAGGAAGACCGCAAGCTGTCCACCCCGCCGGCCGGCCGCACCACCAAACTCCTGACGGATGGCAACGACATGTGCGCAGCGGCGGCCATCTTTGCCGGCTGCACCTTTTTCGGCGGCTATCCCATCACGCCCTCGACGGAGATCATGCAATTTCTCGAACGCGAAATCTGGAAGTATGGCGGAACGGTTTTGCAGGCGGAGGATGAAATCGCGGGCATCGGTGCCGTGGTCGGCGCATCGTTCGCCGGCAAAAAGGCGATGACCGCCACCTCCGGTCCCGGCATGTCGCTGAAGACGGAAATCCTCGGCCTCGCCAGTCTGGCCGAATTACCGCTGGTGTGCGTCAACGTCATGCGCGGCGGCCCGTCCACGGGCATGCCAACCAAAGCCGAGCAATCGGATTTGTTCCAAGCAGCCTTTTCCGCGCACGGCGATTGCCTGCGGCCGGTGCTGGCACCCACAAGCGTCGCCGACATTTTTGGCGTCACGGTGGAAGCCTTCAATCTGGCGGAATATTACCAAACCCCGGTGATCGTGCTGTCGGATCAGGAGATTGCGCAACGCAAGGAGACGTTCGATCCCATCGACACGACGAAATTTCAGATCATCGAGCGCCGGCAACCCAGCGGGGCCGAGCTGACGAATTACGCGCGCTTCAAACTCACCGAATCCGGCATCAGCCCGATCAGCCATCCCGGCATGCCGGGCGGCAACTATCTCGCGGCGGGCATCGAGCACAGTGAATCGGGCCGCCCCACGGCCAGCGGCGAGATCCACGCGCGCATGAATGAGAAGCGGTTCAACAAATTCAATCCGCTGAAAAACCGCCGCGATCTGTTCACGGTAGAAGGCGACCCGGAAGCCCCCATCGGCATGGTGAGCTGGGGCAGCGTGGCCGGCGTGGCCCGCGAAGCCTTGCGGCTGGCGCAGGCGGAAGGGTTGCAGGTGAAACTGCTCGTGCCCACGCTGCTGTATCCGGTGGCCGAAACGGTTTATCAGGACTTCTTCGCATCCGTGCAACGCGGCTTGTTCATCGAACAATCCTATCAGGCGCAGCTCTATCGCATCGTGCGGATGAATGTGGATTTGCCGGCGCACGTCAAAGCATTCGCCAAGAGCGGGTCCAACCCCATTCTGCCGACGGAAGTTTTGGAAAAGCTCCGCGAAATGGTCGTGGCCATCCAGAGCGGCCAGCAACAACCCGAAGCCATCGAAGACTGACCGGGCGAAACCCTTTCAAGAAAGAGAAATTATCATGACCACTCTCGACCCCATTGCGAAACCGATTTCGCTGACCAAATTTCAGGCCGGCCATTTCAAAAGCGACCTTAAGCCCATCTGGTGCCCCGGCTGCGGCGACTTCGGCGTCGTCACCGCCATCACGCGCGCCCTGGCCAACATCGGCCGAGCGCCGCATGAAATCGCCTTCGTCTCCGGCATCGGCTGCTCCAGCCGCATCCCGGGCTACACCACCGCCTACGGCTTCAACACCGTGCACGGGCGCTCGCTGCCGATCGCCCAAGGCATCAAACTCGCCAATCCGGAACTCCTGGTGCTGGTGGCCAGCGGCGACGGCGACGGCTTTTCCATCGGCGGCGGCCACGTGGCCCATGCCGTCCGGCGCAACATCGACATCACCTACATCGTGATGGACAACCAGATTTACGGCCTGACCAAAGGCCAGCTCTCGCCCACTTCGCAACGCGGGCGCAAGACCGTCACGTCCAGTTTCGGCAGCCTCGAAGACCCGGTGAATCCGCTGCTCTACGTCATGGGCTATGGCGCATCTTTTGTGGCGCAAGGCACGCCGGCTGACATGGTCGGGCTTGGCAAGATCATCGAAGAAGGCATCCGTTTCCCCGGCTTCGCGTTCATCAACGTCCAATCCCCCTGCGTGACTTACGGCATGGAGGACCAGCAACTCAAAGCCCATAAGACGAACATGAAGAGTTTGGAAGCGATGGGCCACGATGCCACCGACCGCGCGCGGGCAACCGAGCTGGCGCGCGCCTACGGCACCGAGCTCTACACCGGCGTCCTTTACCGCAACCCCAACCCGCCCGCGACCTATGGCCAGGGCGTGACCGAACGCCATGAAGCGCTCAAGAAAAGCGCGGTTCCGCGGCACGAGATCCTGAACCGCTTCAAACCGACCAACTAAGTCTGGCGCCGGGCGGCGCGATTGGCAGGATGGCTGGCGATCACACACGAACCCAAATTAAACCGGAAGCTTGAAGCCGGGGCGTGCGAGGTCGCTGAAGCGGCGCAGCCTTTGTGAACCAGGAAATCACCCGCGGTATGCCGCTGCGGCGGGAATCACCGCACATTCGTCCGGCAGCGAACGAGGCAACGCATTGGCCGAAGCGAGCCAGCGGGTTTCAGCGGGATAGTTATCGGCATGGATAAAAAAGTGATAGGCCAGCGCGCCCGCTCCCTGTAGAATCATCCCATGAAATTCACCCGCTACATTTCCTTACTCGCCCTCGCTTTAACCACCAACCTTATGGCCGACCCCATTCCGGAAAACCTTCACCAAAACGGCTGGTTCATCGGCGCGCAGGCTTATACCTTCAAGGAATTCAGCGCTTTCGAGGCCATTGCCAAAACCAAAGAAGCGGGTGGCAACATGATCGAATTCTACCCGGGCCAAGTGCTCAAGCCCGGTTCGACAGACAAAGTTTCCCACACCATGTCGGAAAGTGCGATGGCCGAGCTTAAAGCCGAGTGCGTCCGCCAAGGCGTCCGCCCGGTGAACTACGGCGTCGTCGCCGCCAAGAACGCCGAGGAGGTCCACGCCATCATGAGTTTCGCCAAGAAGATGGAGCTCTATTCCGTTTGCACGGAATCCACCGAGCAGATCGCCGCGTGGGAAGCCGCCGCGAAGGAGTTCGATCTCAAAGTGGCCTTCCATGAACACGGCGGCGCGATGGACAAGCCCAATTACAAGGTCTGGAACCCGCTCTACATTCTCGGCGTGGTGGAAAGCCGCGATCACCGCGTGGGCGCCTGCGCCGACCTCGGCCACTGGTGCACATCGAACCTGAAACCCGTCGAATGCCTCCGCATCCTCAACGGCCGCATCATCAGTGTCCACCTCAAGGATAAAGCGGCGTATGGCCAAGCCCCCGTGGTGGTGGCCGGCGAGGGCGTGGTGGATGTCGCCGCGTGCCTCGATGAATTGAAGAAGCAAAAATTTGACGGCCATATTTCCATCGAGCACGAAAACAACTGGAAAGACAGCGTGCCGCAGGTCCGGGCCGACATAGACTTCGTCAAGGCCCACGCAAAATAACAACACACGTTTTATCCGGAACCGCGCAAGGGAACGGGAACACGGGCAGCGGCGGGGATAGTTCCTGGCCGGCAACCGAAAGGTAGCCGGCCTGTCCACTTTATGCCGCGAAGGCATCAAACCCGACAAACCTCACAGTTCCCCGATAAACCAGTCTTCCACTTTTTTCCGCGCCCAGGGAGTTTTGCGCAGGAACGTGAGGCTGGACTTGACTGAAGGATTGAATTGAAAACAGCGGACGGGAATGCGCCGCCCCATTTCACCCCAGCCATGGCGCTGGACCAGTTGATTGAGGATCGTCTCGAGGGTGATGCCGTGCAAGGGATCGCGGGGATGGGAAACCGGCGGAGTCACGGCGGGATTTTTAATGGGCGAGTTCATGCGTGGCCAAAATATCGCAGCACCTGAAACACAAGCAACGCCATAACATAAGCCAAACCCGTCATGTAGGCGATTTGAAACAGCGGCCACTTCCAACTGTTCGTCTCGCGCCGCACGACGGCAGTGGTGGACAGGCATTGCGCCGCCAAAATATAAAACACCAGCAAACTTGCGCAGGTCGCCGTATTGAAAATGGGCGTGCCATCGGTGCGTTTCGCCTGGCGCAACGTGCTGTAAAGCGACGACTGGTTGTTATCCGCCGCATCCTTGCCAACGCCATAAACAATGGCCAGCGTCGAAACAATCACCTCGCGGGCGGCGAACGAGCTGATAATGCCGATGCCAATCTGCCAATCATAGCCCAGCGGGGCAATGACGGGCTCGATGACATGGCCGATTTTTCCCGCAAAGGAATGTTGCAGTGAATTTTGTGCGGTCAAGCGACCGGCGTGGTCGCGCAAAAGCGCCGCCTGGTTCAAGTCGCCGGCTGTTTCCAGTTGCGCCGCCTGCGTCGTCATCATCACCGCCGCCGGGGGCGGACCGGATTTGGGGTAATAGGAAAGCGCCCATAAAATCAGCGAGATGGCCAAAATAACCGTGCCCGCCTGCTTCACAAATATTTTCGCCCGATCAAACGTGTGCAGCAGCGCGGTGCGCAGCGCCGGCAGGCGATACGGCGGCAATTCAATCATCAACGGCTTGCTTTCACCCGGGAGTATGGTCCGCCGAAAAACCAATGCGGCGCAAAGCGCAGCGGCCACCCCCGCCGCATAAGCGCCCGTGAAAACCAAGGCCGCCTTCAACGGCGAATGCGGAAAGAGCAGCGCCGTGACCATCGCATAGACGGGAATCCGCGCGGAGCAGGCCATGAGCGGCGTGACCAAGATCGTCACCAGCCGATCGCGCGGATTTTCGATGACGCGCGTGGACATGATGGCCGGAATCGCACAGGCATGCGCCGAGAGCAGCGGCACGAAGGCCTTACCCGGCAGACCAAGCTTACGCATGATTTTATCCATCACGAAGGCGGCACGCGACAGATACCCGGTGTCCTCCAGCAAAGACAAGGCGAAGAACAAAATACAAATCTGCGGCAAGAATACCAGGATGCCGCCGACACCGCCGACCATGCCGTCAGACACGAGGCTCTGCAAATCACCCGGCGGCAAAATCGAACTGGTCCAGGATTTCATGCCCGCAAACAAATGGTCAATCAACTCCATCGGAATCTGCGCCGCCCAAAAAATCAGCGCAAACAAGACCAGCATGACCACGTGAAACACCGCCACGCCGATAATCGGGTGCGTAAAATAGTCATCCAGTTTATCCGTCCATTCCGAGCGGGGAATGATGGCGGCGTCCATAACCCGCGTGGAAATTTGTTCCGTCCATTCGTAGCGCGCCTGAAACGTGCAGCCGGCGCAACCGGCACAATTCGGATCCACGTGATCCACCGCTTCGGGCATCGCGCCGGCAACGAGCCGGTTCAACTCCTGCTTCAATACGGCAACGCCTTCGCCGTTGCGGGCGGAAACCGGCACCACGACGCAGCCGAGCTCCTCGCGTAATTTCGCCACGTCAATGCGGATGCCATCGCGCCGCGCCATGTCCATCATGTTCAAGGCCACGATGACAGGGCATTTCAGCTCTAAAACCTGACTGGCGAGAAAAAGATTCCGCTCGAGATTGGTCGCGTCCACCACGACCAACGCGGCATTCGGGGCAGTGTGCTCCAGTTTTCCCTGCAAGGCGTCGGCGGCGAGTTTTTCATCCGGCGATTGGCTGTCGAGGCTGTAAAGCCCGGGCAAATCCACGACGACGATTTGCCGGTGATCGAGATGAAGCCGGCCCACTTTGCGCTCCACCGTCGTGCCGGGGAAATTGGCCGTCTTGGCGCGCAGGCCGGTCAGCGCATTAAACAAGGTGGTTTTGCCCGCGTTGGGATTCCCGACGAGGGCGAGGGTGAAGGCGTGGTGCGGATGGGTCTCCGGCACGGGATCATGACAGGCGCTCATGCGGCTTCGTTTTCGCGCAGCGCGCAATGGCCGGGCTGGCAGATCTCCACGCGCACCCGCGCGGCCAACTCCGCGGACAAGCCCAGCCGGGAGCCGAAGATTTTCAGGATCAGCGGATTGCCCGCGCGGACGAGCTCCACGCGGCGACCCACACATACGCCCAAGGTTTTCAAGCGATTAGTGTCTTCATCGTCGGTCTCGACGCTGCGCACGACCGCGCAGACGCGCGGCGGCAGTTCATCAAGCCGCACGGTGGGGACGGGCTGTTCAACGGTTGTCACAACGATGACAAAATAAGCTTTCCCAAGGCCAAGTCAAACCCTCTGCTGACCGGGACGGCTAGATTCCGGGCGTGCATAATTATCATTTTCAACGTGGAACCTTACCCGTCGCCCGCCGGGCCTAGCTGCCGTCCGATTGCGATTTATTGCCGACAAATGGCAACCGGTGGCGGACGGGGGTTGATAACCGCACGGGCATCCGGCAAATTGGCGCCGTGAAATTTTTGAATCCATGCGTGTGGTCACTCGCCCTGACGCTACTGGCTGGCTGCGGCAAACCGGACCCGGCCACCACGCTCAACCCGCTTTCCGTTGACGATTTGCTCCCCAAGCAGGCGCAGCCCAAGCTGCGGACGATGAAACTGTATCTGGGCGCAGAAACGTTGGCGGCGGAACTAGCCCTGTCCGCGCAGGAGGAAATGACCGGGATGATGTTCCGCACCAACATCCAGGAAACCGACGCCATGCTGTTTGTCCTGCCCTATCCGCAGCGCGCCAATTTCTGGATGAAAAACTGCCCCGAATCCATCTCCGCCGCCTACATCACGGCCGATGGCGTGATCCGGGAAATCCATCACCTCGAAAAAAACGACACCAATGGGGTCGTCGCGGCGCGCGACGACATCCGCTTTGTGCTGGAGACCAAGGAAGGCTGGTTCGCCCGCCACAACATTGCCACGGGAACCGTGATCCAAGCGGAACAAGGATCGCTGGCCGACACTTTTTTAAGACAGCGGTGAGCGCTACTGGCCGCCGGCAAACGCCGCCAATCGGCTTTTTAAATCCGCCTCATCCGGCAGTCCGGTGATGCGGTCAGCCAGCTTGCCATCCTTAAAAAAAAGCACCGCGGGAATCGCCTGAATCTGAAAATTCTGAGCCAACCCCGGCGACTCATCCACGTTCACCTTGAAAAACCGAATCCGGTCATGGAACGCTCCGGCGGCGGCATCCAACATCGGTGAAAGTTCGCGGCACGGCCCGCACCACGTCGCGTAAAAATCAACCACGACCAACCCCGTGGCACGCGTCACCTGGTCAGCAAACTCACCTTGCGCGATGTGTTTCACATTGGCCGTGGATTCATTCAGCGCCGACGGTTTTTCACAGCCCGTAAGAAAGCACAGGGGCACCGCCACAGCCGCAGCCGATAAAACCTTAAAGTGCCCGCGCAAGTTCACGAACCGAATCTAATGCCACCGGCCAAACACGCAACGATTTTCCCCGCCAATCTGTTTGCGAAATTTGAATTCCGGCTTAGGATGCGCCCATGCTGTCGCTCGAACAACTCGCCGCGTTGCTGGACCAAAACCGCACCGCCGCCAAATCCCGCGTGCAGGAGTTTTCCATCGGCGGCCAGAGATTTCATTTCAACGCGCAGCCAGCCGTGATGGGCGTCGTCAATCTCTCGGCCGATTCCTGGTATCGCGAAAGCGTTTGCCGGTCGGCGGAAACGGCCGTGCTCCGCGGCCAAGTGCTTGCGGCACAGGGCGCGCAGATCATCGATGTCGGCGCGGAATCCACGTTGGCCCACGCCGCGCGGGTCAATGACGCGGCGCAGAAATCAAAATTGATCCCGGTGATCAAAGGTTTGCGCGCAAAGCAGATTCTGGTTTCCGTCGAGACGTATTCACCCACCGTCACCCGCGCCAGCCTGGAGGCGGGCGCCAGCATTTTGAATCTCACCGGAACCACCGCTTCAAAGGAGATCTATAAAATGGTCGCCGCGCAGGATGCGGCCGTCATCATCTGCTACGTCGCCGGCAAAAACGTCCGCGAAGTCGGCGATTTCGATCTGTCAGCCGATCCGATTCCGCGGCTCCGCGATTTTTTTGCGCGGCAAATTGAAATGGCGCAGCGGAGCGGGGTGGATAAAATCTTCATCGATCCGGGCCTCGGCTTTTACTACAAAAACCTGCAGGACAGCGCCGTGCGCGTGCGGCACCAGATGAACATTTTCCTAAACACGTTCCGCCTGCGCGAACTGGGCTTCCCCGTCTGCCACGCCCTGCCCCACGCGTTTGAATTTTTCGGCGAGGAAGTCCGCTGCGCCGAACCATTCTTTGCGGTGCTCGCAGCGCTGGGGAAAACGGATTTGTTCCGCACGCACGAAGTGCCGCGGATCAAGGCGGTGCTGGACACTTTGAAAGTGTTTTAATCACTTCCGGCGGCAAAGGAAAACCCCTTCCTCGGCCGATTTCGCAATCCATTCATGGCACACTGCGAGACCGTGACGCGACAGCGTTCTCCGGACATGCGCGGGCGTATAACGATAGGAAAAAAAGAGCCGGATAGATTCGCCGCGGGCAAAGAAAAATTCCCGACGCCCAACCGTGATCCGCCGCGCACG
This sequence comes from uncultured Verrucomicrobia subdivision 3 bacterium, assembly GCA_903921455.1. Next base: position 15,497 of record CAIXPZ010000084.1, on the reverse strand, counting down.
ATGGAAATGGAACCGCGCCATAACACGACGCAAGCCGAGCGCACCAATCTCAACGCTGAAAAGCAACTTCCCGTCGCGCGGCACCACGCCGAGATCCAACAGAAACGCCATGAGCCAGTCGCCGGTCAGCGGATTGTCGTATTGCGGGAGAATTTTTGCCATGCCGGCGGCATAATCGGGGCCCGGCGCCAGATTCGCACTGAACAACAGAAAATCCTCAGGGCGCAATAATCCCACGAGCTTCGGGAGAATCCGGCCCGGCTCGAAATTGGGAATCATCCCGAAGAAGGTCACCAGGCGCGCGGCGCGGCGCCGGTCCGGGGCGACGACCACTTCCGCCAGATTTTCCATCGCCGCCAAATCGCAGACGAACGGAAAACATTTTTCCGGCGGCAACAAGGCCCGCGCCGCCGCACGCGCAACGAGAACCATCGCCACGCTCACATCGCCGGGCGCGTAGGAGATCTGTTTGCCACGCGCCAGTAATTGCTTCAATAACTGCACGTCTTTTTGTCCGCCGCCGCAGCCCAGCCCGACAACCTGAACCCGGCGGGCCGGGATTTGTTCAGCCGCCCCGACAAAAGCTTGTTCGTAGGTGGAAAGACAACCGGCATCAGAGCGCGCCGGTGAATGGGCCTCGTGGAGGGCGAGCCATTTCTGGGTTTGTTTGACGCTGTCGTAGTGAAACTTGTGGTTCACGCGCCGCGTGCGCAGCGAACGCAACAGATCACGCCGGACTTGTTCCGGAAACTGGCTGGGATGAATCGCGACTGAGACACTGGAGGTCATGCGCGGTCATTTCTGCGGAAATACCTGGTAGAGCAACAGATAAATCACCACACCGGTGACTGAGACATACAGCCACAGGGGCCAGGTCCAGCGCGCGATTTTTTTGTGCGCCTCAAAAGCCTGCTGCCTGGCCCGCCAAAGCGTCAGCAAGATCAATGGCACGATGGCGGCTGCCAGAATGGTGTGGGTGAGCAAGATTACCAGGTAAACCGGGCGGAACCAGGCGGGGTCAACAAAGTGCGTGACGGTCTTCACCGTCGCGTGGTAAGTGAGATAACAGCCCAGAAAAACCACCGACGTGCAAAACGCCGCAATCATGCAATTGCGGTGCGCCCGCTGGTTTCCGCGTTTGATAAAGAAATAACCAAAAGCAAGCAAGAGGGCACTACAGCCGTTGAGCGTGGCGTTGACGGCTGGCAAATCGTGGACAGTCATGGCTCGTTTTCCAACTGTTGAATGGTCTGGAGGATACGGGGCTGAACGGAGTTCGTCCAGTCCACCGCCTCGCCCCCGGTTTCAAAAAAACCGCGCAAGCGCGCGTGCTTGTCCACGACCACAAAAATCGTCGTGTGAATGAACAGGTCGGCGACGCCTTTCTGATCTTCGAGCTTCACCGGCACGGCACTCAATTTCAAACTACCGCTGGCGAGCGCGGCGATTTCGCTTTTGGTGCCGGTGAGAAACGTCCACCGGCTGAAATCAGCATTGAAGCGTTCGCCGTATTTTTTCAGGACCGCGGGCGAATCGTTTTCCGGGTCAGTCGTCAGCGTGACCAGCTTGGCGGCGCTGTCGGCGGGCAACAGGCCTTGCAGCGAGCGCATCTGGCCGGTCATGCGCGGACACGGCCCCCCGCAGCGCGTGAAGATGATGTCGGCAAGCCAGACATGGTTGGTGAGATCCGCCAAGGTGACCGGCTGCTCGCTCTGGCTGGTGAGCGTGAACGGAGCAACGGGGCCGATGACCGGCAGCGGCGGATGCCTGACCCCATGCGCAACCTCCGCCAGCCAGACGAGATACGCCAACCCCAGCAGGCCGAACAGGAGGGAGAAGCCCACCCAGATGGTGCGCGGCGGACGTTGGTTGGCTTCCGTCATGGGGCGACGGAATTATTCAAAACTTTGCGGGGCGGCGCTGCCGGACTTGGACGCCAGCCACGCAGCATATTCATCCGCGCTTTGCACGACGATAAAACCGCCGGCCATCGCCGCGTGACCGTTGCCGCAGAGCTGGGCGCATTCGATCTGATAGCGGCCCGCCTTCGTGGGAGTAAACGTGCAGGGAATCCGCAGGCCGGGAATCGCATCCTGAGTGATGCGCATGGCCACCAGCTTGAGCGAGTGGATGACATCCTTGGAACTCAAATAAATCAGGACCGGCTTATTGACGGGAACATGGATCTCGTTGAAGACTTGCACGTCATCCTTGCCGGCGGGATCGGCGGGGTCCACGCCAAAGACGTTGGTCTCGGCGACCAGCTTCATGTCCTGCCGACCAAATTTGCCATCGGGTCCGGGATAACGCGCGTTCCACGCGAACTGCTGCGCCACGATCTGCACGACCGTGGTGTTCTTGTCCGCCGGGTCGGGGAAATTCTGCACATTCTTGGCCCACAGCGGGACGGCGATGCCCAGCAACAGCACGGCTTCAATGGCGACAATGGCCAGTTCGACATAGCTCGGCAGTTTGCTCTTGGAGCCTTCGTAGCTGGCCTGCTGATGGCGCGCCGCATTGAAGCGGAACAGCACATAGCCGAAATAAATGATCCAGCCAACAAACAGCGCGAGCATCAGCCAGTGGACATAAACCATGAGGTTATCCACCGCTTGGCCGTTGACCGAAGCAAGTTCAGGCAAACCGAGGACGTTATGGGCAAACCAGTCTTTCATACTTTTGAGGCTTGGGGCGAATGTTTCTGTTCAGCGGCGGCGGTGAGCGCCTCGCTTTTGCGGATGGCGTAAATCAAAAAAGTCAGGAACGCGCCCAGCACCGTCGTGATGACGGCACCCAGGGTGAGGATGGCCCAGTTCATACCGTCGGCCATCGGAGAATCAATGTTGCCGCCGAAGCACGCGGCGCAGGCAAACAGCTTCGCCGGCGCAAGCAGGACGGAGGCGAACAGGATTTGGCGGAGCAATTTCACAGATAGCTGACGTTTTTCAGTTTCTTCAGAAAATAAACCCCGTAAACAATCACAAAAATACCGGCGGCGACAGCCGTCACCCCCCACAACACGCTGCCCGATTGGAACGCCCACGCCGCGCAGCCGAAGGACAGCGCGGTGAGCAGCGTCACGAAAATGAGGTGGAAGGCTTTGAGTGACATAAATCCAGTTAGTGGGAAACCGTGCCGGGCGGAAAACCGTTGGTGGCCCAGACCGTCAGGCCCATCAGGCCGATGAAAAAGAACACGGTAAAGGCGAGCACGGTGTAGATGAGTTTCTTCTCCGACAGCAAGTGCATCAGGTAGCCGGCGACGAGAAACGCGTTCACCACCGCGATGGCGAGGATGAGCGTGACCTTCAGCGTCCAGCCGTCACCCAGATGCGAGAACGACGTGGCGATCATCGCCGACGTGGTGCAGAGGACGACGAGGAACACGACCGCGCAGAGGCGGACATAACTTTTCAAACAGACAGGCTTTTCGGATTCGCTCATAAAAAGGTCAGGTCAAGTATAGCACCGGAAACAGGAATATCCACACGAGGTCAACAAAGTGCCAGAACAGGCCGGAGACCTCGATGCGGTTGGTGAAGCGTTCAGGGTCGGTTTTCCACATGGCGCCGCCGAAGGCCCAGAAGTAAAAAATGACGAGCGTGCCGCCCAGAATATGCAGCGCGTGGAGACCGGTCAGCGTGAAATAAATCGCGGTGAAGGTATTATGCCGCGGGCCATAATTGCCCAGCTTCTTGATGTCGGTCGCGGCGATCGTGAGCTCATCATGCTTCGCCGCCTGCGCCTCGGGGCTGCGCAAATCCATCAGTTCCTTGCGGTCTTCAACGATGTGGCCGTGCAAGGTGATCGTGCCGGTCTTCTTGGCGAGATCGAAATCCGGCGATTCCCGGACAAAGTGGCCGTCGGCGAATTTGCCATTCGTCAACTGGACTTCATAGTGCATCAGTTTGTCGCGATATTCATAAGACTTGATGCCCAAGAAGGTGAGCGCCAGAAGAATGGTGCAGGCATGAAACAGCTTGAACTTGCCGAAGTCCCGCACCTTGCACGCGGCCCAGGCCAGCAAGGTGGTGATGGCGGAGAGCGCGAGCAACAGGGTGTTGACGGTGCCGAGCGTGACGTTGAGCCAGCCGTGCGGCCACATGCCCGGCTCCGCGCCGACCCGCAGCAGGACGTAGGCGGAGAAAAGCCCGCCGAACAGCATCACTTCGGAGGCGAGGAACAGCCAGACGCCCAGCTTGGCGTTGTAGATGCCGGTATCCGGCCGGTTTTGAACGGTATAGGGAATTTCCATGACAAATATTAGTGCGCGTTGGGCGTTAAGGGGGCGGCAGGGCTTTCGGGCTCATCCTGCGGCGTGAAATCCGTGGCGTGTCCCGGCGCGCTGTATTCGTAAGGCCCGCGGACAACGATCGGTTCGTGGGTAAAATTCCCGTGCGGCGGCGGCGTCGGCGTCTGCCAGTCCAGCGTGGTGGCACCCCACGGATTGTCGCTGTTCACTTTTTCACCGTGACTAATGCTGTAAAAAAGATTGATGATGAAGGGAATCTGCGCGAGGCCAAGCGCGATGGCGGCCCAGAGAATCCAGCCGTTCAGCTGCATCACGGTGCCGGGCAGCGCGTCGATGGCGTTCGGCACGCGGGCGGCGGAGTAATTCACCGCGCCGTCGCTCATGCGGCGCAACATGCCCTTGATGCCCTGCGCGAACATCGGCATGAACACGATGTTCATGAACGTGAAGGAGCACCAGAAATGCACGCGGCCCCAGAACTCATTCATCCGCCGCCCGGTGAGCTTCGGAAACCAGAAATAAACGCCGGCGAACAGGGCAAAAATCGTGCCCGGCGCGACGACATAATGGAAGTGCGCGATGACGTAATAGGTGTCGTGCAAATACAAATCAGCCGCCGCCAGACCGAGCGGCAACCCGGTCAAACCCCCGATGCCGAACATCGGCAGAAAGCCGAGCGCAAACAGCATCGGCGTGTTGATGCGGATAGAGCCGCCCCACAGCGAGAGGAACATGCACGTCAGGATGATGACGGACGGGATCGAAATGATCATGGTCGTCGCCTGGAAAAACGTCGCAATCTTCTGGCCCATGCCGGTCAGATACATGTGATGCGCCCAGACAATGAACGACAGGAAACCCACGAACAGCGCGGAATAAACCAGCGATTTGTAGCCCCACAGCGGCTTGCGCGTATTGTTGGCGATGACTTCAGCGACGATGCCCATCGCCGGCAAAATCAGAACATACACTTCCGGATGGCCGAGAAACCAGAACAGATGCTGCCACAACAGCGGGCTGCCGCCGCCGCTCACATCCGCGACCTGACCGCCCACGGCGAGCCCGGTCGGCAGGAAGAAACTCGTGTGCGCCACGTTATCCATCAATTGCAACAGACCGGCGGCCTCCAGCGGCGGGAACGCGAGCAGCAAAATAAACGCGGTCACGAACTGCGCCCACACAAAAAACGGCATCCGCATCCACGTCATGCCGGGGGTGCGGAGCTGGATGATGGTGGCGATGAAATTAACCGCACCCAGCAAGGACGAGGTGATGAGCAGCACCATGCCGACGAGCCAGAACGCCTGACCGTAAGTCGGAATGGTGGTCGCCAGCGGCGAATAGGAAGTCCAGCCCGCCTGCGCCGCGCCGCCGGGAATGAAAAAGCTCACCAGCATCACCACGCCGCCGAGAAAGAACGCGTGGAAGCTCGCCATATTGATGCGGGGAAACGTCATGTCCGGCGCGCCGATCATCAGCGGGACCACATAGTTGCCAAACGCCGCGAACGCCAGCGGCACCACGCCGAGGAACACCATGATGGTGCCGTGCATCGCGCCGAAGGAATTGTAAAGGTCGGGCGAAATCGCGCCATGCGCCGCCGGCTGGCCGAGAATTTTTTCGAGCAGCGGGCCGAACACCGGCACCGGCACACCCGGATGCGCGATCTGCCAGCGCATGAGCAGCATCAGGAAAAAACCGAACAGCATGAAGCAAAGCGACATGAAGCCGTATTGGATGCCGATGACCTTGTGGTCGGTGGAGAAAATGTATTTCTGCCAGAAATTCGGCTCGTGATGGTCAGCCGCGCCGTGGCCGTGGTCGTCGTGCGCAGGCGACGCGGAAGTCTCACGGAACGGCGGAAATTGTTGGACGTTGGACTGCATAAAGTTTTATTTCAATTTGTTGCCGACGAGCGCCGCAATGAGCAGCGGCAGATAAATGATCGAGGACAAAAACAGCTGCCGCGCCCGCGGCGCCGTCAGCTGCCTGGCAAACCGGACCGCACACCAGAAGTAGCCGGCGCCCAGAACGAGCGCAACGGCGAGATAAATTTTCCCGTCCAAACCAAAGGCGAACGGGCACAGGCTCGCGAGCAGCAGCGCGAGCGTGTTGCTCACGGAATGCAGCGCCGTGCGGCTGCCGTCGGCGTCCACGTTGGGCAGCATCACAAAACCGGCCTTGGCGTATTCGTCGCGGTAAAGCCACGCGATGGCCATGAAATGCGGGATCTGCCAGAACGCGAGGATCGCGAATAGCGCCCAGCCTTCGCCACTCAACTCATTGCGGGCCGCCGTCCAGCCCATCAGCGGCGGGAGCGCGCCGGGAATCGCCCCGACCAGCGTGTTGACCCACGTCACGCGCTTGAGCGGCGTGTAGATAAAAAGATAGCTGATGGAAGTGACCGCGCCGACGACACTGGTCAGGGGATTCACTAGCACGGCCAGGTAAACCAGCCCAATCACGGAACACGCACCGCCGAAAATCGCGACGGTGGCCGGCTGCATCCGGCCCGACGGCAGCGGCCGGCTTGCGGTGCGGCGCATCTTCGCGTCATAGTCGCGCTCGAGCAACTGGTTCAACGCGGCCGCGCCGGACGCGACCAGCGCCGTGCCGAACAAGGCGTGGAACATCAGCAGATAATGGACCGGACCGCGTTCGCCGAGATAAAAGCCGACGAAGGTTGTGAGCAGCACCAGCGCGGTCAGCCGCGCCTTGACGAGATCCGCCAAGACGGCCGCCCAGCTTTTTTCTAAAACTGCGCTTGTCTTCAGTGCTTCCACAGATGGCTTCATGCTTCGGGTAAAAATGGCGCGGTCAAAACCGCGCCTAATCAACTCTATTTTGTCCTGCTTGGACAATTTCTGTCAATGCCGTTTGCCACGAAATTAGGTAGGGATATTCCTTAATTGAAATAGGTGAAACGATTAGGCCGCCAATCGCGTGCGCCGCACCGCCGCCAGCCACCACAGCGCGCCGGTCAGCAGCGCCGAGGCGCCGACCAGGACGTGCAGCGTGGTGACGTCCGCCGCCTTGTTCGACCAGATGGTCGCCGCACCCAGGACAATTTGCAGCGACAGCAGCACCAGCCAGAAAAAGGCGAACTTCGTCAACCCGTCGCGGCCGCCGAGTTTTTTCCGCGCGAGCACCGCCGCCGCCGCGACGCCGAGGAAAATCAAGTAGGCGACGAGGCGATGCAGCATCTGCAGGTTCACCTGGAATGCCGTGAGGGGATTGCCGATGGTGCCGGGCGGGCGCGTGGCGTTGTAATGCGCAATGGCCTCCGCCGTCGTGGCCGGCCAGATTTTTCCGTAGGCCAGCGGAAAGTCCGTGATCGCCAGGCCGGCGTGCTGATGCCGCATCGTCGCGGCGATGAGGAGCTGGACAAAAATCAAAATCGTCACGTAGAGGACATGGCGGCGCAGCCCGCGGGGAACGGAAGCCGGCTGCTCCGTTTCCGAGTTCCGCCACCAGCGACTCGTGAACAAGGCGATGGCCGCGGTCAGCACCAGGAAAGTCTGGGCGACGGCACCGTGCGGGACGCCGAGCCAATCCAGCTGCCAGCGGACGCGGAGGCCGCCCAGAATTCCCTGCGCAATCACCAGTAAAAATGCCGTGATCCCCAGCCAGTGCATCCATTTACGCGCGTCTTTGGCCCAGAGCCACACGGCCAGAACAGTCGTGAGCAAGCCGACCACGGAAGCCAGCAGGCGGTGCGAATGCTCATAGAAAATGCCGCCGATCCACTTGTCCACCGGAAACACGAACATGTTATAGCCGTAGGTCGTCGGCCAGTCGGGCACGGACATCCCGGCTTCGTGGCTGGTCACCAGCCCGCCGAGGCCGATGAGCAGAAACGTCGCGACGGCATTCAGCACGGCGAACCAGAAGAGGGCGGGACGGTATAGGTTGTTCATGTTTCAAAAAGAACGACCGCTGCGGGTTTTTCGCGCAGCGGTCGGTCGTGGGCGAATCACTTATTTCACTTCAAACGAGAAGTTCTGCGCGGCCCCGTCATCCTTCACTTCGATTTCGGCCGTCTGCGTGCCGAGTTTACGGTGGACCGCCTCGACGGTGTATTTTCCGGCGGGCACATTCTTGATGGTGAACTTGCCGTCCTTGCCGCTCACGGCGAAATACGGATGATCCACCACCGTCACCCACGCGAACATCCACGGATGCACGTCGCACTGGAATTTCAGGAACGGCTCCGGCTTGTCGAACGTATAGGTCAGGTCCGCGCCGCCGGGCATCTGCACCTGATTGGACTCCGGATTGGCCGTCGGCTTGGTGTGGACGTTGTGCACGCAGGGATCAGAATTCTTCACGATCAATTTCTGGCCGGTCTGCAGCGCAATGATCTGCGGATAATACAGACAGCCTTTCTGGTCCAGTACCACGGGCGCGGCGCTGGCATCGGCGGGCTTGGCGGGGACTCCCTTGACCGTAACGATCACGTCCGCCAGCTCGCCATTCGCGCCGACGACGTAGAACAGGGTCTTGGGCAGGCCGCTCGGATACATCGCGGCGCAATTCGGGTCATCCTTGATCGGCGTCAGTTCCTTCGCGGCGGGCGGCGTGCCCTTGAGATTGATCATGCCCGTGAGGTCGCCGGCACGGACCAGCTGGCCCGCGGCCAAAATTCCCAGCGACAGGAGTAAAAGAGATTTTTTCATAACTTGAATTGAGCGGCGCAACGTAGCATCCACCCGCCAGACTCGCAAGCCGTTTGTGAAAAGTTTCACAATCGCCCAAGCCGCTTTGACGCCGAACCTCCAAACCGATAACCTTTTGTGCCGATGAAAAACCTTTTTTGCCTGTTTGCCCTCGCGACGACCCTGGTTGCCGCCAACGCCGGCCCGGCCACCAACCCGCCGCGCTACAATGTTCTGTTCATCATCTCCGACGATATGCGCGCCGAACTTGGCTGCTACGGCGGCCTGGCCGTGACCCCCCACCTTGACCGGCTCGCCGGCGCCAGCGTCCGTTTTGACCGCGCCTATGCCCAATATCCGCTCTGCTGCCCCTCGCGTTCCTCGATGCTGACCAGCCGCGCCGCCACGCATACCGGCGTGCTGGGCAACCGCACCTGGTTCGGCGACCTGCATCCGGAATTCATCAGCCTGCCGCGCTGGTTCAAGGAACACGGCTATGTCACCGCCCGCGCCGGAAAAATTTTCCATGACGGCATCGACGACACCGCGGCGTGGGACGAAGGCGGCGAAGGCCGCTGGCTCGCCGGCAGCGGCAGCGAAACCAACGCCTCAAAAAAAGCGCGGCTCACCCGGGAACGCCATCCCGCGCGGGTCAAAGCGATCGGCCTGACCAATGCAACCGTCGAAGCCGCCGAGCCGGTGCCCGAGCCCGCGCTGCGCAATGCCGATGCCGGCCAGGGCGCAAAACGTTCGGACAGCTGGATTGTCCTCGCCGGCAATGGCGAGACCGACCACGACTATCGCCTCGCCAACGCCACCATCGCGCAACTGGAAAAATACCAGGGCCAGCCATTCTTCCTCGCCTGCGGCTTTGCCAAGCCGCACAGCCCGCCCAGCGCGCCGCAAAGTTGCTACGACCGCTATGACCTGGCGAAAATCCCCCTGCCGCCGGATTTTGCGCCCCAGCCGACCGTGCCTGACGGATTCCCGAAACTTTCCATCCGCCCGAAGAATGCCGACTTGTTTATCGGGCGGGAGGCCACCACCAACGCCGCCAAAGAAATGATCCGCGCCTACCTCGCGTCGTGTTCGTATGTGGACGACAACGTAGGCCGCGTATTGGCCGCCGTGGACCGGCTGCATCTGCGCACCAACACCATCATCGTTTTCTGGGGCGACCACGGCTACCAGCTCGGCGAACGCGGCAAATGGTCGAAGGCCGGTTCGCTCTTTGAGCAGGGCGACCGCGTGCCGTTTTTGATTTACCTCCCCGACGCCCGCGGCAACGGCCAGGTCTGTGAGCGCGTGGTGGAGTCGCTGGATTTTTATCCCACGCTCGTGGATTTGTGCGGCCTGCCCAAGCCCACAGACCTGGAAGGCCGCAGCCTCGCGCCGTTGCTGCAAAATCCCCAAGCCGAATGGCCTCACGTCGGCTACACCGTCTGGAGCGAGAACGGAAAAACCCTGCGCGGCGTGGCCGTGCGCAATGAACACTGGCGCTACGCCGAGTTTGAGGACGGCAGCGCGATGTTGTTCGACGAAGATCACGACCCGCGCGAATTGAAGAATGTCGCCAGCGACCCGCAGCATGCGGCCGTCCGCGCGGAACTGGCCCGGCTGGTGAAAGATTATTGGGCAAGCTTCAAACCCGTCGCCAACGCCGGACCGGCGGCCGTCAACTAATGGCGGTCACAAGCCCGCCATGACCCGCGCCATTTCCAGCGCGGTCTGCGCGGCTTCCGTGCCGCGATTGTGCGTGCGGCTCAAGCAGCGCTCCCTGGCCTGCTGCTCGTTTTCCAGCAGCAGCACTTCGTGGATGACGGGCACCTCGTGTTGAATCTGGATCTGCACCAGCGCCGTGCTCACCGCTTCGCCGATATGCTGCGCGTGGGTCGTGGCCCCGCGCAGGATGACGCCGAGACAGAGGATGCCGGAATAGTCCTGTGACCGCGCGAGCCGCGCGGCGACGACGGGAATCTCATACGCACCGGGCACCCGGATCACCCGGATTTTTCCGCCGGCGCGCAGCAGCTCCGCCTTTGCGGCGCGCAGCATGGCGTCCACATAGCGGGCATTGTAAGTCGAGGCGACGATGGCGAAGCGGCCGCCGCGCGCGGAGAGCTTCTTGGTCTGAATCGTTTGCAGCATGAAAAATTATTTCTTCCCGCCTTCCGGCTTCCATTCGCCGTCGTAAGTGGCGACCACGATGATGTCATCCCCCAGCGCGGCGTGCTCGGTTTTCCCCTCCGGAGTCGGCGAGGGCGGCGGCGGGGCCGGAGCCGCGACGGCGGCGGCCGGTTTTTTAATCATGCCGGTCTCCTCATCGGTGGCCCGCGCGGCATCCATCAGCAGAAATTCCCAGCGATTATCAATGGTCCGCTGCGGCGGCGCCTTGAACGGCTTCACCTGAAACTCGCCGCCCTTGAGCGACAGCAGCCGGTAAAACGCCGCCTCCCCCGCGAGCGCGCCGACGGCGGCGTGCGTGACGACGCCGGCCTCGATGAAAATCTGCCCGCGCAGCTCGTGGTTGCGGATTTCAAGGATGGACGAATGCCGGCCGTTGCATTCCATCTGGATGACTTCCGTCAGGCCGACCTGCCGCAGGGCGCCGGTGAACCCTTCGCGATGCCACGAGATCAAATCGTGGAGCACGTTGAAAGCGCCCCGGATGCCCTCGGCGTTGACCGGCTTTTCCAGGAACAACTCCGCGCCGTTCGCCAGCGCATCGGCGCGCTTGCCCTCCGTGGCGTTGCCGGTCAGCACGGCGATCTTGGTGCCGGGATAGCGGCGGTTGATGATGCCGAGCAACTGCAGGCCGTCGAGCATCGGCATGCCGATGTCCAGCACCACGAGGTCCACGGTGCGCTCCGACAAAACCGCCAGCGCGAGATCGGCGGACGTGGCGGTGTGGATCAGCCAGCTGCCTTTGGCAAACTCGGTGCAGAGCCCGCCGAACAATTCCAGAAACGCCATGCTGTCGTCCACGAACAGCACGTGAAACTTCTTCTCCGCCCCCTCCTCGGCCACGACGGCGACCGGCGGTCGGGCGGGCGCCGGCGCCGGGGCGGCGGCCAGGGCGGCGGCGACATTGGTGGCCAGCATCCTGGCGTTGAACGACGGGCCGGGCGCCGCCGGGGCGGACGCATCAAACCGCAACTCCACGTCACCGAGCCGGAGGATCTGCCCGTGCTTGACGACGCCTTCGGAAATTTTCTGGCCGGCGATGAACGTGCCGTTGGTGGAGTGCAGATCGCGGACCTGCAGCTCCTCGCCGCGCAGGCGCACCTCGCAATGCCGGCCGGACACGGAGCCTTCGATGATCTGGAAACCGTTGCCATCCGCGCGGCCGACGGTCGTCCAAATCTCGCCCAACTCATGCGCGGAGCTGGCAAGCGTCTGGTTGATGACGATGAGTTTGGCCATGGAAATCGGTATCTGTTGCCTTCCCAATTATCCGCGAAACCTCCCGGCGGGCAAATGAAAAGTCAGCCCGCCCATTCAAAGCAGATGCCCCATCTTCTGCTTCTTGGTCTTCAGATACCGCTCGTTGTGCGGATTCGGTTTCACCTGGATGGGCACCTGCTGCGTGATCTTCAGGCCGTAGCCTTCGAGGCCCACGATCTTGCGCGGGTTGTTCGTCAGCAGGCGGATGGTTTTCAGGCCGAGGTCGCACAGGATTTGCGCGCCGAGGCCGTATTCGCGCAGGTCCATCTTGAAGCCGAGCTTCTCATTCGCCTCCACGGTGTCGTAGCCCTGCTCCTGCAATTTGTAGGCCTGGATCTTCGGCCCGAGCCCGATGCCGCGGCCTTCCTGCCGCATGTAAAGAATCACGCCGCAGCCCTCCGCGGCCACCTGCCGCATGGCGGAATGCAGCTGCGGCCCGCAATCGCAGCGCCGCGAGCCGAAGACGTCGCCGGTCAGGCATTCGCTGTGGACGCGGACGAGCACGTTCTTCCGGCCGGCCACATCGCCGCGCACGAGGGCGAGATGATGCTGGCCGTCCACCTTGGAGCGATACAGCGCCAGGTCGAAATCCCCGTAGTCCGTGGGCATCTTGATGGTCTCCACACGCTCGACCAGCTTCTCCCGCGCGCGCCGGTATTCAATCAGGCTGGCGATGGTGGCGATCTTCAGCTTGTGCTTCTTCGCAAATTTCAACAGCGCCGGCAGCCGCGCCATGGTGCCGTCGTCGTTCATGATCTCGCAGATGACGCCAATCGGTCGTGCGCCCGCGAGCGTGACGAGGTCCACGGCGGCCTCCGTGTGGCCGGAACGCTGCAGGACGCCGCCGGGCTTGGCGCGCAAGGGAAAGACGTGGCCGGGCTGCACCAGATCCTCCGGCACGGCCGTCGGCGAGGCCATGATCTGGATGGTCCGCGCGCGGTCGGCGGCGCTGATGCCGCTGGCGATGCCCTTGGCGGCATCCACGCTCACCTGGAAATCCGTGCGGAAGACCTCGCGGTTCTCCTTCACCATGCGGGCGATGCCCAGCTGCTGGAGCCGCTCGCCCGTGGTCGGCACGCAGATGAGCCCGCGGCCGTGCTTGGCCATGAAATTGATCGCCGCCGGCGTCACGTGCTGGGCGGACATGATCAGGTCGCCCTCGTTCTCCCGGTCCTCGTCGTCGGTGACGATCACCATTTTGCCGCGGCGGATGTCGGCAATGACGGATTCGATGGAGTCAAACTTGGTTTTCATCAGCGGGAACAGGCTAGTCGCTGGCCCGTAAAATGTCACATCATTCGTGCGCAGCCCGCGGGGATTTTGTTTGCGGCGCCGACAATCTTCATTAAAGTGACCCGGTAATTCATTGAATCACGTTCGGCGAGGGAGGTGGGCGCCATGAAATGCATGTCAGCCAGCAAATCTGCCAAAACAACCGGCCAGCCGCCGGCGGCCCCCGCCGCCGCAGGTAATGATTTGCAGGAGAACCTCCGCCGCCTCGACCGCCTGGCCAACCTCGGCCTCGTCTCCGCCAACATCGCCCACGAGATCAAGAACGGCCTCGTCGCCATCCAGACCTACGTCGAAGTCCTCCTCGAAAAAGGCGGCGACACCGAGATGACCGACGTCGTCCGGCGCGAGCTCAAGCGCATCGACGGCCTCGCCACCCAGATGCTGCGGCTCTCCGCGCCCAAATCCGCCAAGCTCACCCAAGTGCCCGTCCACCAGGTGCTCGACCATTCCCTGCGCCTGCTCGAACACCAGATGACCGGCCGCATGATCGTCCTCAAGCGCGACTACCAGGCCGCCACCGACACCGTGCTCGGCGACGAGGCGCAATTGCAGCAGACCTTCATGAACCTCGTGCTGAACGGCGTGGAAGCCATCGGCAGCCACGGCGAACTGGCCGTGCGCACCGAAGCCTTCACCGAAGCCGACGGGCGGACCGGCTTGAAGATTTATTTTCAGGACAACGGGCCGGGGATCGCGCCCGACCATCTCACCCGCGTGTTTGAACCCTTCTTCACCACCAAACAAAACGGGACGGGCCTGGGGCTGGCCATCTGCCGGCGCGTGGCGGAAGATCATCAAGGCCGCATCGAAGTCGTCAGCGAAGCCGGCCAAGGCACCACCTTCATTGTCTTCCTCGTCGGCGTGGCGTAAGCGCCTGCGCTTGGCCTGAAGCCCCGCATTCCGTGACGCCACCGGACTGACACTGGACGCACTTCACGTTGAAAAGACTCGCCAAAGTGCGGACGGAATGGAGCCTGATCACGCTGGCGTATAACCTCAAGCGGGTGCTGAACCTGGTCAGCGTGGAGAAATTGCTGCTGGCGGTGAGCTGAAAGCCGGGCGGCGATGCCTGCCCGCGAAAAATGCTGGCTCCCTGTCCGATGATCTTCCCTGACTCACCCTGCCACCGGAAAAGTTACAACCAAGAATAGTTAGAAAACCAATCGCCGGCCACCTTGCTAACTAACAAATCAACTTACTTAGTCACCAACCTAAATAGTTTTCACACGGGCTCCCGACTGGTTAGGCCACGGCTTCATCAACAAGCATAGTGACCACTTACCCATTTTTTCACCTTAATTCGTTTATCATTCTTGTCGTAAATGAGGACGTATGTCCAATACGTCCCGTCTAATCCTAATGAAATCGTGACTGCGTGCTGCCCAGTTCCATCTTCATAATAATCGTGGCCATTAACAAAATCCCTCCATGTGAGCTTCAATGTCTTCATGTATGCTTGGTAGTCGTCACTTATTGCTTTATTCTTATCAAGACTATCGAGACTACACGAACGCCAACCCGGTATCGGATTGGTGTGACTCGAAAGCTCCTCATACGCAAACGAGCAACCTGTCAAAGTGAGGCAAGCTATCAACAAAATACCAGATGTGAATCGAATGATGTTCATGTTGTAAAGTGGCCTAACGCCCAGAGCTCAGGCACGCGGGACCAAATGACGTGAACCGCGAAGCGGAACTGCAAGCGCCAACGGCGGTTGGCTCCGGCGACTTGATACTCCCCTCCAAGCCCTTTTGGGTTTTTGTTAGCATCAGTTTCAGGGCGGGGAAGTGCGACTAACACTTCCCCGCGTTAGCACAATCAACGGGCGTCCAAACGACGCCCATCAACCATGAA
>CAIXPZ010000083.1 GCA_903921455.1 uncultured Verrucomicrobia subdivision 3 bacterium | reverse complement strand
GTCACCCGTTCGCTCTGCCGGGTGAAGGTCTCGTTGAACGTGGCGGTCGCCAGTTCCAGGTTGAGCTCCGCCGTCAGTTCCGGGATGGCCGTGGTGAACCGCTCGGTCAGGTTCTCGGTGTTGAATGATCTCGGTGCAAGCGGCGCGGTCTTGGGCTGGCGCTGCCGCAGGAGCAGCAGTGCGGTCAAAGTCGCGCCGCCGGTGATGAGGATCGGGGTCAGATGATGATTGTCGATAGGAGGCTCCTTTCTGGTTGTCGCAAAGCGCCGGCTGTTATACGGGCTTGCGGGGTTTAGTTGCGGTAGTGGATGCGCCAGACGCGATAGACCTGGGCCGCCCCGATCACGGCCAGAAAGCCGATCAGGTAGTCCCAGACGTAGTAGAGCAGGACCAATGCGGCCAGGACCAGGAGGCCCAGGCCGATCGTGCGATGGGTGGGGTGCATGGCTGGGGTTAGGTTGCACTGGCGCGCCGGTCGTTCCGGCACGCTTGCGCTTCGCGTTCGCAGTCCAGGGTGTTTCGCCAGCCCGGCAGCCGGGCCAGGTCGGTCAGCACGTCCGCGCCCATGAACTCCAGGATCTTCTGGGCGATCTTCCTGCGATACGTCTGCATCGCGGAATCACTGACGCCCACCTTGCGCGACACATCCCGGAGCGTCTTGCCGGCGCAGAGAAACTCCACGACCAGCTTTTCAATCCGCGACAACTGAGCCAGGAAGCTGTCCCAGTCCATTTTACGCGCGGCGATCGTCGCCGGATCCTCGTGGTCGTTGCCGATCACATCTTGCAGCTCGATGATGTCAGCACCGTTTTCGTCTTCGGCCACTAATTCGTTGAGCGAATGCAGGGCGGTTTTTCCTTTGAGCTGGGTCGCTGTGCCCATGACGTCGACGCTGTTGGTGCCCATCGCGCGCCGACCAGCCTTGCAATGTTGCAGGGTGTAATACGCGAAGTTGCCTGGGCTGATCTTGCCGAGCTTGCCCAGGCTTTCAGCCCGGATGATCATGCGGGCGGCGATGACGGTGGCATCTTGAATGAGTTCCTCGTGATCCTCGGCGCCGACACAACGGACGGCGCGGGGGATGGAGGACTGGAGACGGGGAACGACTTCTTCCTGCAATATCCAACTTGCTTGGGGGGACATTTTGATTCCTTTCAGTGGAGTGGTTGATGGAAACGAAAAATCCCCGGCACTGAAAAGCGCCGGGGACTGAAAGGAGACATATGTCCCGATTCACTGTTTATAGCACAGGAAGGGGGGCTGTTGCAGGGTGGCTGTCGGTTATCAGGGAAGACTCACCTACACCATGATTTTTCAATAAACACACCAAGTATGTGAGACAAAAATGAGACGCCATTTTAGTTCAGAAACGCCCATAAAATAAGCGGATTGTGAGAATCTACATGTAATTCGAGCCAGTGGCGTGAGACGGTCGCGCAAGAGTGTTATGACAAACATATCTAACACTACCAGCAATACGAGGCCTGTGTCTGCGAAGGCACAGGAATTACTTAATGACCAACACAGCGGCCTGCCCGTCTGGATTCGCTCGCCCAAGCAGGGCGTGGAGTTCTACAGCGGTTTCTCTCGCTCTAAACTTTATGAGGGTGCGGGCAAAGGACACTTCCGCAGCGTCAGCATCCGCGAACCCGGGCAGGTGAAGGGCACACGCCTTTTTCATCTGCAATCCATTCTCAATTACATCGAGAAATGTGAACGCGAAGCGGTAAATGGAGAGGCAACGAACTAAAAAATCGCCGCGCTCCGTGACAGGTTAAACGCGGCGAAATCCCAAATAATTATGAATAAATTATATTCAAGATCCTTGGGTCAGTTAACTCTGGCCGAAGCAAAAACACGTGTCACCATCCAGGATATATGGCGACATTTCGCATTCGAGGGCGAGCCCAACAAAAGTTGTTGTTCACCATTTCGTGACGACAATCGGCCAAGCTTCAGCATCAATGATGAGGGAAATTTATGGCACGACTTCGGCACTGGCGAGGGCGGCGATGTGGTGGACTTTTTCCAGCGAGCTTCTGGTCTATCGCAAAAAATGGCCTGCCAAAAATTCATCGAACTTGCCGCTGGCCACATCACCTCCATGCCACACACACCTCAAACCTGGCTGCGCCCACCGGAATCCAAACCAGCGCCCGTCTTGCCTAGCTTCCGCGCGGCGACCGAGGCGGACATTCAAAAACTTGCCACTCTTCGGCAGATTTCCTGCGAGGGGCTGCACTGGTCCGCTGAACGCGGACTATTGTGGTTTGCCACGCTGAAAGGTTTGCCAGCGTGGATTGTGACGGACTCGGCTCGTTTGAACGCTCAAGCTCGCCGTCTGGACGGCCAGGTGTGGGAACACATCAGCGCGAAGGCTTATACCCTGCCGGGTTCGTGGGCGGGTTGGCCCATCGGCATCAACGAAGCGCAAGAATTCCAGTCAATCGCTCTGTGTGAGGGTGGTCCGGACTTCCTGGCCGCGCACAGTCTTGCGATCTGCGAACAGGTTTCATGTGCGCCAGTGGCTATGCTCGGATCAACCCAGCGAATCCACGCGGACGCACTTCCACTGTTTGCAAAAAAGCGCGTTCGCATATTTGGTCACTCTGATGATCCAGGACGGCTCGCTGTAGAACGATGGGCGCGGCAATTGGCGTCCGTGGACGCCGACGTGGATGCGTTTACCTTCGACGGTCTAGCGATGGCGGATGGTCAACCGGTTAAGGACCTGAATGACTCGTTTCTGATGGACGGCACGAGCTTCGCCGGGATTGGAGGAATGTTGCCGTGAATCCAACAAACCACATTTATAAACCCGGTAGCACGGCTGCAGCAAACGCCCCGGCGAATTCAATTGAAGATGCTGACGAAGTGATTGCTCCCTTTCCGCTTCAACATCTTCCGCCTAAGGCGCGGGCGATGGCGGAAGCCATCGCCCGTGTGCATCGGACGCCAGAAACGCTGGCCGGATGTTGCGTGTTGGGCATTCTGTCAGCGTCCATCGGCGCGGGTCTCGAGGTACCCAGTCACGACAATCGGAAGGCGCGCGGCAATCTGTTTATCTTGGCCAGTGCGAATTCCGGCACCGGCAAGAGTGAAACTTTCCGGCCGATCGCGGAGCCGTTTTTTGCCAACGAGCGGGCAATGGTGAAACGCTGGGAGGCGGAAGTCTTGCCAAAGCTTCAGGCGGAACTGGATCTCTTGGATTCGGAAATCGCCAAATTAAAAAAAGACGCGACCGGAGGTAAGCATGGCAGCGGGACACTGGTGGCAGATCGCGATCAAATTCGGAATGCGTTAACGGCGATGAAAAAGGAACAGGCAGAAACCAACAAAAAAATGAACTCACCGCGCTTGTGTTGTGAGGACGTAACCTCTCAAAAACTTGCAGTTATGCTGGAACAAAATCAGGAACAGCTTGCGAGTCTGTCCTCCGATGCCGGCAACATCGTCAACATTTTGCTTGGGCAATATTCCAAGCTTGACCGCACGGATGACAACATCTACCTCAAAGCTTGGAGCGGTGACAACTGCCGCGTTGATCGGCAAGGTCGTGAACCAGTTGATCTACAATGGCCTTGTCTCTCGGCATTGTGGTTAACTCAGCCTGACAAAGTCGAGGCCATGATCCGTGAACGCAGCTTAACCGATGGTGGGCTGATTCCGCGTCTCTTGATCTGCCATACGAACGCGTGTTACCGGCCAATTGTTCGTGGCGCAGATGGCGTTCCGGAGGCCACGTTCAGTGCATGGGGCGCACTTGTGAGCGGCCTGATCAAAACATTCCGCATGGCCGACGAGGCTGTCACGCTCATTCGCACACCTGAGGTCGTGAAACTCATGGACGCCCACTGTGACCACGTTGGCAGCCGAATCGAAAGTGACCTTCGAGACGTAAACGCTTACGCGGCCCGGTGGAACGAACAAGCTTGGCGGATTGCCGTTGTTCTCCACGCCGGTCTTCACGGTGAACACGCTGGTGATGAGGCAATGTCGGGTGACACGGCGGCAAGCGCAATTGCCATCGCTGATTGGTTTGCCGGCGAACAACTCCGCATTCTCGCCCGTGGACGGTATGAGGCTCGTCGAAACAAGTGCGACGATGTCCTAAAGTTGCTGGTGGATAATCCCAAGGGCATCACGGCGCGCATGGTGCACCGCGCGCGGATTGTGGACACGGCGGAGCAGGCTCATGCCTTGCTCGCCCAGATGGAAGCGGATGGTGAGTTGATCGGCAAGGATGCCAAACCGGACGGCGGTGGGCATACCACCCGGACGTTTATCAGGGCGCAAAAGTGACGTGACCAGCTTGGCTCGTGACACTCGCGACAGTCGTGACAGACGACGGCGAGTGTCACGACTGTCGCGAGTGTCACAGGGGGTGTGGGCTCCGCGTGAAACTTTTCCACAAGGTCTTGAGTCATGAAAAACCACTCGGCAGACGGAAAAGAACATCCTAAAACATAGCTGAAATAGGAAAATAATTTAGCACTGGGCTTTAGCACTAACCTGTCTTGGGGTGTTAAAAAATTCGCTATTATATTGATTCTATTGGATAGAATTAGATTGGAGCGGGTGAAGGGAATCGAACCCTCGTCTCAGCCTTGGGAAGGCCACATTCTACCATTGAACCACACCCGCCGACGCTGACTACGCAAGTTCTATCAGACTGCCGCGCGGCTCGCAACTGCTTTGCCAACTATACCGGCGTCTCCAATTTGCCGATGGCTTCACGCAAGCGCTGTCCCATAACTGTCAAGCGCTCCGGGGAAGTGATTTTTCCGTCGTCCACGTCACTGACGTAAAAACTGTCAATCGCCGCGCCGCGCTCGGTCACAATGCGCGCGGCGGCGATGTCCAGATTTAATTCGGACAGCGTTTGTGAAATGGTATAAAGCAATCCCAGCCGGTCCTCGGTTTCTACTTCGATCAACGTCCGCTCATCCGAGACTTCGTTATCAATGTGGATTTGCGTTTCCATCCGCTCGCCAAAATACGCGGCGTAACTGGAGCGGGAGGCCGTCTGGCGGGCGATGAGCGACTGAAAATCCACCGTTTCGCCCGTCAACACTTTATCCAGCAGATCGGAAAATTTTTCGCGCTGCGTGCGCTCGGCCAAGTTGCCGGTGCGTCCGTCATTCACAAAAAAGGTATCCAAGGCGATGCCGTCCGCCCGTGTAAAGATTTGCGCGCCCAGAATGTTCAGGCCGTTGGCGCTCAACGAGCCGGCGATTTTCCCGAACAACCCGGCCCGGTCCCACGTGCAGACTTTCACGAGGCTGTAGCCGCGGTCGCGCTCGTCAATCCAGGCCGTGACCGGTGCCAGGGCGCGGGAGTTTTCCATGATCAGCCGGTGCATGAACCGGTGCGACAGCTCCAGGTCATCCTGAATCTGCGCCGGGGTGTAGATCTCGAAATACCGCTGCGGAAGCTGGCTGAAATGAGCGTCCAATTCCTCGTCCGTGATGCGGTGCGGGGCCAGCTCGCGGACCAGTTCGCGGACTTCCGCGCGCGCCTGTTCGGAGGCGCGACGAAATTCCGTGCCGCCGGTCAACAAGGCCAGGGCGCGGGAATGGATCTGCCACAACAGCGAGTCCTTGAACCCGCTCCACAATTTGTCGCTGGTCCCTTGCGAGTCGGCAAACGTCAGCAAGGCGAGCAAATTCAATTTTTCCGCGGAGCCGATCTGGCGCGCAAACGTCCGGATGACGGAGGGATCATCCAGGTCGCGCCGCTGCGAGACCGTGGCCAGCAATAAATGGTTTTCGACGAGAAACTGGATGGTTTCGATGGCGGGCGCATCCAGCTGCAATCGTTTCGCGGCGCGCACCGCGAGGGTGGCCCCGGCCTCGGCATGCCGGCCTTTTTCGTGCGCCGCCGCCTTGCCCACGTCGTGCAACAGGAGGGCGAGATAAAGCAGGTTGGGATGTTCCAGGCTTTGAAAAATGGGCGCGTAAAACTTGTAAGGCGGCTCCTGGGCCTCCCAGATTTTGTCGAGCTGCTCAAGGCACACCAGGGTGTGTTCGTCCGCCGCGTATTGATGGTAAAACTCGTGCTGCACCAGGCAGGTCAGCTTGCCGAATTCGGGGATGTATTTGCCCAGAAAATTCACCTCGTGCATCGCGCGCAAAATGTGGGCCACCTCGCCGCGCTGGTCGAGAATCGTCAAAAAAGTTTCGCGCACATGCTCGTCGTTCAGAAACTCGCGGTCCACGAGCGAAAGCTGGTTGCGGATCAGCTGGGCGAGGTCGGGATGCAGCGTCAAACGCCGCTGCTGGGCATGGAGAAAAACCCGCATCAGCCGGCGGGGCGAGTCGCGGAACACGCGATTGTTCGCGGCGCGGATTTCCCCGTTCACAAACAGGAATCCGTCCACCGGCTCAGGCATCTTCCGCGGTGCGGCCCCGGGCAGCAGCCGGCGCAGCCTGGAGAGCCGGCTGGTTTGCAGCGGCGACAGCAGCGCCATGCGCTGCTCCAGCGTCCGGGTGATGAGATACACATTCCGCATGTGAACGTAGAGGTCGCGCATGAATTTCTCGATGCGCAGGCTGGGCGAGCGGTCAGCGTAGCCCAGGTTGGAGGCGACGGAGGGCTGCAAATTTTTCCCCAGCACATCCTGCGGCCGGTTGGTGTTGTAATGCATCTCCGTCCGCACGCGCAGGAGAAATTCATAGGCGGCCTCCAGCTGCTTGCGCTCCGCCTCGCTGACAAATTCCTGCGTCTGCAAATCCCGCAAGGAACGCGTGCGATATTTGAAGAAGGACATCCACAGCAGATTCTGAAAATCCCGCAGCCCGCCGCAGCCGTTTTTCACATTCGGCTCCTGCATGCACGCGGAGTTGCCATATTTGGCCCGGCGGGTGGCCTGGTCCTCAAGGCGGGCGGCGATGTATTTTTCCTCGTAGCCGAGCACGCATTTCTGGACGACGGCTTTTTGAAACCTGGCGAACAGGGTGGCGTTGCCGGCAATCAGCCGCGACTCGATGAGCGAGGTCTTGGACTGCATGTCGGAATTCGCCACCTTCACGCAATCATCAAGATCGCGCACGGAATAACCGATCTTCAAGCCGATATCCCAGAGCGGATATAAGACGCCATCGATCAATTTGGCCAGATACGGCAGCGGCTTGCCCACCGCGACCTGCCCCTCGTGCAGAAACATGAAGTCGATGTCGCTGTGGGGATTCAGTTCCGCGCGGCCAAAGCCGCCGATCGCCACCAGGGCAATGGGCGGGAATTCCTTCTGCGCCTGCGCGGACAAACTCTTTTTGGCCGTATCCCAAAGATGCTGGATCAACGCATCCAGAATCGCCGCCCGCGCCCGGCAGACTTCCAAACCATCCCCGCCCGCGCGGTGGAGCAATTTGAGCCGGTGCGACTCGACCTTGAGAAAATTTTTGTAGCGCGCCAGTTTTTCCGGCGCGGTGGCGTTGGGAGAAAAGGAAAGGCGCGCCTCGGCGGCGGCTTGAATTTTTTTAAGCAGGTCCTGCACGGGCGCATATCATCCCGTTTCAAGTTTCAAGTTTCAAGTTTTCAGCAGGAAAAACTCTCGGCCGAGCACGGCGGCAGACTTCAATAATGGGTTTTGCGGGCAGCCTGAAGTTAAAGCCAGCCCACCCGACGCTGGCGACACCGCGACCACCGTTCCCGGCGGCATCCGATTACAATTGCTGCAAGGCCGCACACATTTCGGCGGCGGCCGCGTAGCGCTCGGCCGGCTGCGGCGCGCAGGCTTTGAGGATGATGGTGTTCAACGGCAGGAACTCCGGCGGTTCCGCGGTGCTGACGAGGGTCGTGGCCACCTCCGGAAACAGCGCGGCCGCCCGGCCGGTGCAGAGGACATACAACACCATGCCCAGCGCGTAAATGTCCGCCGCCACGGTGCCCGGCCGCTCCGGCGATGGCGGCATGAACCCCGGCGTGCCCACCAGCGTGCCTTCGTGTCCGAGCGGGCGGAGGCCGGTGACGAGCCCCAGATCCGCGAGTTTGGGCTGGCCGTTCACGAAGATGATGTTCTGCGGCTTGATGTCGCGGTGGGTCAGTCCCGATTGATGAATAAACTCCAGCGCCTCGCACAAGGTGATGCCGATGCGCACGCATTCCTTTACCGGCAGGCGCCGTCCGCGCAACTGGGCGCGTTCGCTGACGAGGTCGCGCGGTTTGTAAGTGGCCGGATTGTTTGCCCAATCCGGCACGATCGAATCCGCCAGTTCCATGACGTAATAAAATTGTTCCGCCGTTTTTTCGCTGACGAACTCCACGCGCAACAAGCCCGGATGCCGGCCGGAAATCGGCTGGTATTTCTTGATGCCGGCATATTCCCGTTCATACGGATCGGGATCGTTTTCAAACTTCGCGAGATAGACGATTTTCAACGCGCGCCAGCGGCCGGCCCGGTTCCGCGCCAGCCAGACCTTGCCGTAAGAGCCTTCGGCAAACGGCGGATGAATCAGTTCGTAGCCGGGCGTGGCGGGCAATGGTTCCGCCGGCGGCTGGACCGTCGCTGGCGCGCGGTGCCGGCCGATGGCCAGCGTCCATACCAAAGCGCACGGCAACTGGCCGCCCGCGATGATGAACCACGGAAACCAAAAGTTGGAATAGAAGCATAGAAAAATTCCCGCCAGCGCCGCGGCCAGAAAAATCCCCGCCCCGACCACCAGCACCGTCCACATTCGTAATTGCCACAGGCCGCCGCCAAGAACCACTCCCGCGCCCAACAGCACCAGAAATTCCAGCCATGACGCCGGTCGCACCAATGACTCGTCGTCCAATAGATTCAGGAACTCAGCCAGCAGGATTTCCACACCGCCAGAGGCTTCGCCAGTCCAGCGGGTTGCGGGCGTGGCGAATTCATCCGTTTCGCTGTCGGGCAACGACGTTTTGGGCTGCGTGCCGATGAAGACAATCTGGTTGCGAAAAAACCCCGGCGGTTGCGTCAGAGCGAACTGGTAGCTCAGCCGCGTCCACGCGCCGGAAGAACCGTAGTAACGCAGCCAGCGAGCCGATGGCGGCCCGCCCAGCTTGGCGCCCGCGAGTCGGGCCGCCGTTAGCGGCAGACTCGGAAACGGGCCGGGCGAGGGGAACGGCCAGTGGCGGCGCACGATGCCATCGAGGTCGGGATCCAGCCACGCGACGCCCCAGTTGGTTTGGGCCGCGCTTAAAAAAAGTTCTGCGGGCAAGGTGGGTTGCGTGCCGGCCAGACCGGGATGCGTGACCGATGATTGCTCGGCCATCAAAACCAGATGCCGCTGGCGGCGCATGGCGGCGGCAAGCGCGGCGTCGGCAACCACATTATTGGTGGCGCGAAAAAAGGAATCCATCGCGACGAGCGCGCAGCCGTCGTCCGCCAGCTTGTTCAGCAACTGGGCGTGCAAGGCGCGGTCCCACGGCTCGCCGCGGGGCTGGTGGAACTGGTCGAACGCCGCGTTGTCCATGAGGATGAGCGTGACGGCGTTGGTGACGGGGCGGGTGCCGAAGCGGAAACCGTAGTCGTAGCTGGCGTTCGTCCAGAAATCGCCGAGGGGCGTGGCCCATAAAATCAGGCCGCACGCCACCGTCAGCGCCGCGCCCAGCGCGGAATTGAGCAATGATTTCTTCCTGGTGAATGGCCCGGTCACAAGTGTCACCCGCAGCGTAGCGGGCCGCGCGGCAAAGGACAATTTGCACTTTTAATTTTCAGTTTACAGCCGGTGTGATCGCGCCAGAATGGGGCGTCCAGTTTTTTCGGGACAAACTTGGGTAAAAAACTAAACACCCTTCCAAACCTATGAATAAAATCATCGCAAAATTAGCCCTGGCCGCGGTCGCCGGCTGGCTGGTTGGCGTCGCCGTTGCCGACCAACAAACCGTTTCGTTCACCGTCCAGTCCGGCGGCAGCGGGTCGGGCTGTCCCGGTACCTATAACGGATTCGCCAAAATGACAAACAGCGCCGGCACGTTTTCGATCACGCCACCCACGAACACGACGAGCGGCACGTTCACCGATGCCTCGGGGTTTGGTGCGCCTTACGTCTCGGTGGCGTATGTAAAGCGTAACGATTTGGTGAGCTGGTGCGGCACCAACAGCGTGACGTTTCCGGCGACTAACTCCAAAACCTACCAACTGACGGTTTACGTCAAGAGCACGCTGGCGCCGCCGACGAATGGACAGCCGGTGACCTTGCAAGTGACCTGGCAGTGACGGCTTTAGAAGCGGATGCGCAGCCGGGTCATAAACGTCCGGCTGCGCGCGGTTTCGTTGTAGAGGTTCAGCGGTTCCAAGGAATAGTTCTGGTCGAAGATATTCAGCAGCCCGACGGTGAATTCCACACGGCGATGCCACAGCCGGTAGCCGGCGTAGGCGTTGCACTGCCAGAAATCGGCATCCGGTTCCGCCGGGGTAAAACCGCTGTTGTGCTGATGATTCCAGTCGGCGGTGAAAATCGAGAAGAGCCCGGACGGATGATTCCAGTTGGCATGTAAATTCAACGCGTTTAAAACGCTGGTCTGATCCTGGTAGGCCTGAAACGGCGGTTGAATGACGAGCAAATCACTCTGATGGATGTCCACATAGTTTTGTTCGTATTTGGCCTGGGAAAGCCGATAGACCGCGCCGGCGGACCATTGTTTTCCCAACAGTTGATCCACGGAAAAAATCAAGGACTCCTCGTGGAAATTGATCGTCTGGTTAAACCCGTAGGGATAGCTGGGTTGATCGTTGGTAATCGTTTGGTCACCCATATAGACAAAACCGCCCGCCAAATTTCGCAGGTCGGAATATAGAAGCTGGCCGGACAAGGCCAGATAAGTGCCGGTATCGAGTTTCTGTTCCAGCGACAGGTCAAAGGTGTCAAACTTGGAACCGCTGGTGTCGCCCGCCACGGCTTCGGGCGCCAGACTGCGGTAGGCTTGATTGAAGCCTGCCACTTCCGTCGGCTCTATGCGGGTGCTGGCACCGTTGATAAAACCGGAAAGCGAGTGCGTGTAGGACCCGCGAATCGTGGTTTTTTCCACCGGCTGCCAGATGAATCCGGCCTTGGGCGAGAATTGCACGGTCGTCGCTTCCTGCGGAGAAAACGGGGCGGTGGCCACATCCGCCGGCTTTTGCAACCAGTCGTAATCCAGTCCGGCGGTCAATGACAGGGATTCGGCAACCTGCCAAGTATGATAACCGTAGCCGGTGTAATGATAAAAATTCGCCGTGAAATCCTGATTGATCACCTCGGGATAAGTCAGCGGGAAAACGTTGTTCGCCGTGGCGTTAACATCAATCGAACCGTCCGACCATTCATGGTTCTGGTAATGAATACTGCCCCATTGAAAACGGGTCCCAACAATGGTCGTATGGGCTGGCGACTCCAAAATCTGCTGGAGTTCGGCGGAATTCAACTCGGGGTTCAGCCGGACTTTTTCGTTGATGAAGAGCGTGTTTTGACCCACAAAGGTGCCACCCAAATTAGCGACAACATACTGGAAGGTATTGCTGGCGTAGGCGGATTCGTAGCCGATCTGGCGGGAACCATAAAACAGTGTATGCGCCCCCGGCCCCCATTCGTGGTGATAGCCAAAATACAGATTCGGCTGCTGCGTTTCATTGACCCGGAAAGCCTGTGACGCGTTGGCCTGATGGTAATACTGGTTCACATCGCCAGAACTGATTTTATCCTGCTCGACGGAGAAAAATGCGCTGTCCTGCGGCGTGAACTGGTCTTTGACGGTGAGTTGCAGGTCGCGGTGCTCGTTGTCATTGTTCACGCGCTGGCCGTTGTCGGAAAGGTATTTGGCTTCCAAGCTGTAACTGAAATTGTCGTAGGTGCCGAACTGCGCGCCGCGCTCCAACCACGAACCCCGGCTCAGATACGTTGTGTCGGAAACCACGCCCACGCGGTTCTGGTCGAATAATTTTGTGTAAGGCTGCTGCGCCGTGAGCGGGGACAGCACGCCGGCACTGCCGGGAGCCAGCAGGTTGGCGATGGTGTATTCACTGACGGCCGGCGTCTCGTAACGGAGGTTGCTCCAGTTCGGGTCGCGGAGCTGGTCGTAGCTGTTGCCCAAAAAGAGGTGCGCCGAGTAATTCGCGTAGTCATAGCTCACCGCGCGGCCCGCTTCGCGCCGGGCCACGTCCGTCATACCCGCGTCGGCATAGATGCCGGCCAAGTCCGCGCTGCGCACCGCCTGATCCTGATCGAGCAAAAGCTGCGAGCGATACACGCTGCGGTTGTCGTTCAACTGTTCGGATTTTTCCAGATCGCGAATGGCGTCATTAATCTGGTTGTTCTGCTGTTTTTGCAACGCGGAATACAGCCACGCCGTCGGGTCGTGCGGGTCGAGCTTTTTGGCGAGGTTCAATTCCTTCGTCGCGTGCGCATCATCGCCAGCGGCAACGTAAGCTTTGCCGAGGTAACTCCGCAGTTCCGCCCGCTGCGGTTCGAGCGCGGCGGCCACCAGCAGATCCTCGCGCCCGCCCTTGGCGTCGCCGGTGCGAATGCGGCTGAGGCCGCGGCCCAGCCACGCGTTGCCGAGCGCGGCGTCGGCCGCCAGCGCAGCGTTAAAACTGGCGATAGCCGCGTGCGGATTGTTTTGGGCGGCGAGAACAAACCCTTTCAGCGCCAACGCCTGGGCGTTGCGCGGCGCGAGCGTGAGACTCTGGTCCAACGCGGCCAGCGCCGCTTTCGTGCGGCCAAAGCTGAATTCCAGTTCCGCCACCCGCGCCCACGCGAAACCGCAATCCGGCGAATTCGTCACGGCCTGCCTGGCCAACCCCAGCGCGTTGGCCAAAGAGGTTTCGCGGATGGCGCGCGACTGCTCGAAGTAGGAGGCGGCCAGCAGTTCAGACGTGAGCTGCGGGGAATTCGTGACCGCCGCCGGCTGGCGCTTCACGGCAGCGATGAGCTGGCGCAGGGCTTGGGCAAGGCGTTCCGTGCGATTGGAATTTTTCGGCAGCGCGGCGAGTTCGGCTTCGGTGCCGGCCACTTCGCCGACGGCGAGCAGCAGCGCGGCGTGATACAGCTTCACCGCGGCGGAATCTGTTTTGCCGGCAGGAAATTTGGTCAGGGCGACCAGCAGATCACCGGCGCGATAGGCCGCCAGCGAGTCCGCGAGAGATTTTTGTTCATTGGCCGAGAGCGGCAATTCGTCCGCGGCAATCACGGCCGGATAATAAAAGCACCATTGTAACAGATTGTTGGCGATGAAGCCGGCGGTGCGCGCCGGAGCCTTGCCCAGTTCCACCATGGCTTGTTCGCCGTTGGTGAGCATCAGGGTGGCCTGGTTGTTGCCGAATTTCACCCGTCCGTCCACGACGGAGAGCGTGGTGGCGTCGGCGTCATTCACCGCAAGGACAAATTCCGTGCCTTCGACGCCGGCGACCGCGCCGCGGGTGATGATGCGGATGCGGCCCGGCTGGTCCCGGTGAAAAAAGGAGAGGACGCCACGAATGAGATGCAGGCCGGACTGCGAACCAGATGCGTCCGGTGGCAAGATCTCCAGCTCGGTCGAGGCACCGAACGGGACGATGCTCCGGTCGGACCAGCGCAGGGCCAGACGGCTATTGGCGGCGGTATGGATCCGGTCCAAGGGATGCAGCAACTGATTCGTCTGCGCCGGCGTCCAGCCGGCGCCCCCGGCGGAGAACACTTGCACCGTGCCTTGGAGTTCAACGATCTGGATGGCGTTGGTGGTATTGGTCGGGGCCGATGGTTGCGCCCAACTCGCCGCAGCGCCGGCGGCAATCAGAAAGCAGACGGCAGCCTTCAAGGGGCGCATCCCATTTCTGTGATTTGCTTTGCATGTTTTGCCCCGGACCAAAATCCCGTTAATGAACATCGCGGGAAAAGCTATCGGAAGGAGGAGGGTGTTTTCAATATTTTTCCCGTGGCGGTTTTTTTGATTTGCCAAAGGTGGCGTCAGTCTTCTTACTTGGAGCATGGAAAATGGGGATGATGAGTTGATTCCAACGCGGGCGACGCTGCTTCACCGGTTGAAAGACTGGCAGGATCAGGCAAGCTGGCAGGATTTTTTCGACATTTACTGGAAGCTCATCTATGGCGTGGCGATGCGGGGCGGGTTGACCAACACCGAGGCCGAAGACGTGGTGCAGCAGACGATGATCGCCGTTGCCAAGCACATGCCGGGCTTCAAATACGACCCGGCGCTCGGAACTTTCAAAACATGGCTGTTGAACATGACCCGCTGGCGCATTACCGACAAGCTGCGCCAGCGGCAGCCGCACGTCGTGCCGCACGATTTTCCTGCCGATCCAGATCACCACGAAGCGGTGCACGAAAATGTCAATCAAGACCATAAAATGCGCGCACTCCCGCAATCCCTCCAAGTCGCGCCGGACCTGGAAAAATTGTGGGATGCGGAATGGGAAAAGAACCTGCTCGCCGCCGCTACGGCCAAGGCGCGCCGCCGGGTGGATCCGCAACAATACCAGATATTTGACTGCCAAGTTATCAAAGGCTGGACGGCCGAACACGTCGCCAAAGCCTTCGGCATGACGGCCAATCACGTGTATGTGGCCAAGCACCGGGTAATCGCGCTGATCAAAGAGGAAGTCGAACGGTTGCAAAAGGAAGTGACTTGATCACCCGGGTGGTTTGCTAGAGTTGTTACCGCCGCCCCCGTTTATCATCCCGGCCAACGGCTCCGTTCGCAGATCCCGGTCAATTACTCGTCAAGCGAGGTAATTTGCGCCCAACTCCCGGCCCATTCTTCGTCCGATTTTCAGCTTCCATAAAAATAATAAAAATATTTTGTAAGATTTCGGAAAATGAAACGTATTGAAGGGTGAGGGGTAAGTTGGGTGGCGGCGTGATCGTCAATCGGGTGGGACGGGTCGTTTTTGTCAGCTCCGCCTTAAGGGGATGGGCTTTGGAATGGGGAAACGCGGCGGGTTGGGCGGGTTGGGCGGGGCTGGCATTTTTATGCATTTAAAAACGGACGGACAAATTAAGGATGCGGCGCAGGAGCGGTTGGCCGCCTGCGGACCGCAGGGACAGGCTTTGTCGCTTATTACCGGGCAGGAGTCGCTGGAGCAACTGCGCGAGCTGATCATTCAGTATGCCGCGTCCTGTCCCGCAAATGAAACTCATTTGGTTTGCCCATTTCACATCATGGGAACTTTGTCTTACTCCTCGCTGACCACTCTGGTCAACCGTCTGCCGCGCCAAGCCTGTCTCGATTTGTTTGAGATGGAACAGCGTTGCCGCTCCCAATGCGTCATCCCGTTCGCCGCCAAAAGTAAATGAAGCCCAAGCGCGAGCCTTCCCTGCATCAAAAGCAGATGCGGTTTTTCACGGTTTTTTTCGGGACCTTGCTCGTGCTGCTGGTGACCGGCTTGCTTTGGGTGCTGAACCACGTGGGGCAGCCGGGACGTTGAAGGAACCTTCAATCAACCGGCCAGTCGCATGAGCAAGGAGCGCGCCCCTAGCCAATGCCGTAATTTTCTGCTGGCGGGCATCGCCTTGATCAACCTCGCCTATCTGGCGCTTGACGCCAGCGGCCGGCAGTCCGGCAATTTTTTTAAAATAGCCATGCTTGCTTCCTGGGGGAAGCCGCTTGATCTGGTCGCCGCGTGGTGCAGTTGCAAAATCATTCTGTTGAGCCTCGGGCTATTTCTAGTCATCGAATGCCTGGGCACCTTACTGGTCCTGTCCAACCGCAATTATCTGGCGTGGATCGTTTATGCCCTGCACGTCCTGCCCAGTCTGGGTTTTCTGATGGGCGGCTATTATTTGATCAAAGCGCTGCTCTGAACCGAAACCTTGTCGCCCGCGCGGGGTTGGTTAGACTGACGACGACGATGCCCGACCAAGCCGACCCCGATGCCGTGCTGATGCTGCGTGTGAAACGCGGCGACCGCGCGGCGTTTGCCGAGTTGGTCGCGAAATACCAGCAGCCGCTCTTCAACTTTGTGTTCCGCACGCTCCGCGATGAAACCGAGACGGAAGACGTCGCGCAAAACACCTTTCTGCAAGTCTGGAAATCCCGCGCCCGCTACGAGCGCACGGCCAAATTTTCCACCTGGCTTTTCACCATCGCGCGCAACCTGTGCCTGAACGAAATCCGCCGCCGCTCGCGGCATCCGGCGGAATCGCTGGAGGAAACCCACGCCGAACACGACGACCAGCCGTCGCGGCAATACGAGGATAAAAAGATTTTTCTGCCCACGGAAACCGCGTTGCACGGGGAACTCTCGCGGAAAATTGAGGCAGCCCTGGCCGAACTGCCGGAAAATCAGCGCACCGCAATTCTGTTGTGCCGGCAGGATGAATTAAGCTACGAGGAAATCGCGGAAGTGCTGGACTGCTCGCTCTCCGCCACCAAATCGCTCATTCACCGTGGTCGCGAATATCTGAAAGAAAAGCTCAAGCCTTATCTCCAGACGGGCGACTGGAACGATTGACGCTCGCAGAACCTTGGCCGGCCGCAGGGGATTATTGCGCGGCCAACAGTCGCTTGGCTGCGGCGGGAAGGTTCAATAGTTGTAAAACAAGGCCACGGGACGAAGACCATTCGCCGGACCTATTTCCTTCAGCGCGCATCGGCAGCGTATAAATAATTTTTAATCCTGAACTTCAGCGTTTTTTAAAAGATGCTGCTATTTTCGCGGCATGAATATTTTACAAATGAATCCGCCTGACCTTTTCAAGCGCGCGGTCATTTCAGCCGTGCTAGCCGGTTTCACCGGAATCGCCACGCAAACAGTTCACGCCAGCACCGCTTACGGCGACATCAATAATTTTGACACCGTCAACGACACGGGCACGGAATGCCACGGTTTTGAGATCGAGCTGGAAGACACGTGCAGCACGGATATCACCTATACCTATGACTGGAACCACTACGGAACCCCTTTGATTTCAGAGGACAAAACTTCCAACCCCGGACATACGAACGTGATCGTTCGGTACGCGGCCAAGTATGACGCCGTGAGCGGCACCTGGTCGGCCTACACCGCCGTGCCGACGGGCACGATCGCCCCGACGGATGGCCACATGTTCACGGATCCTTCGGTCAATTTTGGCGGCGAACACTTTGGCGTTGGCTATATCAACCAGCCAACCGCCATCCGGTATCATTGGCTGCAAGATAATGGCGCGGGCAGCCTGGTGTTGGGTCCCCAAGTTCAAGTCGCCACGCCGACGTTCGTTTATTATCCGCCCGTGGCCGCCGCCCCGGGAATCCCCGCCGTGCCGCCGCGCGTGCAAGCGGCGATCAAACCGCCGGCCCCGCCCGCCGTCGCCGCGGGCCCGGCCAAGGAATTTGGCGAACCGGTTTGGGTCAAGGAAATCCGGACCACCTCGCATAATGCCAACGAAGTCAAACTGCGCGATCTGGTTTCGGATAATCCCAATGAGCCGAACGATAAAAACTGGCGCAACGGCGAACCCGACGAGGTGGAAGCCGAATGGCAATTGCTCCAAACGGAATATGCCAAGACCAATGGCGGTCCGAATGGTGAACTGGGGGCGGCGGCGGAAAATCTCAACAACGAAAATGAAGTCGTCACGCGTCGCTACGAATTTTACAAATACCTCGGCCCGATCGACCCCGAAACCGGCGAAGCCAAAGCCGGCAGCGTGGGACCGGACGGCATCCACGGTAAAAAACAATATACGAACACGGTGGTGGTCGGGATTTACCTGGGCGCGCAGATGTCGGCTGTGGATGTTGCCGGACGGCTCGGTCTGATTGATCATCTCAACGACGGCGAAGAAGGCTTTCCCTATGTTCCCCGGACGGTGGTGATTGGCGGCGCGGGGTTCTTTACCACCACGAACAGCGGCGCACTGCCCGCAGGCATGACCTTTGATGAATACACCGGAGTCATTGCCGGCACGCCGACGGAATCCGGCGTGTTCAATTATACGATTGGCGCGGATGATGGCATTGATTCCATCGTTAAGTCCTACACCTTCACCATTGCCCCCTCGGGCCAGGAGCTTCCGTCGCAATTCATTGTAGACGCGAGCCCGGCGACGCCGGAGGGTGGCACCGTCACGGGCAACGGCCTTTATGGGGCCGGCGCGGTCGTCACGCTCACCGCAACTCCAGCCCTGGGCCATGCCTTGCTGAATTGGACCGAGAACGGACGCGTGGTGAGCACGGATGTGACTTATGCCTTCACCGCCAATGTAAATCGATCACTGGTGGCAAATTTTATCGCCGGCAACGTCATTCGCGGCAATGCACTGCCGCCGCAAGGCGGCACGGTCACCGGTGGCGGCGGTTTTGCGTTTGGCGTGAATAGCAACATCACCCTCACGGCGACCGCCAAAGCCGGCTACACCTTTGTCAATTGGACGGAAAACGGCGTTGAGGTTTCTACGAACCTCACCTGCAGCGTGAACACCGCCACAAACCATTCGCTGGTAGCCCACTTCCTGGGCAACACCGCCGTGAATGCCACGGTGGATGTGCCCGGCGGCGGCTTGGTCCTGGGTGCGGGTTTCTACGGACTGGGTGAAACCGTCACGCTTACGGCGGTGGAAAATCCGGGCTATGGATTCTGGGGCTGGACCGTCAACGGCGATATTGTCGGCTACGATTACAATTACACGCTGGTCGCCGAGTGCGAGACCAACGTCACGGCTAATTTTTACCCCGTGGCAAACCTCACCCTGACCTCGACCCCCACCAACGGCGGGGTTGGTTATGGCGACGGCACCTATTGGCTGGGGGGCACGGCTTATATCGAGGCGGTCCCGAATCCCGGGTTCAAATTCGTGAACTGGACCACCAACGGCGTCGAGTTCAGCGCCAGCAGCACGAACTACGTCACCCTGGATGCCGACACCGTGCTCGTTGCGCACTTCGCCGAAAAGGACGAGGATCGCGTCACGCACCTGGATTTCGACGGCCACCGCTCGCACTTCAATTTCACCGGCGCCCCGGGATCCAGCTATGTGCTCCAGCGCAGCACCAACCTGGTGAACTGGACAGATATCCGGACAAATATGGCGCCCGCCAACGGTTCCTTCAGCGACGATGACGACTTCCACGATCGCGGCGGCGTGGCGCCCAGTTCGGCCTATTATCGCATCATCCGGCGCTGAAATAAGCCGGCGCCACCTGAATCAATGTGGGCAGAAAAATCCCCCTCCGCGCCAACGCCAGCCATTGCGCGGAGGGGGAACAGGTTGAAGCGGGAGACTTACCAATCTTTGACCGGCCGTGAATTATCCCGCGGCTTCGATTGCGGCTGGATTGGCAACAATTGCTCGCGGCCTTTCTGCGCATCCAAAAGTTTTTTCGCCTCTTCCGGCGTCATCTCACCCGGTTTGGCCGGCTGGGCTTGTGCTTGCTCCGGTTTTTCGTCCTTGGGCTTGTCGCCGGAATCCTTCTTTTGCTCCGGCGGCTGCTTTTCCTCGTCTTTTTTCTGATCAGGCTGTTTCTGCTCGTCCGGCTTTGGTTGATCTTTTTGCTGCTGGTCTTGCTTCTTTTGCTCGTCAGATTTCTTTTGCTGGTCGTCCTGCGGCTTCGGTTGCTGGTTCTGCTGATTTTGCTGTTGTTGATTTTGTTGCTGCTGCTGCTGCTGCTGTTGCTGTTTGAGCAACTGCTCCAGCTTTTTCAGCTTCTCATCCGCCGGATACGTTTTCAGCCCCAGTTCCACGCGCTCCAGCGCCGCCGGGACGTTGTTGGAAATGTAAAGCTGTGCGCCGCTGTTGAAAAAATCTTCGGCGGGCGCCAGTTGGGCGGAAGCCTGCTGCCAGACAAACAGCAGCAGGCTAAGGCTGATGAGGCGTCGCAATGTCATCGATGTCCTTCAATTTTTTGGTGAACTCTTCAAACTGTTTCTCAGCGATCTTATATTTCTGCTTCAGCAGCTCCATGATTTCGTAGGCGCGATGAAACTCGGCGCGCTGCACGGCCGTGTCGGCGCTGGCTTTGGCTGACTGCAAGGCGGCCTTGATCGCGCGCACCTGCTCCGCCGCGCCCTGCGCGAAACGGTAATTGAAAATCGCATCCGCGTCGTTCGTGTTCAACATCACCGCGCGCTCGTAGATTTTCGCCGCCGCGTCAAAGCCCTGTTCCAGCCCGTCCAGGTCCTTCGCCGCTTTCGCCTTTTGGAACTGGACGTTACCGAGATTGTAAAACGCCGCCTGCTGCAGCTTCAAATCCGGCGACACCGACACCTGCTGAAACAGATTTTGCGCCAGATCGAAATTCGTGGCGCGATACGCCGCGTCGCCGGCGTTAAAAATAAAACGGAGATCATTCGTTTTCACCGCCGCGATCCTGGTGTATTCCGCCAGCGCATTCGTGAAATGGCCGGACTGATAATCCCGCAGCGCTGCGGCCGGTGATGCCAGGCTGCCCTGGCTGGAAGCCAAGAGCAGTAACATAACCGCGGCGGCGCGCCCAGCTTTCCGGCGCACACGCTCCGGCAAAAGAAATTCAGCAATCAACAGCGCCAGTGCCAGCGCCAGCGGCCAGTGAAATTGCTCGTGATACCGCCGCACCAGTTTCTCCTTGCTCTCGGATTTCGGCAGCGGTGCGAGGCCGCGCTCGTAAAGCGTGTTGATCGTGTCCGCCCCGCGCAACGGCAGGTAAAAGCCGCCCGTCGCCGCGGCGATATCCTGCAACAGTTTTTCGTTCAGGTGCGATTTTACGACCTGCCCCTTGTCGTCGCGGACGTAATCCGAATTGCCGTTCGCGTCGGCGATGGTGATGAGCGTGCCCTCCGTCGAGCCGATGCCGATGGTGAAGATCTTCAAGCCTTCTTTGGCCGCATTTTGCGCGGCCTCCATTGCGCCGGCGTCGTTATCCTCGCCGTCGGTGAAGAGCACGAGCGCGCGGTGGTTGCCCTTTTCCTTGAACGCCTCCAGCGTGGTATTGATGGCCGCCGCGAGCGCCGTGCCGCCTTGCGGAATCGAGTTCACATCCAGCGCCTGCACGCTTTGCTGGAACGCGGTATCGTCAATCGTCAACGGACACGAAAGAAACGCGTCGCCGGCAAACGCCACGAGACCCAGCCGGTCGGCCTTCGCCGTCTGCATCAGTTCCAGCGCCGCCAGTTTGGCGCGCGCCAGCCGGTTCGGCGGAACGTCCGTGGCGAGCATGGATTTTGATGTATCCACCGCGACAACGATGTCCAGGCCGTTTTGCCGCACTTCCTCCAGATCAAATCCGCGCTGCGGCCGGGCGATGGTCAGGATGAGCAACGCCGCCGCGGCGATGACCAGGGCGTAACGCCATTTCCGCCGCCTGGGCGAAAGCCCGACGGTCAATTGCGCCAGCAAGCGGGGCTCGACGAATTGCGTCAGCAGCTTTTGCTTCACGCGTTCGCTCCACCAGAAAAACGCCGCCAGCGCCGGCGGAATCACCAGCAGCAGCCACAAAATGTTGGGATGCTCGAACCTCATTTTGAAATTGCCGATTGCCGATTGCCGATTGCCGATTGGGTTTGTAAATTCGCTCCATGAACCCGACCGAACTTAAAGCACGCACGAAAACCTTCGCGCTGAGAATCATCAAGCTCACGCGAGCCATTCCCAAATCTGACGACGCTGGACGCGCCATCGCCAAACAAATCGTCCGCAGCGGCACCTCGGTGGCGGCGAATTACCGTGCTAGTTGTCGTGCCCGCAGTCAGGTCGAATTCATCGCCAAAATCGGAACCGTTGAAGAGGAAGCCGACGAAACCGCACTGTGGCTCGAATTGCTTATCGAATCCGGCACGATGCCAGTAAAGAAGTTGTCTGCGCTGCTCGACGAAGCCAACGAGTTGACCGCCATCATGGCCGCCTCGCGCAAAACGGCGGCGGGAAAATGATTCCGTAATCGGCAATCGGCAATCGACAATCGGCAATCTTTTCATGGGAGCCTCCGGAATGTAGTTTGTGCCAATACCAACTCGAGGATAAGCAGCGCCAGCCCCGCGGCGGCAAGCCACGGGAACAGCTCGGTGAACTGGGTGTATTTCTTCACGCTGGCCTCCGTTTTCTCCAGCTTGTCGATTTCGTTGTAAATCTGCTGGAATTTCTCCGCGTTGTCCGCGCGGTAATATTTGCCGCCGGTCTGGTCGGCGATTTTCTGGAGGGTGTCCTCATCAATGTCCACCGGCACCATCTGATAGACCTTGCGGCCGAACATGTCGCGCGCCGGCATCGGCGCCTGGCCGCGCATCCCGATGCCGACCGTGTACACTTTCACTTTGAGCGAAGCGGCCGCTTCCGCCGCGAGCCGCGGATCGAGTTTGCCGGAATTATTCTGGCCGTCGGTCATCAGGATCACGATTTTGCTTTTCGCCTTGAGATCGCGCAGCCGGTTCACCGCTGTGCCGAGGCCGTCGCCGATGGCGGTGGAATTCTGGTCAATCGCGCCGATCTCCAGCCGGTCCAGATTCGCCTGGACGAAATCGTGATCCAGCGTCAGCGGCGTGCCGATGAACGCCTGCGACGCGAACAGCACCAGCCCGATGCGGTCGTTGGGGCGCTTATCGATGAAACCCTTCAACACCGAACGCGCCATGTTGAAGCGGTTCACGCGCTCGCCGCGCACCTCGAAGTCCTCGGAAATCATGCTCCCTGACAAGTCGAGGGCCACGACGATGTCCACGCCGCTCGCCTTGATCTCAGTCGTGCTCTTGGTCAAACGCGGCTGGGCCAGCGCCACGATGCCCAAGGCCAGCGCCAGCCAGCGCAGCGAACCCAGAAAACCGCCGAAGCGCGAGCGGTGGATGTTCTGCATCGCGCGCACCAGCTGCACCGACGAATAGACGAACGCCGGCGGCGCGCCGCGGCGGCCCTTCAGCCACGCCAGCAGCGGCAACAGCAGGAGCAACAACAAGAGCCATGGATGAGCGAAGATCATTTGGAATTTCCAATTTCCAATTTTGAATTTTCAACCGGCGCGGCCAATTCTGGCGGCGGCTCGGTTTCCTCGACCAGGCGCAGCGCGGAGGAATGCAGCCCGCGCAGCTCAGTTTCGCCCGGCTCGTATTTGGCGAACTTCACGAGATCGCAACTGGCGAGAAATTCGCCGAGGCTGGCCTTCTGCTCCGGCAGCAGCAGTTTCGTGCCGCCGAGCTCGCGCAGAAATTCCTCCGTCGTCCGTTCCGGGGCGTGGAATTGGAACCGCTCCTCCAGATAGGCCCGCGCGGTATCGGACACGGCGACGACGAATGGCTTCGGCTGCGTGATGAGCGCCAGCGCCTGCTCCAGTTTTTGCTTCGCGCGGACATGCGCCGGCACCGGCGGCGGCAGGACGATGTTCGCCTGGCGATTTCGCCACCAGCGCCAAAGCAGCAAAGCTGCCACCAAAAGAGCGACCACGATCAGTCCCCACCACAGCCACGCCAGGCCGTCCGAAATCTCAATCGGCGGCTTGATGTCGCGGATGTCGCTGGCAGTGGTTGCGACGTTGTTGTTCGTGGCAATCATGCGTGACAAAAATCTTTTCTTCGCGCGGGTAGCCCCCGCCTCCGGCGGGTTGTTTCGGGCGTCGCGCCCGAAACCGACGGGACACATCTCTGCTGGCGGTGCGTCCGAATCAGGGCAAGGCCGCGCGTTTCGCCGCAATTCGGCGGGACGCCGAATTGAACCCGCGTGACGCGGGTTCTACCCACAGGATTTGCGAGTCGCGGTTTCATCCGCGCAGCCTCCGTTTCTCCCGCGTTTCAAAAAATCTCGCCAGCGTCGGACCGTATTCCTGATCCGTGCGCAACTGCATCGCGTCGATGCCCGCGCGGCGGAACAGCCGCGCCGTCTCTTGCTGCGCCTTCGTCTGCCGCTCCGCGAACGCCGCCCGCTTGCGCGCGTCGCCGGTATTGACCTCAACCACCTGACCCGTTTCGGCGTCTTGAAAAATCAGCCGGCCCAGATTCGGCAGCTCCAGCTCGTGTGGATCCGAAACCTGCACCGCCACCACGTCATGCTTGCGGTTCACCTGCCGCAGCATCGTGAACGACGCCTGCGCCAGCGATTCCAGCGACATCAGGTGCGGACGCGGCGCCTTTTTTTCACCCGTCCGACGCGGGGCGATCGGCGAACCCAGAAAATCCGAAACGATCACCGTGATGGCCTTGTGCGACTGCACGCGCAGCAGAAATTCCAACGCCGTGTTCAAATCCGTCCCGCGCCGCTTCGGCTCGAAGAACAAGACTTCACGGATGACGCGCAGCACGTGGCTGCGGCCCTTGCGCGGCGGGATGAACTTCTCCACCTCGTCGCTGAAGAGGATGAGACCGACTTTGTCATTGTTGCGGATGGCGGAGAAGGCGAGCACGGAGGCGATCTCGGCGGCGAGTTCGCGCTTGGACTGGCCGCGCGAGCCGAACAGGCCGGAGCCGCTCACGTCCACGACGAGCATGAGCGTGAGTTCGCGTTCCTCGACGAACTTCTTGATGAACGGATGATTCATCCGCGCGGTGACGTTCCAGTCAATCGCGCGCACGGCGTCGCCGGGCTGGTATTCGCGCACCTCGTCGAAGTACATGCCCTGGCCCTTGAAGACGGAATGGTAATGGCCTGCGAGCGTTTCGGTCACGATGCGGTTCGTGCGCAGCTCGATCTGCCGGATTTTTTTGAG
>CAIXPZ010000082.1 GCA_903921455.1 uncultured Verrucomicrobia subdivision 3 bacterium | reverse complement strand
GGCAAACCCAGCGTGGTCAAGGCTGGCGATTTGATTTACATGCCGCCGAATCTTCCGCACGCGGTGAAAGCCATCACCCCATTCTCCATGTTGCTGACTTTTTCCAAACCGGAAATCAAGGATCCATCCGCCATCAACCTGAACCTGAAAAAATAATGAGCACTAAACCCGCCTCACTCATCACCCTCGCGCTGGCTGCCGCCATGCCGGCTCTGGCGCAGGATAAACCCGCTGCTTCCGTTACGGCTGCCCCCGTCGCCAAGCCCGCCGCCAGCGCCGGTCTGGCGAACGACTGGTTGCGTCAGCAGTCCGCTGATTTCAAGCCGTGGGATATTGGCGGCAGTGTGCGCGGGCGTTATGAAAACAAGCAGGGCTTTGGCATTCCCGGCATTTCCGGCTCGGTGGATTTCCGTGCGCAAGGAGCCAAGGTGGATAATGACTATTTTTTAACCAGGACTCGTCTGCACATCGGTTACACGGATACTTGGTGGAATGCCTTCGTCGAGGGCCAGAGCAGCACGGCAAACAATGACGATCGTTATGCCTACGCCAATGCTCCGGTCGTTCCGGGCACGGTGAAACGATTAGGCTACGGCCCGGAGTCAGACACCATTGATTTGCATCAGGCTTACGTTTCTCTCGGCAACCAAAAAGAATTCCCGGTCACCGCCAAAGTGGGCCGGCAGGAATTATCCTATGGCGAAGAGCGTTTGGTGGGCGCAGTCAACTGGAACAACATCGGGCGCTCGTTCGATGCTGCCAAAGTGCGCTGGCAAAATGAATGGTTCGGCGCGGACTTTTTCAGTGGTCGTCCGGTGGTGCCCCAGGATGGCGTGTTTGATCAGGCAAACGACTATGATTTTCTCTCCGGCGTTTATGCCACGAGCCTGAAAGTCCCCAAAAACATCCTCGATGTTTATTTTCTGGCGCGCAATGCCACGCGGGCAGCCAACAGCGCCGAGCCGAGCCCGCAATTCCCGCAGCCCACGGCACGCGATATCTATACTATCGGCGGACGCGTTAAATCCAAACCGGGCGAAATCGGCAATTGGGATTATTCCGTTGAAGGCGCGTATCAGTTTGGTGATTTTGCGCCTACGACCACCGCAGCCCGCCTCACACAGAACGCCTTCATGTTTGTTGTTCAAGGCGGTTACACTATGACGAACCTCTGGGCCACGCCGCGGCTGGGCATCGAATACGATTATTCTTCGGGCGACAGTAATCCAAACGACGGAACGCATGGAACGTTCGACAATCTTTTCCCCACCAA
This sequence comes from uncultured Verrucomicrobia subdivision 3 bacterium, assembly GCA_903921455.1. Next base: position 10,115 of record CAIXPZ010000082.1, on the reverse strand, counting down.
CCATAAATTTTATGGCTACATGGATTTCTTCTCGCTGCAAAACGTCCAGGACTTGCGCACCATTTTGCAGCTCAAACCCGTGAAGCAAATGACCGTTTCGCTGGAGGGTCACAACTTCTGGCTCGCGAACGGCAATGATTACTTTTACACGGCGGGCGGCACGCCGCGCACGACTGGCGGCTACGGTCGAGCACAGGGTTACAGCACCTTCGTCGGCTCCGAACTCGACGTGACGGCGGCTTACGCCATCACGCGCTTCGCCCAAGTAGAAGCCGGTTACGGCCATTTCTTTACCGGCGACTATATCCATCAAACCCTTGCGGGAAAAGGCGGTTCACAGGACGCCAACTGGGTTTACACTCAATTAACTGTCACTTTCTAACATGGAAACCACGCCGATCCAACTCGACGCGCGCGGTCTCGAACCGCCGCAGCCGATGCAGAAAATTCTCGAAGCCGTCGCCACGTTGCCGGCGGGCGCAACGCTGATCGCGCATACGGACCGCCAACCGCTGTTGCTCTATCCGCTGCTCGAACAGCGCGGGTTCACTTACGAAACGACAACCCAACCTGATGGAAGCCACGTTACCCAAATCCGCCACCGCTAATCGCGCTGTGCCGCGTGTGACCCAGCAAACGCAGCCGTTCGGTGCCACCGCGCCGTCGTCCACGCTGCCGCTGCTGTTCACCATCACCGGCTTGTTGGCGCTATTTCTTGGCGCGGGTTGGATTGTGGTGCAGCCGGACATCCTGGCAATGTATCACTACAGCCCCGGTGCCATCGCCGTGACGCATCTTTTTGTGCTCGGCTGGCTGTGTTCGATCGTCATGGGCGCAATGTATCAACTGGTGCCCGTCGCGCTGGAAACCAAATTATTCAGCGAACGGCTGGCGCAAATCCAATTTGCCTTTCACCTCGCCGGATTCGTCGGCATGGTCTGGGCGTTTTCGGCATGGAATCTAAAGTCCGTCGCGATCTTCGGTGCAGTGTTGGCCGTGGGTGTAGCCATATTCATCTACAACATCGCGCGCACCTTGCTACGCGTGCCGAAATGGAATGTCATCGCCACGAGTGTCGCCTCGGCCATCGGCTGGATAATGCTTGCTGTCGCGGCGGGGTTGGTCATTGCCGTGGCCAAATCATCTTCGGAATCGCTGCCCGCGCTCGCCGGTTGGGTTTTCCGCTTCGATCCCATCGGCGCGATGCACGCGCACGCGCACCTCGGCGCGATTGGTTTCTTTTTCATCCTCATCGTCGGCGTGTCCTACAAGCTCATTCCGATGTTCACGCTGAGCGAACTGCAAAATCCCCGGCGCGCGGCGTGGTCAGTCATTCTGTTGAACGGCGGTCTGGCCGGATCATTCGTCACCATCCTGCTACGCAGCCCGTGGAAACTGGCGTTTGCGCTCGTCGTCGTTCTGGCCCTCGCACTGTATGCTCTGGAATTGCGCGCCATTTTGCGGGCACGCAAACGCGCCGCAATGGATTGGGGCGTGCGCGGCTTTCTCACGGCGGTCGGTTTCATGTTCCCATTGTCCATCATTGCCGCCGTGCTTTCGTGGCCGGGTTTGCCGGTGAACACCGACACCATGCAGCTTGAAAATGTTTATGGTTTTCTCGGCCTCGTCGGCGTCGTGACGTTTGCCATCATCGGGATGCTCTACAAAATCATTCCCTTCATCGTTTGGTTCGGCACTTACAGCCAGCACATTGGTCGATCACAAGTGCCGTCGCTGGCGGAACTCTATTCAGCCCGGTTGCAAATCATCAGCTACTGGATTTTTCTCGCCGGCCTGCTCACCACCCTGCTGGCGATGGAGTTTTCCAACCTCACCGCCGTTCGCTGCGGCACTGGACTACTGGCGGCCAGTCTCGCCGTTTTCGGTTTTAATGTCGCGACCATGTTGCGGCATTTCATCCGTCCGCAATTAAAACCACTTCCAAAAACATCCGTCAACCGCGCCATTTTATGACCGACAGCGAACAAAACGATCAGACCATTCTTGCCGCCCTGCGCCAGGTTATTGACCCGGAGATCGGCTGCAACATCGTGGACTTGGGGCTGGTCTACAGCTACGCGCTCAATGCCGGCAAAGTCACCGTCGCCATGACGCTCACTACGCCCGGCTGCCCGATGCACGAAAGTATTTCATGGGGTGTGAAGAACGCGCTGATGAACATCGAGGGCATCACGGAAGCCGAAGTGGACATCGTTTGGGATCCGCCGTGGAACCCTTCCATGATGACCGATGTCGGTCGCCGGATGACCGGCACCGGAAACTTTTAGTCAACAACCACAAAAAAACAGAAATAATAAACATGCAAACTGCAAACCTCATCGGCGCGGACAAAGTCATGGACGTGCGCTCCATCCCCTGTTCCGTGAAACACGGCCTCATCATCCAGACCTGGCTTGAACTCCCGGTCGGCGACCACTTCATCCTGTTCAACGACCACGATCCAGTGCCGCTGCGTTACCAGTTCGCTGCGCAATGGCCGGATACGTTCACTTGGGAACACCTCGTCAACATTCCCGGCGAAGCCCGTGTGAAAATCACCAAGCTCAAAGCCGTCGGCGAACCGGCGGAACCGGTGGCCACCGCATGTGGCGGTCATTGAAAGTCAAACCATGACGCTGACCGTGGATAAATTTTCCTGGCGCGCGGCGATTCAACTGTCATTGCCGAAAGAGCATGGCAGTTGGTCGCTCGCACTGGAGCCGGTAGCCTTCGGCCTGCTCGTCGCGCCCTCGGCGGCCGGTGGTGCGCTGGCGGTCGCAGCGCTAGCGGGATTTTTTCTGCGCCGCCCTCTCCGGCTCGCGCTTCGCGGTCGTCTGGACGCTCGGCAGGTGGAACCGTTGATTTTAAGTCTGCTGGTTCTGTCAACGCTGGCGTTGGGGGGATTATTGCTGGCCGCAAAGTTCGGCGGCGTGGAAAAACTCTGGCCACTGCTGCCGGCGGCTTTGGCCGGTTTGGTGTTCGTGTGGGCCGACAGCCGCAACGAAGCGCGTGAAGGTGTGGCCGAGGTTGCGGGCGCGGTGGCTTTCGGACTTTTACCCGCCGCTTTTGCCGCGCTGGCCGGCTGGAATGTGAATCAATTGCTCGCTTTGACGGCTATGTCGCTTACGCGCAGCGTGCCGACGGTGTTGACCGTGCGGACCTGCCTGCGTTTGTCGAAAGGAAAAGATTTTTCCGCAACGCCATCTGTGGTTGCGGTCATGATCGGAATTGTTTTGATGGCTTGGCTCGCTTCGCAGCACCTTGCGCCGTGGGTTGCCACCGTCTTTGCCGTCGTTTTCGCCATGCGGACAATGTGGCTGCTGTTGTGGCGTCCGCGAATCACCGTCCGCAACATCGGCTTCACCGAGGCAGTGTTGGGTGCGCTCATGGTTTTGCTGCTGTCGATGACATGGAAGAGCGTTGGCGGCGGGTGATTCAGGCTCCTATTCATTTTGAAACGGCCTTCAGCTATGAAGGCCGTTTTGCATTTCTCAGCCTGAGAAAAATAGTGATCTGGATTTGACTTGCGTCAAATCTTCTCAAAGGCAAATGCGGCAGATTGGTTGCGTGACAAAGAAAGAAATGTCATGAGCGAAGAACAAAATGCGCTGTTGCCACAAGGCACTTTGGTCTATGCCTGCTCCGGCTGCTCGGATGCGGGCGAACTGGCCGACCGCATCGCCCGTCAGCTCACACGCGAAGGCGCGGCGGAGATGTCCTGCCTCGCTGGCATCGGTGGACGCGTGAAGCCCCTCGTCAACAAGGCGGCCTCAGCGGAACGCATTCTGGCGATTGACGGCTGCCCGCTCAACTGCACGCGACACACGCTTAAACTCACCGGCTTCAAAGATTTTGAGCGCCTCGAACTACATCAACTTGGGTTTATAAAAAATTCCTACCCAGTGACGGACAATAGAATTGCTGTCGGCGTCAACGCCGCCAGAAAGATTTTGGCAGACGGAGAATTTACGACTGACATCAAAAAAACTGAACTAACAACCAGCATCTAATCATGAAACGAAACTATATTCATACTTGGTGTGTCATTGGCGTAAGCGCAGCGATGTTCTGCAGGGTGGCCCTCGCTGACGCGCCCGCCAAAATCACCAAACCGGTCCGTCCCGTTGACCCGGAGGTGATGGGCCAGGAAGAAGCCGTATTAACTCAGGCGCCCAACGTGCCGCCGCCCATCAGACGCAAACACTCGGCCAAGGTCATCGTCCATCTCGAAGTGAAAGAGGTCACGAAACGCCTGGCCGACGGCGTGGATTACACGTTCTGGACTTTTGGTGGCGATGTGCCCGGAAGTTTCATCCGTATCCGCGTGGGTGATGACGTGGAGTTTCATTTGAACAACGCGCCGGACAGCAAGCTGCCGCACAACATTGATCTGCACGCCGTCACCGGGCCGGGCGGCGGCGCGACCTCGACCTTTACCGCGCCGGGACACTCGTCGCAGTTTTCTTTCAAGGCGCTTAACCCTGGGCTTTATGTGTATCACTGCGCTACAGCGCCCGTGGGCATGCATGTGGCGAACGGTATGTATGGTCTGATTCTCGTCGAACCCGAAGGCGGTCTGCCGCCGGTGGACCGTGAATACTACGTGATGCAGGGCGAGTTTTACACCGCCGCAAATTTCGGTGTCGAAGGTCTTCAGCCCTTTGACATGAACAAGGCGATTGACGAGCGTCCGGCGTATGTCGTCTTCAACGGCGCGGTCGGCTCGCTCGTCGGGGACAAGGCGATCACGGCGAAGGTCGGTGAGACCGTGCGTTTGTTCGTCGGCAACGGCGGGCCAAACCTGACTAGCTCGTTCCACGTCATTGGCGAAATTTTCGACAACGTCTATGGCGAGGGCGGCACGACGATCAACCAGCACAACGTCCAGTCCACGATTGTGCCGGCGGGCGGCTCGGCGATTGTGGAATTCAAAGTGGATGTGCCCGGCACCTTCATTCTCGTGGATCACGCCCTGTTTCGCGCCTTTAACAAAGGTTGCCTCGGCATGTTGAAAGTCTCCGGCCCGCCGGATTTGCTCGTCTATTCCGGCAAGGAAGTGGACGCCATTTATCTCGGCAGCGCGGCGGAAGGCGGCTCAGACTCGGAAAAGAAAGTCGCCGAATTGAAGGCGCAGATGGCTTCCGAGCTCAAAGGCAACCCGAAGATCGCCGGCCTAACCAAGGACATTCAAGTCGAGAAAGGAAAATCGGTTTACATGCAGACGTGCTTCGTCTGCCACCAACCCACCGGCCTCGGCGTACCGGGACAAATACCACCGCTGGCAGAATCTGATTTCCTGATAAAAAACAAAGAGGACGCCATTCGCGCCGTGGTGATCGGTCGCACTGGCGAGACGGTCGTTAATGGCAAGACCTACAAAGGCACGATGATTCCGCTCGCCTATCTCACCGACGATCAAATTGCCAACGTGCTGACGTATGTGCGCAACTCTTGGGGCAACGCCAGCGACGCCGTGAGCGCGGCGGATGTGGCGAAAATTCGTGCCGAAGCCGCTGCGCCCGCACCGAACGCGACTCCGGCTCCGAGCAAATTTGAATAACTAAAACGCCATGTCCGGCCTCCGTCATTACATTTGCATAGCCGCGCTTGGGTTGCTTGCGAGTGCGATGGCGCACGCGGCACCGCCGGACATGGCCTGCGTTTCCAACGGCGTCTTTCGTCCGCTCTTCCGTTCACAGACGGATTTGAAGGCAGTGCCGGTCAAAAGTTTTTATCTCGATGTGGTGCCGGTCACGAACGAAAGATTTCTGGAATTCGTCCGCGCGAATCCGCGCTGGCAACGCTCGCAGGTAAAACGGATTTTTGCCGACGAAAAATATCTACTGCACTGGGCCGGCGATCTGGAGTTGGGCACCAACGCAATGCCGGCACAGCCCGTCGTGTGGGTCTCGTGGTTTGCCGCCAAAGCGTTCGCGCAATGGCATGGCAAGCGATTGCCAACCCTCGCGGAATGGGAACTAGCTGCTGCGGCCAGCCCAACCCTCGCGGATGGCACCAATGATGCAGCGTTTCAACGCGACATTCTTCGGTGGTATTCCACTCCGTCGTCGAACGTATTACCCTTCGTCGAATCCGGCCCGATCAATTTCTGGGGCGTGCGCGACTTGCACGGGCTCGTCTGGGAATGGGTTTCTGATTTCAATTCCGCCACCGTCACCGGCGACGCGCGCGGCGACACCGGCCTGGATCGCCAACTCTTTTGCGGCGCGGGCGCCATCGGCGCAAAGGATGTGCAAAACTTCCCCGCCTTCATGCGCTACGGATTTCGCAGCAGCCTCAAGGCGGCTTACACGGTTCACAATCTGGGTTTTCGGTGCGCCAAGGATTTATGAAGCTGCCGCTGCTCATCTTCGCGCTTTCCTCCGCAACCGCACTGGCGATAACAAACGAAACTGACGCCGTGTTGCCGCCGTGTTGCCGTCCGCTTGCAGCACAGACGAAATGCACCGACAAGTCGTTGTTCCTGCTTGATTCAACTTGGACTTCGGATACCGGTCGTCGTGTAAAGCTCGGCGTGTTGCGAGGCAAACCGCAGGTCATCGCGATGTTTTTTGCATCCTGCCAGTTTACCTGTCCGCTTACGGTATGCGACATGCAGCGCATCGAAGCCGCGTTGCCAGCGAACCTGCGAACCAACACGGACTTCCTGCTTGTCTCCTTCGACAGCGTGCGCGACACGCCGGCCGCGTTGAAGGCATACCGCGCCAAACTTGAATTGAGCAATCAAAACTGGACGCTGCTGCGCGGCGATCCGGATGACGTGCGCGAACTGGCCGCGCTTCTCGGCGTGATATACAAAAAAGATGCCAGCGGCGATTTTACCCATTCCAACATCATCACGGTTCTGAATGCCGAGGGCGAAATTGTTTTTCAACAGCCCGGATTAAATTTGCCGACGGATGAAATTATCTCGAAACTCAAAACGCTCTCCTCACCATGAATATGCCGCCCATAAACCAGTTCAAACGCTTTGACGTGCGCGAAATCCTGTCGCGTGGCGTCGAGCCGTTCCCCGAAATCCGCCAGCGCGTGGATGCGCTCAAGCCGGACGAGGGCTTGATTGTCGTCGCGCCGTTTCTGCCGTCCCCGCTGATTGAGAAACTGAACAGCGAGGGCTTCCAGTCCAAGCTGGAGCGCGGTGATGGCGCGGATTGGATCATTTACTTTTGGCGTGCGGCTGCTTGAATCTCGTTATGTCCACCGCCTTCAACGAATTCAAAAAACAGGCAGTCGTCAATACGCTGCGGAGTTGCCAGCTTTTCACCGGCGTGTCACCGGCGGATTTGGCGGCGATTGCGGAAGTCACGCTGGTTAAGTCGCTGGAGCGCGGTGAATACCTGTTTCACGAGGGCGATCCGGCCACCGGCTTTTACGTCATTCAGTGCGGGGCCGTGAACGTCCATCGCGTCAGCGCCGTCGGCAAGGAGCAGATCATTCACATTTTTCGCACCGGCGATTCCTTTGCCGAAGTGGCACTGGCGGCCCCGACGGGTTACCCCGCCGACGCCCGCGTCTTGGAAAAAACCCAGGTGTTGCTCGTGCAAAAGGATGGGTTTCTGGCTTTGATCAAGCGCCAGCCGGAACTGGCGCTGCGGATGCTCGGTTCCATGAGCAGCCATCTGCGCGTGCTCGTCGGGCAAATCGAGGACCTTACGGTGAAGGATGTTGAAACTCGCCTGGCCAACTGGCTGGTTAAACGCTGTCCTGATCCCAAAAGCGACACGCCGGTAAAAATCGAACTGTCCGTGGCCAAGGGTGTTCTGGCGGCGGAACTCGGCACCGTCCGGGAAACTTTTTCGCGCACGCTCGCCAAATTTCGCGAGTTAAAACTGCTGTCCGTCAAAGGCAAAACCGTCACGGTATTTTCTCCCGCCAAACTGAACGCGCTGCTGCTCCGTAATCTCGGGGAGTAAAAATGCCGGGCTTTGACTTTGATCTCACTTCACCTTGTTTCCGACCAGCACCGCGATGAGCAACGGCAAGTAAATGATGGAGGCCAGAAATAATTGTCGCGCCCGTTGTGCCGTGAGTTGCTGTGCGAACCGGATAGCAGTCCAACAATACCCTGCTCCCAGAATCAGCGCGGCGATAAGGTAAATTTTCCCGTTCAAGCCCAGCGCGAACGGTATCAGGCTTGCCAGCAGCAGAACAATCGTGTTGCCCACCGCCTGCTGTGCCGTGCGGCTACCGCCCCTCGGTAGGTTAGGCAACATGACGAAGCCCGCCTTCGCGTAATCCTCGCGATACAGCCACGCGATGGCCATGAAGTGCGGGATTTGCCAGAATGCGAGAATCGCAAACAGTGCCCAGCCTTCACCGTTAAATTCGTTGCGCGCCGCCGTCCAGCCCATGAGCGGCGGCAACGCGCCGGGAATCGCGCCAATCAAAGTGTTCACCCACGTCACCCGCTTGAGCGGTGTGTAAATAAACAAATAGCTGATGGAAGTCACCGCGCCAACGACGCTGGTGAGTAGATTGACCAGCGTGGCGAGGTAGATCAATCCGGCGACCGAACACACACCGCCGAAAACGGCAACAGTTACGGGCTGCAAGCGTCCTGACGGCAACGGACGGGTGGCGGTGCGCCGCATCTTCGCGTCGTATTCGCGCTCCAACAATTGGTTCAACGCGGCTGCTCCACCCGCGACGAGCGCCGTGCCGAACAAGGCGTGGAACATCTGGAGAAAATCCACGGAACCGCGTTCGCCCAGATAAAACCCCACGAACGTGGTCAACAGCACCAATGCCGTTAGGCGGGCCTTCACCAAGTCGGCGAAAACCGCCGGCCAGCTTTTTTCTGCAACCGAAGTTGCATTGAGAGTTTCCGCTGACGCTTTCATTTCACTGTTTCAGCCAACGAAGCACGGCGGGCAGCCATCAGCCACCAAAGCGCCCCGACCAACAGTGCCGACGCTCCCACCATGACGTGCAAGGTGGTTATATCCGCCGCCTTGTTTGACCAGACGGTCCACGCGCCCAAGCCAATTTGCAGCGTCAGCAACCCAAACCAGAACCAGGCGAATTTCGCCAGCGCGTCGTCGCCACCGAGTTTCTTCCGCGTAAGCATCGCCGCCGCCACAATGCCAAGAATGATGGCATAGGCCACGAGGCGGTGAACCATTTGTAGAGTCACTTGAAACGCCGTGATGGGATTGCCGATCGTGCCGACGGGCCGATGAGCGTTGTAATCGGCAATCGCTTCCGGGGTCGTGGCGGGCCAGAGTTTTCCGTGCGCGAGCGGGAAATCATTGATGGCCAGCCCGGCGTGCTGGTGGCGCATCGTCGCGGCGATGAGAAGCTGAATGAAAATTAGCATCGTGACAAAAAGCACATGGCTGCGCAGTCCGCGTGGAACGGAGATTTGTTTTTCCGTTTCCGATTTCTGCCACCAGCGGCTAGTGAACAGCGCGATGGCGCAGCAGAGCACCAGAAATGCCTGGGCGACTGCACCATGCGGGACGCCCAGCCAGTCCAGCATCCAGCGCACGCGCAGTCCGCCGAGAATACCCTGCACGATGACGAGCAGGAAAGCTGTGATGCCGAGCCATTGAATCCATTTGCGCGAATCTTTCAGCCAGAGCCAAACCGCGAGAATCGTCGTCAGCAAACCGACGGCGGAGGCAAGCAGGCGATGCGAGTGTTCGTAGAAAATGCCGCCGACCCATTTATCCAGCGGGAACACAAACATGTTGTATCCGTAGGTCGTCGGCCAGTCGGGCACGGACATTCCCGCTTCATGGCTCGTGACCAGCCCGCCGAGGCCGATGAGCAAAAACGTGGTGATGGCATTCAGGACAGCGAACCAGAACAGCGCGGGTTGGTATTTATTATTCATGATAAGAAAAGAAAACCGCTGCGGAATTTCTCGCGCAGCGGTCTAGGGCTGGCGAAAAATTATTTCTTTTCAAACGTGAAGCCCTGCACGGCTCCGTCGTCCTTCACTTCGATTTCGGCGGTCTGCGTGCCGAGTTTGCGGTGCGTGGCCTCCAAGGTGTATTTGCCGGGCGGGACATTCTTGATGGCGAACTTGCCGTCTGCCCCGCTGACCGCAAAAAACGGGTGATCAAACACGCTGACCCACGCAAACATCCACG
>CAIXPZ010000081.1 GCA_903921455.1 uncultured Verrucomicrobia subdivision 3 bacterium | reverse complement strand
TTCGAGGTTGTCCTGGCTCTTGGAAAAACCCAGCGCGATGATGCAATCCTCAATCTTCGTCCGGTTGCTGACGCGCACAATTTTTCCGTTCAGCCGCGTCGGTTCGCCGCGAACTGTCGTCCAGATTTCGTCGGTGAACGGGTCATAAATCACGCCGACCACGGACTGTTCGCGGTGTTGCAGCGCAATCGAAACCGCCGCGTGCGGCATCCCGAAGAAGTAGTTCACCGTGCCGTCAATCGGGTCCACCACCCAGCGGTAATCCGCCGTCACGTCGCCGGTGATGCCTTCCTCACCGAGCACGGGAATCGCCGGAAAACTCGCCGCCAGAATCTTTTCGATGAGCGCCTGGCAGCGCACGTCGAGTTCCAGTTTGATGTCGTGGGCCTCCGCCGAGTTTACGCGCTTGGGCTGGTGCCAGTTGGCGTGCATGACTTTGCCGGCGGCGCGCGCGGCTTGGATGGCGGTGGCGAGGGCGGATTTCAAGGAGACAGTTTTCATAAAGTTTCAGGGAATGATTTCGTTGCGCCCGGCCAGCCGCTTTTCCTGCTCGGCGCGCTTCTGGTCGAGGAGATTGTGCTCGGCGGCTTCGACGACCTGCAACAGATCGGCGGCTTCGAGCAGGCGCGGCGCGGTGACGTAGCTCGCGCCGGCGGCGTAAAGCGCGGGGACATCCGCGAGCAGCTCCGTGTGGACGACGATCTTCGCGTCCGGGCCGGTCAGCTCGCGGAGTTGGCGGAGGATTTTCAGGTTGTCCGCGCCCTTGAGCACCATGTTCGGCAGCGAGCAGATGACGACTTCCGCGTGCGCCACGCCGGCGTGATGCAACACCTCGCGCGCGGTGATGTCGCCATAGACGGCGCGGATGTTCCGCTGTTTCAATTTCTCGTGCACCACCGGATTGAAATCAATGACCGCGATTTCCGCCAGCAAATCCGGGCGTTCGCGGCTGATCTCCTCGATCAGCGAACTGGCCGTCCACGAGAAACCGAGCAGGCACAGGCGCTTCGGCTTGTCCGCTGCGGCTTCGGCGGCGGACGCCGACTCGTCGAGATCGTGCAGCTCCAGCTTCTTCAACCACGGCATCGCGAGGCGCAGGAGCCGCTCGTTGTGCAGGATGCCGTAAGTCGAGCCGATGGCGAGGAACGCGAACGCAAACGCCGCGATGCCGATGGTGCGGTCGGGCACGTCGCCGCATTTGTTGCCGAGCGCCAGCAGCACGAGCGACAGCTCGCTCATCTGGCAGAGGTTGATGGCCGGCAGCAGGCTCACCCGGAAGCCTTGTCGCATGCGGATCAGCGGCGGAAACGCCGTCGCCAGCCGCGACCCGACCAGCACGAGGCAAAGAAAGACCGTCCACAGGATGATGCCCCACGTCGGCACCGGAATTTTCATGCCCAGGCTCACGAAGAACAGCGTCACGAAGAAATCGCGCAAGCTCGTCACCTTCGCCACCACATCCAGCGTGTAGGGAAACGTCGAGACCATCATGCCGGCGATCAGCGCGCCCATCGCCGTGGACAGCCCCAGCCAGCCGGCGAAACCCGCCATCGCAAAACACCACGCCAGCGCGCCGACCAGCACCAGCTCCGGCAGCCGCGCGATGAACCGGAACACCGGCGGCAGCACAAAGCGGCTCGCGAGGAACGCCACGGACACCAGCAGCACCACATGGCCGATGGCGATGGCAATTACATTGAACGCGGGGTTCTTCAAGTTCGGCTGAAGCGCGAGGAACAAGATGACGAACACGTCCTGCAACACCAGCACGCCCAGCGTCACGCGGCCGGCGAGCGTCTCCAGCTCGCGCTTGTCGTAAAGAATTTTGACGATGATGATCGTGCTGCTCATGGCCGCCGCCACCGCGAGGTAAAGCGCTTCCAAACCGCTTTGCGCGGGGCCGATGAACTTGAAGATGAGCCAGCCCAGGCCCACGCAGCCGAAAATCTGCGCGGCGGCGGTGACCGTGATGACGCGGCCGGCGCTCAGCATTTTTTTCAGGTCAATCTCCAGCCCGATCATGAACAGCAGCAGCGACAGGCCGATTTCCGAGATGGTGGCGATGGAGTCTTGATCCCTGATCCAGCCCAGCGCATTCGGGCCGATGACGAAGCCGGCGACGAGATACGCGAGCAGCAGCGGCTGCCGGGCGACCTGCGACGCCACCGCCACGATCCACGCGGCGATGATGCAGAGGGCGATGTCCGTGACGAGGCTGTGCTCCATGACGGACGGGAAATTAGCCGAGCCGCCCGCTTAAGAAAATCAGGAACTTGGAAATAAATCCGCCGCCTGCTGCCGTAGAACGGCGAAATACGCCAAATATACAAACTGGATTTTTCGGGTGGCTGTGTGTTTCACGGCGCTGAAAAATTTAGGAAAAATTGAGAAGGCAATTATTATTACAACATTACTTTGCCAGTGGCCAAACACTTTTTCGGTTTGTCGCTAAATCAAGCAGCAAACTTTCTTTTGATCCGAAGAAGTTGAAGTAGCCAGCTTTTATTTGCGTTGGATTTGTGGAAGTTAAATAGCTTCTTACTTCGGCCAATTCAGCATAATTCGGCAAACGAACAAATCCTTTGGTTTCAAATACCACATTTGTTATCCGTGAGGCCATGTAGGTTCTTGTATAGTTGCCCAAGCCAATTTCGCTACCCGTGCCAACATCATATGGAGGCCAGCCGGATGAACGCGGTTCATTTGTTGCTGAATCGCGAAAATCCACAACGAAATCCAACAGCGATGTGTCATCGTTATAATCACACAAAAATCGTTTTCCATCGGCGAATGGATAAATAAAAATTGGACCGTCAAAAGAATCTTCCCATAGGCTAAACGCCTTTTCATTTCCGACATAAATTTTAACCGTGCCATCGGTTAAGATTGGCGTAAAAAGTGATCGCTTTGCGATAGCAACAACTTTTCCGTTTGCCGTAAGCGACAAAAAAGGTTTCTGAAATAAAATAAGCCCAAGAAAAATTAAAATTGGGCAAATTATAATTACAGCAAAAATCTTCAGCCATTTCATACAAACAGGAACGTTATTTTAGATTGTTCTCAAGAATCAGCATTCAATTGCATTTGTAAAGAGGTCAGTTCCTGTTTTCTCCGGTTGCACGTTTGCGACACTACATCCGCCGCCCGGCTTGCCAAGCCGCATTTCAAAGAAAAACCGGAAACTTGAAGCCTGACTGGAAGGTTAAAACGAGGATGGAGGATTGAGAATGGAAGATGGCCCGCCCAAAGCGCCAGAGGACTGGCGCACTCCAAGACGCTCCGCGCATTCGGTCGTCTCGGTCAACGCGCCAGCGTCGTGGAGTGCGGCGGCCCTCCGCCGCTTTTCCCCCGATCACCGCCAGCGCGGCATCTTCCAAAGGCAGAATGCAGAATGCAGAAGCTGGACGGGGTTCCGCGTTTTCGCTTCTGCATTCCGCTTTCATAATTCTTCCTTCCCGCCTCACGGTGCCGGCGGGGTGGGTGCGGGCGTTGGTTGTAAATTATTTTGCCACGACCTTTTGGCGGCGGATGATACCCGCCAGTGCGCGCAGCGAGTCGTTCACGGTTGCGGCGTTGGAAAAAAACCTGGCCACGTCCGGCTCCAGCACCACCACGTTCGTGCCGCGCTGGTAGCGTCGGAAATGCTTGCCCCGCACGCCGGCGGAAAAATCATATTCCGGCTGCATTTCTTTAACTGCTGATTTAGCGGATGGCTTGCTCATATTGTTTTCTTTCCCGGCGGCTGGCGGGCCGCGCGCTGATGATGCGGATATTATCGCCGCGTTCGGTGTGGACGACAACCAGTATTCTGCTCTGGTGCGACCGGCCCAAAACGATGAACCGGTTCTCGGCCTGTGAATGGGCCGGGTCGGGAATGGTGATGGACACGGAATCGCCAAAAACCGTGGTGGCTTCCTGAAAGCTGACGGCGTGCTTGACCAGATTGGTTCTGGCCTTGTTCGCGTCCCATTCAAACGTCAGCATGGTGAAAGTTGAACCGACCGCCGCCGTGTCTGCAAACAAAAAAGCGGCCCCCGTTGACGCACCAAAATTGTTTCGCCAGCCGGCGGAAGTTTTTGCATCATGGCCGGAATGAAATCCATGACGGGTTACGGGCGCGGCGAATGCGCGCGGGACGGCTTCAAGGTCACGGTCGAGCTTAGCTCGGTCAACCGCAAGCAGGCCGAAGTCTCGGTGACGCTCCCCCGCGAACTGGACCTGCTCGAAACGCCGATCCGCGACGCCATCAACCGCCA
>CAIXPZ010000080.1 GCA_903921455.1 uncultured Verrucomicrobia subdivision 3 bacterium | reverse complement strand
TGACACTCTGTCGACCACATTTCCTCCGAAAATCAGCACGACATCGAGGAAAGTACACCAAATCCGCTCCGCCATGGCAATAGCGAACGCCCCGGCCTTGCACCGGGCTAAGATTGAGCTTCCCCCCATCGGTTGGACAGGTATGACATCAAAATAAGAGAGAGTCTTTCCTGTGTCCAGCCTCCTTTTTTCTACCTGTTGTTTGCCATCAAAGTGATCTGCGGCGAGGTTTTGCCGCTCCCTCTGCGATCCGAGAATGGGCCATAAAAGCTCGTCGGAGGATTGCAGAGGGGGCGGCAAAACCGTGTTGGACTGATCCCGGGTCAGTAGCATGCCGCCAGCTTTCCCTTGGTCACTTGGGCGAAATGGATCTCGTGCGGGGTTCGGTAGTCCAGCGCCTGATGACGTCGCTCGGTGTTGTAATACCGAAAATACCGATCCAACCGCTGATGAGCCACCCAACCGTTTGCGTAATCGCCGGGATAGACTTCCTCGTACTTGACGCTCCACCAAAGTCGCTCGATAAACACGTTGTCCAAAGCCCGCCCCTTGCCGTCCATACTGATCTTGACCCCGGCCGCCTTGAGCCTGTCGGTGAAGTCCGTGCTGGTGAACTGCGAACCTTGATCGGTGTTGAATATCTCGGGAGCCTCCTGTTCCAAGGCCCCATTCAGAGCATCCAAACAAAACCCGCAGTCCATCGTGTTTGACAGTTTCCATGCCAGGACATACCGGCTGAACCAATCCATCACGGCCACCAGATAAAGGTGCCCCTGATGTATCGGGATATACGTGATGTCCGCACAGCAGACCAAGCCCGGAGCCTGTATTTCCAGCCCTTTTAACAGGTATGGATATATCCGATGCCCCCGGCCTGGCTGACTTAAATTCGGTTTGGGCAAGATGGAGCGAAGCCCCATCTCCCTCATCAGTCGAGCCACCCGCTTCTCGTTCACATACGCTCCGCAGTGCTCCTCCAGGGCAAGTTTCATCCGGGGTGACCCGTAGAACGGCCACTTCAGATAAAGCCGGTCGATCTGACGCATCAGCGCCTCGTTCTCCGCACTCTCCGCGCCTGTCGGCTCGTAGTAGTAGCTGGATCTGGCGATTCCCGCCAGATCGCACTGCTGCTTTACCGATAACCCTGATTGTTCGAGATTGATCCATTGCCGCCGTTCTTCCGACCCAACCTCTAAAGCTTTTTTTTAAGCCAGGCCAGTTCCATTTGAAGCCGCCCAATTTGCTCGTACAGGGGGGCTGTTACCTGTTCCTCGTTCCGGCTTGCGCCCGGGCTACGGCTGAATACATCCACCGCCCCTTCCGTCAATTGTCGCTTCCAGTTCGCTATCACCGAGGGATGTACCCCGTGCAGGGAGCTTAACTCTCCCGTGGTCTTCATCCCCTTGATGGCATCCAATGCCACTCGTGCCTTAAATTCGTTCGTATGCTGTTTCCTTTTCCCAGCCATTTTCTGCCTCCCGTTCCTGACTTGTAGCTTACTCAAATCCTCGCTTAGCTACCTGTCCAAAAAACGGGGGGAACCGCACACAAACACGCTCTGGAACTCTATAAGAGTTTTAACCGTCTCCGTCCCGATCTCCAGCGTAAAGGTCTCGCCAAGGTTATCGACAGTCAGATGGAGCGTGCCGAGAAAACGCTCGATGATTTCAAGAACAAGAATTTCCCACGCGTTGCCATCTCCGTGGATATGCTCGACACCGGTATCGATGTGCCTTCCATCCGGAATCTCGTTTTCGCCAAACC
>CAIXPZ010000079.1 GCA_903921455.1 uncultured Verrucomicrobia subdivision 3 bacterium | reverse complement strand
GGCATTGCCACCCGCCGCGAGGCCGATGAGCCGGATGTGATCCGGCAAATCTTCCGCGACCTTGACGGTGCTGGTGCCGATGGAGCCGGTGCTGCCGAGGAGAACGACGTTTTTCATTTCAAAAAATCAGTTGGCGAGAATGTGCCGCAAATACAAATACATGATCGGCGCGTTGAACAACAGGCTGTCGAGCAGATCGAGGATGCCGCCGATGCCAGGGAACAAGGCGCCGGAATCTTTCACGCCGGCTTCGCGCTTGAAGAGCGATTCAATCAAGTCGCCGATGACGGCGGTGATGCTCAAAATGACGCCGAGGATGACGGCGTGCAGGTAATTCATCCCAACCATCTTCGCGCCAAGAAAATAAACGAAGGCCACGCTCGCGCCGGTCGAGACCAGAATCGCGCCAGCAAAACCTTCCCAAGTTTTGGCCGGGCTGATGCGCGGAATCATCTTGTGTTTGCCGATGAGCGAGCCGACGGCATACGCGCCCATGTCGCTGAACTTGGTGATGAGGATGAAATAGAGCAGAAAATATTTCCCCGCATCCGCCGGACTGCCGGGTGCGAACGGGAAGAAATTAATTTTCTGGATGAAGTTCAGCAGCCACGGCACATACATCAGGCCAAACAGCGTCGTGGAGATCGCGACGAGGCCGGCGGCATTGGATTTGGAAACAAACTGTCGCACGCACAAGCCGAGCACGAAGACGATGAGGAAGCTGGTTTCAAAATCGTTCACGCGCGCGGGCGAGCCGGTGGTGCCGAGATGACCGGTGAGGTTCAGGAAGGTTCCCACCATCAGGAGCAGACCGCCGATGACGCCGGAAATCTTGAAGCTCGCCAGCCCGCGCTTTTCCGCGATGCCATAAAATTCCACCAGTCCCGTCAGCGCGAGAAACGCGACGAGCACCACGAACACGCCGTCGGAAATGAAGCGGTTGCCGGAAAACATGGCGGCGAGAATCACCGTCCACAGCACCACCGTGGACACGAGGCGGCGCAGAAAGACCTGGGCCTTGGACAGCGGCGGCGTGGCGGTGGCGGGTTCGGACATGCGCGCGGAAATTAATAACAGGCGACAGCGAAAAAGCCAACGGCGATTTGCCAGAACGAGGCAAAAGAAAAGAGGCCGGACACTACTCCGGCCTCAATGAGAACTGATGCTCCAAAACACTTTGACGTTTACACGTCCAACAACGGAGACAGAATAGCACACGCCGCCGGTTTGGCTTGTCCCCAGTTGTGGTTACAGCGCCACAAGAGATTTTATTGGTTAGCGCTGGAGGAATTTCGCCACGGCTTCCGTGCGTGTGCGCACCTGGAGTTTTTCGTAGATGCGGCGGATGTAGGTATGCACCGTCTCGTAGCCGATGTTGAGCTTCTCGGCGATTTCCTTGTAGATCAAGCCCTGCGCCAGCAAGTCGAGCACCTGCTGTTCGCGCTCGGAAAGGTCGGACAGTTCCCCGCCGCCGCTGGCCGCCGCGACCGCCACCGGCTTTTGGAACGACTGCACCACCAGCCGCGCGATGTGCGTGGTCATCGGCGAACCGCCGCGCTGCATCTCGCGGATGGCTTCGATCAACTCCTTCGTCGGCGTGCGCTTGAGCATGTAGCCGTTGGCGCCAGCGGCGAGCGCCTTGAAAATATTTTCCGTGTCTTCATAGACGGTGAGCATCATCACCTGCGTGTTCGGCAGCAGCGCCTTGAGTTTGCGCACACATTCCACGCCGTTCATGCCGGGCAGATTGATGTCCATGAGAACCATGGCTGGCTTCACCCGCGGCAAGTCCGCCAGCGCATCCTCGGCGCTGGCGTAATCGCTCGCAAAACGAAAACCCTCCGCGCGGCCAATCACCTTGGCCAGCGTGGCGCGCAATTTGTCGTTGTCCTCGACGATGGAAATGGAGTTGGGCATGGCTTAAACTAAAGTAAGAATGATGAATTATGAATGATGAAACAAGCGCCGAACGCACCCGAACAAATTGTTTCATCATTCATCATTCTTAATTCATCATTGCGAGTTGGTTGGCACGGTCAGTTTCACAACCGTCCCGCCCTTCACGCCCAGCTGGATTTCAAATTCCCCCTGCACATCGGCCAGCCGCTTGCGCATGTTTTTCAATCCGTTCCGCAGTTGCTTTGCCGAAAGGTCGCCGACGCCGCAGCCGTTGTCCTCGACGCTCAGGATAAATTTATCCGGCGCCAACTGCAACTTCACCCGCGCCTCGGTGGCCTGCGCGTGCTTGACGACATTGTTCACCGCCTCCTTGAACGCGAGAAAAACATTGTGCCGCACTTCCGGCAGAATCGCCACGGCCGGCAATTGCGTGGGCAGTTCGGCGCGATAACTGACGCCGGCGAGCGC
>CAIXPZ010000078.1 GCA_903921455.1 uncultured Verrucomicrobia subdivision 3 bacterium | reverse complement strand
GTATGCGGCTGACGGTCCACGCCTAGTTTCCGCCGATGGCCTATGAGACCATGGCCAGATGGAAACATCAAAAACTGAAACCGGCCAGCGACGTTTAACTTCTAAACAGCGGCAGCGATTGCTGGCAAAATTTTACCAAAGCCAATTAACCCAAACCGAATTTGCGCGCCAACACAACGTTGGTCTCTCCACTTTGAACCGATGGTTGCGGCTAGAGCGTAAAGCCGTCCCGCCGAAGGTGAAATTCCAAGAAATGCGGCTGCCCAACCCAGCCCCACGCTGGCCGGTTGAAGTTGTCAGCCCGCAGGGTTGGATCGTGCGGCTGCAAAACGGTTCGGATGTGCAGTCCTTGCCCACACTGTTGCAATCACTGCCATGCTGAGTGTCACCAGCGCAACGCGGGTGCTTGTCGCCA
This sequence comes from uncultured Verrucomicrobia subdivision 3 bacterium, assembly GCA_903921455.1. Next base: position 2,404 of record CAIXPZ010000078.1, on the reverse strand, counting down.
CCACGCCCGTAGATTTACGCGGCAGCTTCAATCGACTTCATAGTCTGGTCGTGGAGCAGCTTAAAGGTGATCCGCTCTCCGGTCACCTGTTCGTGTTCACCAATGGGCGGCGAAACCGGATCAAGGTGCTTTACTGGGATGGGTCTGGTCTATGGGTTTGTGCAAAAAGATTGGAACAAGGTCGCTTCACCTGGCCAGTGAGTGAAAGCGGCCAGATAGATTTGCGTGGCGAGGAGTTCAGCGCACTGATTCATGGGTTGGAAGTGCGTTCAAAAAAGAACTGGTATCGCCGCTAAAATAATTTAAAAAATCTTTCGCCAGCATGAACTTTTTTCTGTGGTCTGTGTCTATCAATGCGAGCTGATGAACCCCGACACCATGCTGCTTGAAAAGTTGGAAGAGATGAGCGCCCGTGTCGTCGCATTGGAAACAGAGAACCGGCTTCTGCGTCAAAAGCTCGACCACTATATCCGCCATTACTTCGGCGGTCAGCGCAATGAAGGTCTGGACAAACACCAACTCGAACTACTGCTCCAAGGTCTGCCCAACGTCATCACGCTCCCAGCGTCAGAACCCAAGACCACGACGGCTACACGCAATGGTGGGTCCCATCCGGTTCGACGGATGTTGATCGAAGATAAATTGGAAACTCAGGAGATCGTGATCGAGCCAGCAGAAGTCCAAGCCCAACCCGATGGCTGGAAAAAGATCAGCGAAGAACGCACCAGCCAACTGGACTGGGTCGCGCCCAAAATCATCAAACGAGTTTATATCCGCCCACGTTACGTAAAGCAGGAACGTTTTGCGTTAGCCCCACTGCCGCCCCAGCCGATTGAACAGGGCATGGTGGGTCCGGGCTTGCTGGCGCAGATTCTGGTCAGCAAATACGAATATCATCAACCGCTTTACCGGCAGGAGAAGATGTTCCGCCAACAGTTTGGGGTGGAACTAAGCCGCAAGACTATGGGCTGCTGGGTCGAACAAGCCGCTGAACTGTTAAAACCGGTGTATCGGTCAATCCGAGAAAATTTGCTGGCAGGCAGTTATCTGCAAGCTGATGAGACACCGATCCGATATTTAGACCCGGATGTGAAGGGCAAAAGCCGGCAGGGTTATCTTTGGGTTTACAGCCGACCGAAAAGTGATGTGCTGTTTGAATGGCGGATCAGCCGATCACGAGAAGGACCACAGGAATTTCTGAAAAAGTTTAGAGGCAAACTCCAGACCGATGGCTATGGAGCATACGAATCTTTGGCTAAACAACGCAGTGATCTGACTTTGGTTGGCTGCTGGGCACATGTGCGTCGAGGATTTCACGAAGCGTTGGCGGAGACGAAATTGGCGGCGTGGTTTGTTGGCCAGATTGGACAGCTTTACGCGGTGGAAAAGAAACTGCGCCTGCAAAAGGCTGGCCCGGCACTGCGGCAGGCGATGCGAGTCTGGCAATCGCAACCGGTATTGACTCGGCTGCATCGTGCCATGGAGTTGGTTAGGAGAAAAACTTTGCCGCAGGGGTTGCTGGGTCAGGCGATTGATTACACGCTGAAACGGTGGACAGCCTTGAACCAGTTCGTCGAAGACGGCACGCTTGAGATCGACAATAATTTAATCGAAAATTCGATTCGGCCTAGCGCCCTTGGGAAAAAGAATTGGCTGTTCGTGGGGCATCCCGAAGCCGGGGAACGCAGCGCGGTGATTTACACGTTGTTGGGCAGTTGCCGGCGGCACGGAATCAACCCGTTCGACTACCTGAAAGATTTGTTCACACGCTTGCCGGCGGCCAAGATCACCCGAATCAAGGAGTTCACCCCAGCGGCGTGGGTCAAGGCAAAAACGATGCAGCAAGTGGTTCTTCAGGCGGCTTGACGTGGCTAACATGGTGAAGCAAGGCTTGTGCGGGGAACGTCACCAAATAATTATCATCCCGCTTTATTGGGAATTTCCGGTCGGCGGGGCTTGTTTGAGCAGGGCCAGATGACATTCTGCCGGCACGCATTTGTCCGCCATGACGCAGAAGAGCTTGCACGGCGGCACGCCGGTGAAGTTGACCAGCGCCTGAAAATGTTCCCCCGTCGGAAAGCGTTCGCCCAGTTCCCATGAATTCACGGTGGCCACGGAAAGTCCCAAACCATCGGCGATTTCCTTGAGCGTCACCTTGTTATTCCGCCGCCAGGTGCTGAAGGCGGTCGCAAAGCTGGTGCGGATGTCGCAGTGGAAGGGTGCGGCGGACTTCTTGAACACAGCGGATTTTAGTCGCGGTGGTTTTTCCGTCAATGATTAACCCTTGCCGGCCACGCCGTCGCCGTTCGTCTTCGATGCCGGGAAACGGAGAATTCCCGTTACACTTTAAGTGTAAAATGAGTTCTTGTATTTCAAATTGTAAGGTGGCGAAATGTTAGCGGTT
>CAIXPZ010000077.1 GCA_903921455.1 uncultured Verrucomicrobia subdivision 3 bacterium | reverse complement strand
CCGAATCAACAAATCGGGCGTGGGTCGGAAGAATTAAACTTGTGAACAACCTCAGGAAGGATAAAATGATGGCAAATGAACTTCAACAACCAGCGAGGGTCGTTGGCAAAAAGTCATATGGGAAATGTCGGGTTAAGCAAAAACAAGGATACCTTGCCCGACAGGAAGACTCGGCTACTGGTGAGGTCACCATCGGCAACAATAATTCGATCGCCTACTTGGACAACACTGGGCAATTTGAAGGCGGCTACACATTCGGCACCGTCTCGGATTTAGGGGCAGGGACTATCGAGACGAATGGCGCGGTGTATTATTGGGATGTACCGGGCTTTCGCTCTGATTATCCTGGCGTCTCAACGAATGCAGTCGCGCCTTCGACGACCGGTGCCACGAATACATTCCGTGCAGTACCAGCAAGGGCAGATTTATATAGTTATGTAGACATTTCCGTTGATATGGGGCGTGGTTTACCAGCACAAGAGGTCTACACAACACCTGACGGCAGCACGTTGTTGGTCACCCACCAGTCACCAACTCTGATCAACTCGACTATCTGGCTTCCGGCGTATGACGCCATGACATTGACATATTTTGACGGCTCCGTGTTGGAGTGGAGACAGTCGTCAAGCAACATTCAAATCAATCAGGGATTAACGAACTCACTGTTTGCACTGCCCGCTGTCCCAAAATAAATGGTAACTATGAAATCATTGTTGATGCAAATAGCGGCAGTGGCTCTGGCTTTGATCCTGTCGGTTCCCCAGAGAGCCCAAGCCGCAGCAAAATACGCGAACGACATCTTCTACTTATGCGCCGATTGGGGGCCGGACTTGGAGGCCAAAGACCCGGAGAAGGCCGACGAAATCATCTACTTTATCAAGATGATTGCTTTTCGTAGTCCGTGGCCATCCGAGAAAGGACCATCAACTCGGCTCTGGTTCTGCAAGATGAACTGGGACGGCTCTAATAAACAAGAGATTTGCGAGTTGTGGGCTGGACAAAAGATTTCTCTTGGCACTGAGCCGGACACGATGTGGATGAGCGTTTGTCCGAAATCGAAGAAAGCAGCCTTCAGTATCGAGTATGGCACCCAACCGAGTTGGGGACTGTGGATGATTAATCTTGACGGAAAGAATATGCGAGAACTTGCGTGTCCGACTTGGACAGACAAAGACAAGCGTGCGTATGTCCACCCCAGTGTCAGCCCAAACGGAGAGGAAGTCGTATTCAGTGCGATTCAGCATAATCCGATAACTCGCAAGGAAGTAAAAAGTTGCCTTGGTATTGTGCAAGTCAAAACCGGTGCAGTGCGGTGGTTGACTAACGAATATGAAGACTGCCATCCCGCTTGGTCTCCTAATGGCGACTGGATTGTTTACACGCATTATACTCGGATCAATGAAAATAAGACTCCCAGGCATATCTGGCTAGCTAGGCCAGATGGTTCGGAGAAAAAGCCAATAATGGGAAATATTTCTGCGCTAAACATGCAAATTGATGCCAAGAAGCAAATGGCTGCATGGTGGCCAACCTGGAGCACTGATGGTAGATGGATTTGGGCATTATCCGGTAATCCATGTTTTTACATCGCGGATGCACAGGAAGCAAAAACCGTTCTTTATCGGGATGCCAAATATGGAGTCGGTGCGGCCAAACTCGGCAGGAAGGGGATTCTCTGTACCGGAGTCGGGACATGGCTGCTTCTAGCGGAACCTCCTGTATTTGATGTAACGAAAGCATTACAGGTTGGTCCGCGTGCCACAGTTCCCGCTGAACGCTACGGCGATCTGTCTACGTACGACTTTAAATGGGGAGAACCTCGGAAATGAAGTCGGTAAAATTATTTATATTCATTTGCAGTTTGAGTATTTCAGTGGCAAGTGCACAGTTCTCGAAGGTTATTCCGTTTCGCCAGCCGGGGACAGATGGTTCTACATCCCAAGCCTACCAGCCAATGCCGGTAATATTTGTTCACGGCATTGGTTCAGACAGAAGCACATGGTCAAATGCTTTGGTCTATTTACAGCCATGTTTTAGTCTTCCGTACGCATGGACAAACAGCCCAGTGCTTTCTGGTGGGGGACAAGATGTTGTCTATCAGCTGGGTAGCCCCAGTGACAACGCCTATCTTCAGACGTACGATTATGGGACGTATGGAGCCGGTTCAAACATGGTCACGACCTGGGGGCATCGACAGACCTTTGATAGCATTGCGAGCAATGCATGGTTCGGCGTAGCGTCAAGCATCGAAAACACGCTTGGTGTGGCAATTACCTTGGATGGACGGATCAATGGGGTAAACGGCGTGAGGGAGTTATATCAATATGTGGATGGCTCGAAGCCTCCTGTCGTTCTCGCCTGTCATTCCGAGGGCGGGGTAGTTGCACACTATTACCTGACCCAGAGCCTAACCATTGGCATCGATCCCGGTGTTGCGCGCTTGGTGACGTTTGGCTCGCCGCATGGTGGCAGCACAATATGCAACTGGATGCGAAGTAAATACCATCCAGATAACTTCCTTAGTTTTCTGCGCTTACCAAAGACAGCGCTTATTGATACACCCTTGTTTACCGCCATTGGAATGACCCCTAATAGCCTGTTGAAATATCCTTCTGAAACATTTGAATATTACACGGGCTGCACTGTCTAACGATCATGTTCACTGCGAAAAAGAAAGTTGCCCAATCTGAATTCTGGATTGCCGCTGAT
>CAIXPZ010000076.1 GCA_903921455.1 uncultured Verrucomicrobia subdivision 3 bacterium | reverse complement strand
GCCGACGGCGTGCAAGTCGAAGTCACCAAGACCGCCAAGGAAGCCGGAATCAGTTTTCCGGTGTTCCTCACGCGCACGGTGTTTGATGCCTATGTCGCCGTGCCGGAAGGCGTCAGCGGCCAGGATGAAGCCGGAAGGCTTTGGGACATTGTTTGGATGTTGCGCTTCGCCATCCTCCGCAGCCGCAGCCACACCGACCGCGTGCCTGTCGCGCTCTATGTCCGCAACGACAACACCCGCGCCAAGTTGGTGAAGTTGATTGCCCAGTGCGGCCCCCTCGACATGGACGACCCGTCCCCCGCCATCACCGTCATGATGCCGGATGAAGATTGACCACCCACAACGCCGCGCGTGACAGGCGCGGCCCTTTCGCCATGAATCAAGACCTGATGCCCTTTGAAGCCGACGCCGTCGCCGCCGAGGCAGCGAAATGCGACGCGCAACGCGCCGCCGAGCAGCACGAACGCGCCGCCAAAGCCGCCGCGAAAGTTTTGTTGCTGGCCCAGCGCACCCAGCGCAAAGCCGAGGAAGAAATCGCCAAGAACACCCGCCGCTGGAAGCGCGAAGAAAAGAACCGCGCCAAGAATGACACCGTCACGGCCCAGTGCGGAATCAATTGGTATAACCGCCGCCGCGATGCCGGGATTTTTTGGACACACTGCCGGACGTGCGGACAGGAACTGATTTACACCGACGACCCGAAAGCCAAGCCGCAGGTTTGCCAAGGCAGAAAACCCTAAAATATTTTCGCGGCTGACGCCTTTGAGGTCGTCAGCCGCGCAGCCATCCGGCGGTTGGGCACTCACGCCGCGCCCAAACCCACGCGCCAATGGTCGGCGACCTTTGGAAACCGTTCCTTCCGCACACCATTCCACGCCACACCGAACTTCCACTGAACCTTTGCTTACCACTGGCACCGCGTTTTCGATGCCGGCTCGGACAAAACGTGAACTCTTGGTGCACTCTTTAGGAACCCTTGGTTCCAGTCACCCATCGAATGCCAATTCCTGAAACACCCACTCTTTGCAGCAGTTCCGCCCACCCCCGTCGGTCAAACTGTCACACCTTTGTGCCACTTTTGTATAACCGTCAGAAAACGCCCGCCTGCCAGAAATACCCCACTCTTACCCCACTTTTACCCAACCGTTCCGGCCAGAATGGTCCACTCTTGGGCTACTTTCGGTCTACTGTATGGCTGGCTGGTTCGGCTCCGCCTTCATTTGCGCCAGAACCTCGGCGCGCGTGCAGTCCACGCTCTGCCCACCTTTCCACCAGTGATACTTCGGATCGCTCGCAAATGGGATGGATAGATCTCCACCGGGGGTGAAAAATGGCTTCGGTAACTCGGCGGGTGCAGCTTGGACCTCGGAAACGTTCGGATTTCCCTGATTCCCCTCGTCCCCCCTGTGCTCCAAATCGTCATTCCCCCTGTAAAACCCCATATTCCCCCCGAGACCCCCCGAGGTTTCCTCTTTTCCCTCTATAGTGCATTTTTTTTCCTCTACCCCTTCTTCTGAAATATTTTCTTTTTTAATCAAATATACAGAACTACGGGGGGTCACGGGGGGAATCAGCGTTTTTACTGCATTTTCTTCCCTGGTGGCCTCGGGGGGATCGGGGGGAATAAGGGGTTTTTGAGTGTTTTTTCGGACCGACTTGAGCCAATCAATTGAGTTCATAGTTGTTTCCTTTGCCGTAGATTTCGTAGAAAGAGATGGTGTGACCATTGCCACTGGTGCTGATGCGCGTGTCGCGCACCACTCGGAAGTTGCCGCCATCAAACGGGTATTCGCCATCGGTTGGAAACCGTGATTTCATCACTTTGCCAACCCGCATTTTATTCTGTTGCTCATCACCGTCGAGCAAGCCTGACTGGGCACCAATTTCCGCCAGGCTGGAGGCGGTCAATTCGCCGCGCGTTTCGCCCTCCGTCACCATCCGGAACAAATTCCGCAGCAGATCGTGATTGGGATCGGCCAGACGTTCCTGGGATTCCTGATGCGAAGCATCCAACAGCGGCAATCCCGGGAAATGGTTTTGCAGTATCCACGCGCAGGCTTTTTCCCACTGCGTGAAGCGGAATGCCGTCAACTCCTTTCCGGCGGGCCGCCCATGATCCGCCCAGTCTTTGACCAGGCTGAACACGGCACCGAGATAAAGCCTCATGTTGGCGACGAGATGGTCTTCAATGCTGCCTTCGGCGTATTCCGCAAACTTGTAGTCGGCTGGACGCTTTCGGATGTAAATCTTCACCGTGCGGCTCGCCAGATCGCGTGAAAACACCGCGCCGTTGCTCGACACCGCCAGCACCCGGCGCGTCACATCGGCTTCGCCGTGCAGATACGGTGCCCGGCAGTTGAAGGTCGGCTCGGTAAGCAGTGACTCTAGTTCCGGCAGATTTTGCAGGCCTTTACCGCGGGCGTTGTCGAAGTAGATAAAACCGGCGCCGCTCAACAGCAGGCGTGAAATGTCCTCCACCGCCTTGTCCTTGTTGTCGAGCCGGCTGATCGGCTTGGGCTTCAACCCGTAAATCTGGCAGGCTAGGCGCAACATGAGCGAGCCGCCGGTGCTGGCCTCGCTTTTCTCGATCAGAAACAACGGCACGCGGCCCTTGCCCAGAAAACCGCCCTGGGCCAGCGCCGGCGACAACAACAACGAAATCGCCCGACCCAGATCACCATTCGACCCAAAGTCGTAGTCGCCCAGCAAACGCACAATGATTTCCACCGCCTCTGTCGGCGTCGGCAACGTCAACGTCTCCCCGTCGGCCAGGATGCGAAGTTCGCGGTCGTAGCGGTTGACCAGCACCGCTTTTTCCCCGTCCCAGGCTAACACTGGCACGTTCGAAAACACGTCCACCGTCCGGACTAGATCTGGCGAATTCGGTGCCGACGAAATAAACACCCGCGCATCCGCTTCGGTAAAACTCGACTGCAATTCTTCACCTTTGCGGTTGTGCGTCTGAAATCGGCACCGGGTTGGAATATCCAAATACGAAACCATCGCCGCCGCATCCTGCGGGTGCAGCCGGCCGTCGTAGAGTCGGCACACTTGCTTGGAATAGGAATACAAGGAATCGGCGACTGCTTCCCACACCTGACGGGTCCAAATTCCGGCCGGCTCATCGTGGTCGATTTTGCGACCGGTGCCCTCCGTGCCATCGCCTTGGTTGCGGCGCGCGGCCTGCGCTTTTGCCGCTGCTTCGACATCCTTTTTCAAGGCACTCCGACTCAGCCCCAGCTTCTTTTCCGCAAACTTCAGCACGCGGTCTTGGTCGAGCGCATGCTGATTGAAGGCCGCGGCCAGTTTCACCAACCGCTGCTCCAAATCCCGTCGCGCCTTGCCTTTCAGGCTGATCATGGCGGTCTCCTCCCGCTCAAACAACTCCATCATCAGCACCTTGGCATCCGTGTCGGGCTTCACCTCGATTGCCTGCGCGATCCGCTCACGCCACCAATCATTGAATGTTGCGCCCAGCTTGGCGCGGCAATCGTCCGCACCTTTGCCGGGGCCATCCAGCGGAATGCGCGGCAACAGCACCGGGATTGGTTGCACTTGGTTCGCCAGACGAATCGCTGCGATTGGGAAGAAATAATTCAGCGCCGTATCCGAATCGCCGCAAAACAAAATGCGCGTCGGCTTGCGCCGCTCGATGACGGCGGCCAGTTCCGGCACGATACCTCCGTTGTCTTTTTTACCAAATCCGTAAAATCCAGAAATGCCCACCGCCGGAAAGCCCGCCTCCGTCTGCGACAACGATTTGAACTCGCCCTCGACAATAATTAAATCGCCGCCAACGGTGGTGTCGTCAGCAACCGTCGGCGGCAGGTAGGCGTGCACATTGGTGCCGGGCGCTTGATAATATTTCATGTCGCCGCGCGGCTTGTCCAAACGCAGCCGGCCATAAATCTTTTTGCCGTCGCGGATCACGCTGCCGTCGGTGTTACGATAGGGCAGCCAAAGACCGGACGAATCCAGTCCGCAAAGATCTTTGGCCTCGTCGGCGCTGACGTGGTGCACGCCAGCGCGCGCCAGCATCTCGTTGGAAATTCCAGGTCTCATATTAGTTGTCAAATCATGCGGTTTTCAAATCAGGATTCGTCGTAAGGCAAATGGCGCGTCCCCATGCCGCATTAGGACACGCTTCGTCGGCGGTTTTGAATGACATTCCTGACATGTCAGTTCAAGCTGGGGTCCGAGGGCGGGTTGAGCTGATTACGGCTCGGCAGCGTCGCCGCCGGCAACCGGCACGGCAACGTCCGCGTCTGGAGAAATTTCTCCACGGCAGCCACGGAGTAAAAGACCGAGCCGCCACCGCGCTTGGCGGCAGGGTTGGATTTAAAGCGCGGGATGCGCGCCGTGTCGAACCAGTCCCGCAACGTTTCGTTGCTGGGGACGGGCGTGAGATAGGCTGAGATCAGCGTTTGCGACAGTTGATCCAGCGTGGCCAGACGGGCGGATTGATTTGTTTTGTTCGTATTCATACCAAAGTAGATGTATTTTAAGCAAAGCGGCCGATTCCGTCAAATTAAAGTTGATACCGTTCACACATCGGGCATAGTTAAGCCATGCAACGTTCACCTTTGCTTCATCCTTTGGCCATCTTGAGAAAGACCATCGGCCTGACTCAAAAAGAAATGGGCGACCTCGTCAACCGCGCCGCTCGCACTATTCAATCCATCGAACTGAACAAATTACCCCTCACCGAAGAGCTTGCCCTGCGGATTGCCGAGGCTACCGGCGTGGATGAGGCTTGGTTGTTTGCCGGCGACCCCAGCGTCCCGCCGGAAAAGGGCGTCACCCTGGTGAACGCCGGGAGAGGCGATGGCGAATACACCAAGGCCGATTACGAATTTTACCGCGCTTTCGTGGAGACTAAATTATGGGATGACAAATCAATCGAAGCGACTTTGCAAAAGGCTAAGGCGGAAGGGAAACAAGCGGAAGTGGTTGAACTCATCGAGGCCAAAGTGGATTTGATGGCCAGACAACAGTGGTTCGTTGAAAACGCGGACAAGCAACTGCTAACTGAACTCCAATTGATTTTGGCCGAAACCAAGTTGAACGACAACATGCGTCTCGCGCGCTGGAGGATTCGCCGGTTCCTGGACGACCTCGCCAAGGAGTTTTCAGTAGAGATACCAAAGCTGAAGACACCTGTTGGGATAAATGATTTTGCGAACTTCCCGCAAGCTTTCAGGCAAAGTGAAGTAGCAACGACAGGCGGCCAAGCCCCGGTGACAAATCCCAAAACCAAATTGCCACCAGACTGATCAAGTTTTTTTCGCGTTAGGCCGCAGCGCATAAAACAGCTTCGTCTCCGCGCTACTCACACGGCCCTGGTAATGCTTCTTGATGATGGCCTCGGAATTACCGAACTGCTCCGCCGTCCGGCCGTAGCTGCCCGTCAGCCGGAAGTAATGCGAGATCGCCGTGTGCCGCAACACGTCCGACACCCACGGCCGCATGTGCGGCTGCTCGTCCGTCTTGGTCCCATACCCGATGCTGACACGACCTTGGCGCAAATCTTTTTCATAAGCCGAACGGTAAATCTCGCCGCGCTTGCGATATAGGCTCAGCCACGCTTTCAGCGTTTTATCAATCACCACAATCCGGCCCTTGCCGGTCTTGGTCTGCGTGCCCTTCAACCGAATCTCCCCATCCTTCAGATTGACCTGATCCCACGACAACCGCGCCGCCTCAGTGGGGCGCAGTCCGCCAAACATACACAGCGCAACATACGGCACCGACCGCCCTTTCTGGATCTTCTCTGCCGCCTGCACAAGTGCCCGGCATTCTTCCACCGGCAACACCACCGGTTCGTGATGATCGGCGGTGGCAAACCCCTCGATCTCGACCGCGTAACAGGGGTTGTTCACGGCCCAATGCCGTTTCCCCTTCATGCACCACAAAAAGAAACTGGAAAGAGCCCGGCGATCAGCGTCCTTGGTGATGACTGACACATTTCGGTTTGCCAGAAAATGCTCGATGTGATCGGGCAGCACGTCGGTCACCCGCAGATTGCCCAGATTGCCGACAAAGCGGGTCACCCGGTTGCGAAGGTTGTCCTTGGTCATGGGGCGCAATTCCTGCGTGGTGGTAAGCCAGTCGATGAAAACTTTCAGCGCCTCATCCAAGCGCGGGGACTCCTTGACTGACGCCGGCTTGCCCGTGCGCAGCCAATGATCCACGGCCGTGATTAAATCCTCATCCCGCTCCAGCCGCTTGAAAGCGGCCTCAGCGACGCCCACCTGATTATCCGTTAGCCGCGTCGCCCGTAAAGCGGCGACACCATTGGCGGCATGAAATTCGCCCTCCAATTCGGTGAACCGATACTGCGCCTCTTCGGCGCGGGCGAAGTTTTCACGGATGCGATCCCCGTTGCGGCGGGTGCCGGTGACCCGCCAGCTTGGCGTGCCCGTTCTCGGGTTTGTGAAGGGCAAAATCTTGAACCGAGCCTTCGGAGTTTTCATTGTGCCCCATTATACCCGAAATTGAGGAAGCAGTCAACCGTATGGCAACCGTTTTTAAATAATGGTTATATGCCATATATTACGAATATGTTAACGGTCCGAGCCGGACTGGCCAACATGAAGACGCCAGGTTCGCTCAATTTTGGCCACGCACCGGAAACGATTCAATTCTGGAAGCGCCTCGTTCGCGAGGCGCTTTCGCTTTCTACGCCCACGCCGCTCTACTTGTTCTCCGCGTTGCCCATCGCGGAACGCATTACTGAACTGAATACCGCGCTAATAAACGCCGGTTTTCAATCGGCAATCGCAAATCATAAATCAAAAATCACCTTTTGCCATTGGCTCTCGTGCAAAACCCAGCCGGTCGCGCCACTGCTCCGCTGGTGGCGCGAGCAGGAGCGGGGCATTGAGGTCGTCAGCGAGTTTGAATTGCGGGCGGCGCTTGCCGAAGGCTATGCGCCGGGAAATATCCTGGTCAACGGTCCGGCCAAACATCACTGGCTGCCGCAGTTTGAGCTACGCGAATTGTCGGTGAACTTCGATTCGCCCGCCGAACTGGCCGCCTTGCTGCCCCTCGCCAAGCAACTCAACTGGCGTTGTGGCGTTCGTATTTTGACCGGCGAAGAATTCGATCCGGAAAACCCGCAGTTCCCGACGCAGTTTGGTTTCGCGCCGGACGAAGCTGTGATTGCCCTCAAAAAACTGTTGCGTGCCAAAGCCCGCCTGGAGATGGTGCATTTTCATCTGCGTTCGAATGTTTCTTCCGTGGCGACCTTCGAGCGCGCCATCGCCGAGGTCGCGGAGATTTGCCGCGCGGCGAAGTTCAGCCCGCTGCACCTTGACCTCGGTGGCGGGGTTCCCGTGCGCCAGGTGCTGACGCGCGGTGGCAAAGTTTATGACGGCGAATTTGGCCTGCGCTCATTCGCCCAAATGCTGCGCCAGTCGGCGAAGTTGTTTCCCGGCCTGCGCGAACTCTGGCTGGAGAACGGGCGCTTCGTCAGCGCCGGCAGCGGGGTGCTGGTGGTGAAAATTCGCGACGTGAAGGAACGGCGCGGCGTGCGTCAGCTCATCTGCGATGGCGGCCGCACGCTGAATGCGCTGATGTCAGTGTGGGAGCAGCACGCGCTTCTGCCGCTGGCTGAGCGCCGCGGCACAGAGATTCTCACCGTCGTCCACGGCCCGACGTGCATGGCCTTCGACCAACTGGCGCGGATTCCGTTGCCGCGCTCGTTAAAGGCTGGCGATCATCTCATCTGGCTTGACGCCGGCGCGTATCATCTGCCATGGGAAACCCGCTTTTCGCACGGCCACGCGGCGGTTTGCTGGCATGACGAAACAGGATTGCTTCGCGTGCGCGAGCGGCAGAGCTTTGAAGATTTCTGGAACCAGTGGTAATAGTTCAAGCGGGGCGGATCATTTCAAACCGGTCGTTCGTTTTGCAATACCAGTGCGGCGAAGCCATACGGCCAATCGTCAAAAGCTTCTCCGTGCGCACGCGTTTCTTCTCCACATCAAATAATTCATCGCGCAAATGCAAGCGCTTGATGAGGCCGATGACGACGCGGTTATCGCCGATCTGTAGTGTGCCCCATTCGACGCATTCCAGACTGGCCGGCGATTCCGCGATGCGCGGCGGTTTGACGGACGACGATGGCGCGGCGTGCAAGCCGGCGCGGGTGAGTTCGCTTTCGCCGAACGGCAGCGCGGCGGCGCATTGGTTCATGGCTTCGGCGATGGCTTCGTCCACGAGGTTTACGACGAACTCATGCGTGGCGCGGACATTGCGCGCGGTGTCCTTGGGCGTGCCGTCCTCGCGGTCACCGGGGGCGAACGCGCAGATTGGCGGATTCGCGCCGAGCAGGTTGAAGAAGCTGAACGGCGCGGCGTTCACTCTGCCGTCGGCGCTCATCGTCGTCACCAGCGCGATGGGGCGCGGCGTGACGAGGCTGGCGAGGATTGGATACGCGCGATCGGCATATTCATTTTCGAGATCAAGCTCCATAAAAAATCAGGCTGAATGCTTCAGTCGCGCCACATACGCGCCATCCACGTGGTCGGCAAATGGTAGCAACTGGCGTTCAGTGTCCAGTTTGAAGTGCTCGTTCGCGGCGAGAAATTGTTTCACTAACCCGGAATTTTCCTCCGGCTCCAGGCTGCAGGTGCTGTAAACGATGACGCCGTCGGGCTTCAAAACGGTTGCGGCCTGATTGAGCAAAACCAGTTGTGTCGTGCGCAGGCGCTCGATTTCCGGCGGCTGGATAAGCCAGCGCAAATCCACGCGGCGGCGCATGACGCCGGTGTTGGAGCAGGGCGCGTCCACGAGGATGCGGTCGAAGGTGGCTGGCGGAAAATTGAAGGTGGCGGTGGCGGTGGCGCAGGTCACGCCGAGGCGCGTGCAGTTTTCGCGGATCAATTTCAAGCGGTCGGCAAAGCTGTCGTGCGCGATGACTTTCCCTTCATTGTTCATTTGCTGCGCGATGAACGTCGTCTTGCCGCCGGGCGCGGCGCAGAGATCGAGAATGGTTTCGCCCGGTTGCGCTGCGAGTTCGCGCCCGGCGAGCAGTGTGCTGGGGTCTTGCAGGTAAAAACCGCCGGCGCGGAAACTGCCGAGCGAATGGAGCGGCGGATGCGCCTTCAGCTCGAAGGCCAGGTTCTCGCCGGTCCAGTCACGCGTGCAGAAATCATATTCCACATATTCCTCGCGCCAGCGTTCGATGAGTTGGGCGGCATCGGTTTTCAGCGTATTGACGCGGGCAAAGGTTCTCGGCGGCGTGTTGTTCCATTCGAGCAAGGCGCGCGTGTTCTCCTCGCCGAAGTTTTTCCGCCAGCGTTCCACGAGCCATTCGGGATGCGACCAGCCGAGCGCGGGCTGGGAGATTTTCATGTCGGCGAGAATCTTCTTCACCTCGTCGAACTCGCGCAGGTAGGCGCGCAGGATGGCGTTGATGAAGCCGGACTGGGAGACGTAGCCCGAACGCTTGGCCTGCTCAACGGTTTCGTGAACGGCGGCGTGCGGCGGGATGCGGTCGAGCCAGAATATCTGGTAGAGGCCGAGCCGCAGGAGATTGATGAGCGCCGGTCGCGGTTCGCGCCCGGGCGTCGTCTTGCGCGCGATGAGCCGGTCAAGCGTGGCCTGCCAGCGCACGACGCCGCAGACGAGCTCATGGCACAGGCCTCGGTCCGCGGGCGAAAGGCGCGCGGTGGCAAGGGCGGTTTCGAGGAGATTTTCCGTAAATTCCCCACTGGTGAGGCGTTGCGATAAAACGCGCGCCGCAATTTGTCTTGGATTTTGTTCGTTCACCACGTTTAATGGAGTCATAGTGAATCGGTGACGACAGAAATACGATTTTATTTATTATGAAAGAAGAATTCGAGAAATTGGCAGCCGCAGGAAAAATTGAAGGCAAGCACGTGCCGGCGCTGGCGCAACTGGCGGAAGCCGGCTGCTGCACGCACCGGAGCTGGGGCTTCGGCCGCATCAAGACGGTGGACACCGTGTTCGCGCGGTTCACGATTGATTTTCCGGGCAAGGCCGGACATCCGATGGATCTGGGCTTCGCCGCGGAATCCCTCAAGC
Organism: uncultured Verrucomicrobia subdivision 3 bacterium; assembly: GCA_903921455.1. The sequence goes on along the minus strand of CAIXPZ010000076.1, from coordinate 63,712 downwards.
CCGTGCCGAAGGAACACATTCTCGCCCGCAAGGCGACGGATATCGACGCCGTCCGTCATCTCGCGGCGCATCACCTGGACCTGATCAAGATCGTCCTGAACAGTTTTGGCGGCAAGGCGACGACGGATCAGATTCAATCGGTGCTTGCCGACGTCATCACCGACGACTGGAAGAAATGGTGGGAAACCGCCAAGCGCGAAATGAAGAAGGACGGCCACTTCATCGTGCCCATCAAGAAGACCGAGCCGGTGGTTTATCAGGCGCAGGAAACCTCGCTGCAAGACCGCCTGCTCGCGGACTTTCGCAAGGCGAAAGGACTCAAGGCGCGGGTCGTCGTGGTTTCCGAGATTCTCAAAGTGGTTTCCGATTTGAAAGACAAGGCGGCGACCGCCAATGAAGTCATTGCCGCGCTGAATCCGGACATCGCCTCGCACCAGCGCACGCAACCGGCGGTGGCGCTGGAGGCCATCTTTGCGCGGGACGAACTGCGCGCGGCCGCCGGTTTGCCGGCGGGCACGGATGAGCTTTCCGTCGCCCAGGTCTGGGCGCAGGAGGGCATCAAGTTCGGTCCGCTGATTGAGGCCATTCCGGCGGCGAAGCATCACCGCGCCTTGGAATCGTTCAAGACCGCCTATCCGGAACGTTGGGTGGAAGTGTTTCGCAGCGCGCTGAACTTTGTGTCTGCCAAACTCGCGAAGGAAATTGTCAGCGTGCTCATCCACGACGGCAAACTCGCCCTGCTCAAGGAGACGCTGGCCAAGCTCATCAACCAGCACACTGCCAGCAGCGAATTGCTGCTTTGGTTCGGTCGCGAGCGCACGGAAGATTTTGTGGACATCCTCGGACCGGAAGTGTTCCGCGCCATGCTTACCGCGATGGAGCGCGACCAGTTTCAGGAGCGTCGCTCGAACCGCCTGCGCGATTTCATCCTCGAAGATCAGGCGCTGATCGTGGAACTCACGTCCACGGCGGACATCGAAGTGGTCAAGGATTTGACCCGCGCATTGAAATTGTCGCCCGTGTTTGACGACATGGACAAGCGTTCACTGCTGGCGCGGCTCGTCAAGGCGCACCCCGCCGTGCAGTCGCTCGTCAGCGGCGAACAGACCAAGCAGGAAGCCGGCTTGCTCGTATCGTGGACCAGCCTCGAACGCCGCCGCGCGGAATATCAGGAAATCGTCGAGAAGAAAATTCCGGCGAACTCCAAGGAAATCGCCATCGCCCGCAGTTACGGTGACTTGCGCGAGAACCATGAATACAAGGCCGCGAAGGAGATGCAGAAGATTCTCATGCGCCAGAAGGAAGACCTCGAAGCCGCGCTCAACCGCGCGCGCGGCCAGGACTTCATCAACGCCAAGACGGATGTTGTCGGGCCGGGCACCATTGTGGTGGTCACCGACCTGGCGACCAACCAAGCCGAGACCTTCACGATTCTCGGCGCGTGGGATTCCGATCCCGACGCCGGCGTCATCAGCTACCTCACGCCGGTGGCGATGGCACTGGTCAATCGCAAGGTCGGCGACGAAGTGGAATTTGAACTGCACGGCAGCAAGCGCCGCCACCGCATCGAAAACATAGCGGCGTGGAAAACGGAAGCGCCTGCGAGCTAACCGAGTTCAGTTAATCGATATAGTAAAGGCACGAAGCTTCAAGCTTCGTGCCTTTTGATTTTTAGGCTATGTGTTTTTATGCCTTGCCGCCGTAGCTTGCAAAGTCGTCCGCGTCCAGCACGTCGAACCACGTTGAGATGTCCGTGCGCGCGGGAGCGACGGCTTTATGGATGCCGTTGAAATAGTCGCGGCCGTCGGGATTGTTCGGTGCGCGGTTTTCCTGCCACTGCGTCCACGTGGCGATTTCCGGCCCGGTGCGCTTGTGTTTGGCGTGCGCCTCGATCCAGGCGAGCACTTCGGTGTCGCTCTTGGTCAATTCTTGCTTCAGCGCTTCCGGATCAATGCCGGCAAATTCCAGAAACTGCTGGTCGAGCGGGCAGGCATAGTGATATTCGCCGTTCTTGCCGGCCAGCGTGGCGCGGCCCTTGTCCAGCATGCGCGGTAAAATGGCATAGCCGCCGAGCCGCACGCGCGGGCTGCGCGGCGGGAATTTCGTCAGGTCAGGTGTATGGAGTGACATAATTTTATTTTGATTTTGATGTGCACGTCGCCTTTCTTTGCGACGGGAACCAAGTTGCACCGAAAATGGTGAATTGCAAGTGGCGCCGGAAAATTTTATTTTAGGCAGGTGAAACACTCTGGAAAAGCCTCCGCCGCCGCGATGAAACTGATTGCCCTGTCCGGCGCCGGCGTGTTGCTGCTGCTGGTGGTCGCCTGGCTGGCCGCGCACATCGGCACGTTCATTGTCACCCAAGCCGTGACCCTCGGCGTTTTGTGGGTGCTGTTCGTCCTCTTTACGTTTTACTTCTTCCGCGATCCAGACCCGCTGCCGCCCACCGGGCCGGGCCTTGTCATCGCGCCCGGCCACGGCAAAGTGGATACGATTGACATCACCACCGAACCCGACTTCATGGGCGGCGAATGCCAGCGCATCTCCATTTTCCTCTCGGTCTTTGACGTGCATGTCCAGAACGCGCCGGTCACGGGCCGCATCGCTTTCTTCAAACACAAGCCCGGCCAGTATCTTAATGCCATGCGCGCCGACTGCGCACAGTTCAATGAGAATGTCCTGATCGGCATCGAGTCCGTGGACCCGCGCGAAACCAAGGTTGGCTTGCGCCTCATCGCCGGTCTTATCGCGCGGCGCATCGTGCCCTTTGTGGCGCAGAACGATCCCGTCCTGCGCGGCGAGCGTATCAGTCTGATCCAGTTCGGCTCGCGCGTGGATGTTTATCTGCCCAAAAACGCGAAGGTCAAGGTCCAGCTCGGCGATCGGGTGGTCGGCGGCTTGACTGTGCTGGCCGCGTTTGAATAAATCATGGCTGCCATTCCTTCAACTCCGCCCGGCAATTCGGCTGAACCGACGAAGCTGAAAATTTATTTCCTGCCGAACCTCCTGACGGCGGGCAACCTGTTCTGCGGTTTCGTGGCGCTGACGCAGATTGTCGAAGCCAATCTCACGCCGAATATTGACGGCCACGTCAATTGGATGCCCATCAAATTCGCGCTCGCCTGTATTCTGCTCGCGTGCATCTTCGATTTGTTTGACGGCCGCGTCGCGCGCATGGGCGGACACGAAAGCCCGTTCGGCCGCGAGTTCGATTCGATGGCGGACCTGATTTCCTTCGGTGTCGCCCCGGCGTTCCTCGTGCACCGCGTGGTGCTGCACAATGCCTTGCCCGATGATTATGCTGAACTCGGCTGGTTCATTGCCTCCATCTATCTCATCTGCGGCGCCTTCCGCTTGGCGCGATTCAATTGTCTCTCGGCGATGAATCTACCCGGTGCGGGCAAGGATTTTCTCGGCTTTCCCATCCCCTCCGCCGCCGGCTTGGTGGCGTCGCTGACATTGTTCATCATCAAGCTGAATGAAAAGGAGCGGGATCTCGGTCACTGGGGTTATCTGCTGCCGGTGGTGCTGGTGTTTCTCTCGGCCATGATGGTGAGCGAAGTGCGGTATCCGAGCTTCAAGTCGCTGGGCATCCGTTCCTCCACGACATTCCTGAAGGTGGTCATTGCGGCCCTGTTCGTCGGCTGTCTGGTCATCTTGCGCGAAAAGATTTTGTATTATGTCCTGCCGCTGTTCTTCACCGGCTATCTGGTATACGGCTTTGTCCGCCCGCATATTTCCCGCGCCTGGCGCAAGGAAATCGAGGAGGATGAGGACGAGGTGGAGGCGGGAAGCTAAATGGCCGAGTCGCATCCCATTTTGCTGGCGGCGCTGGCGGGCTTTTTTTGCGGGCTGATCTTCTCCTCGATCCCCGTCGGCCCGGTCAACCTCACCATCCTCAATGAAGGCGCGCAGCGCGGCTTTCTCTGGGCGCTGCTCATCGGTATCGGCGCGTCGGCGATGGAGACGATTTACTGCGCGTTTTCTTTCACGGGTTTTTCCGCCGTGTTGGATCATGGCATCGTCAAGGCGTTCATGCAGGTGTTCAGCTTCGTATTCATCCTGTTCATCGGTTTCAAATTCCTGCTGGCCAAGACCATCAACGTCCCCACCAAGCTCGATGCCGCCTCGGATAAGCTCGAGACGCGCATCGAGCAGAAATTCCACCCGCATTCCGCGTTTATGACCGGCTTTGTCCGGGTGATGGGCAACCTCGGCGTGCTGCTGTTCTGGATTGTGCTCGCGGCGAACCTCATGGCCCGCGAATGGGTGGATGCGGATTCCTTCGCCGCCAAGGCCGCGTGCGTCGGCGGCGTGGCGTTGGGCACGAACACCTGGTTTGTGGCGCTGAGTTTCGGCGTGTCGCGCGGGCACGGGCGCTTCAGCGAGAAGACCCTCCTGCGGCTGCAGCATTTCTCCGGCATCTGCCTCATCATTTTCGGCCTGATCCACGGCACGAACATCGCGTATCACCTCGCCAAACAAAGCCGGCATCATCCCCCCGTCCAACAAGGCGCGGCGCCGGTTCAGACCAACCAATAATTTATTATGCTTAAAGCTGGAATCGTCGGACTCCCCAACGTGGGCAAATCAACCCTGTTCAACGCCGTCACGCGCACGCGCAAAGCCGAGGCCGCGAACTATCCCTTCTGCACCATCGACCCGAATGTCGGCATCGTCACCGTTCCAGACGAGCGGCTTTACGTCCTCCAGAGGATTGCCAAGACCGGCGTCGTCATTCCCGCCGCGGTTGAATTCGTGGACATCGCCGGCCTCGTCAAGGGCGCGTCCCAGGGCGAAGGGCTGGGCAACAAATTCCTCACGCACATCCGCGAAGTCGATGCGATCGTGCAGGTCGTCCGCTGTTTTGAGGATGCCGACATCCATCACGTCGCCGGCACCGTGGATCCCGTGCGCGACATCGAAGTCATCACCACCGAACTCGTCCTGTCCGACCTCGAAGCCGTGCAGAAGCGCCTCGCGAGCGTTGCCAAGGACGCCAAGCGCGGCGACAAGGAAGCGCTGGCGCAGGAAGCCGTGCTGAAGAAGATCGAGCCGCACCTCAATGCCGGCAAGCCCGCGCTCACGCTGGAGCTCACCCCGGAGGAGAAGGCCGTCTCCCGCCTGTTCTGGCTCATGACCGACAAGCCGACCATCTTCGCCTGCAACGTGAAGGAAAGCGACCTGGCCACCGCCGACAAAAATCCCTTTGTCCTCAAGGTTCGCGAATACACCGCGCACCATTTCGCCTGCGAAGCCGTCGTCATCAGCGCGCAGATTGAGAGCGATTTGATTGATCTGTCCGATGCCGAGGCGAAGGAGTTTCTCAAGGAGCTGGGCGTGAACGAATCCGGCGTGGGCGCGCTCATCCGGGCGACGTATCATCTCCTCGGCCTGCGCACCTACTTCACCGCCGGCGAAAAAGAGGTCAGGGCCTGGACGATTCACAATGGCGACACTGCGCCGAAGGCTGCCGGCGTCATCCATTCCGACTTCGAACGCGGATTCATCAAGGCCGAGACCGTGGGCTATGATGATTTGGTTAAACTGGGCTCCGTTGCCGCCGCGCGGGAGAAAGGTCTCTACCGCATGGAAGGCAAGGAATACGTCGTGAAAGACGGCGACGTGCTATTGTTCAAGTTCAATGTCTAGCCATCAGTAGAGCGGATTGGAATATTGTTGGTCCGTGGCCTTGTCCTGCCCGACCGCCTCGACATGGCCGTCGGCAAACACGGCATCGCTTTTCTTGCTGTGGCGGATGGTCAAATAGTTGATGGGCGTCGTATAGGGAGAAGCGTTGAACGGCTGCCAGCGCCCGCATTGAGCCACCCAGGGGGTTGCTTTCACCGGCGGCAAATCAATGGCCGGAGCATCGTTTATGTTGGCCGAAGCCACGGGTTCCACGCACATCATCTTGCCGGTGGGATTGACCACTTGCGTGGATTTGAACTGATACGCTTTCCCGGTCAGGTCAATGATGGTGGTGAAGCCCAGATTCTGCCCGTTGTTGATGTTGTAGCTGGTGAATTCATAGCTGTAATTATACGGACCGTCCCCCGCTTGGGCATACTTGGTGCGGTCGGCATCGTCCTTGTCCATCGGGCAGCGGAAAATATTCGTGGAGGTGCCGGTGCCGAGCAGCTTGATGAGCGGACTTTTGTCCAACGTCATCAAAATGCCGTTGACCGTCGGCGTGAAAGCCCCGCCGCGCCAGTAGATCCAGTCTTCCAGATGCGGACCATACGTGTTGGCCGAGGCCGCGCCCGCATAGACGTCGGTGCTGTCCCCTAAATAGATAAGCATGCCCAGACCCAATTGCTTGACGTTGTTGATGCACATGGATTGCTGCGCCTTCTTCTTGGCGGCGGACAGGGCGGGCAACAGCATGGCCGCGAGAATCGCGATGATGGCGATGACCACGAGCAATTCAATCAGGGTGAAACCATTCCGGCGCGCGGAAGGGGAGGAAACAGGTTGCGAATTCATATCGTTGCAGTTGAATCTAGGTTTGAGTTCAAATTATCCTACCAGTCTGTTGGCGTCTATACCCCATTCTGGCGATGGCTTGCCGTGAGAAAGGCCGCTGCGGCGATAAGCACGCCAAAGAACCGGCGTTAATTCCATTTCAACGTTTTGTTGACCGCCGATGCCGCTCTGAACACACGCTGATCTGTCGCGAAAATCCTCAACCCAGCGTCAAAACTCATCCATGCCGCGTGGCCAATGCCAAATGGCGGAAATTCCCTGGGCAGAGCAGGGGTAACTTGCGTAAATCAGCCATTTTATTGACGATTTATGGCATTTATTCGAATGATTTCAGGATTTATTGGATTCGATTGAGCGTAAAGCTTTGCGGCATCAGGCTAAAGCTGCAGGACATCAATGCTTAGTTCCAAAGCAAAACCATGTTGTCCCAGAGCAAAACATTAAAGTTTTGCGACATGATGATGATGACGAACAGCATCGCCTCAATGCTTTAGAGTATAAAAGCAATGTTCTGCGGTTATGGTATAATGTTGTGCAGCCAAATGACAAAGCCGCAAAGCTTGAAGCCAAGGCTTTGCAGCAAAATTACTTTTTTGCAGAAATAAACCTAAAAACTAGCCGAAGTTGTGTTTTAGACTCGCAACGCGGGGCAAAAGGTGAGCAGATAGAAAAAGAATTGAGCCGATAAAAGGTATCCAAGCACCGGGCGGCGGCGGCATTGGGCAGCCGCGCCGGTCAGAAAGGCAGCATCATGAGACCATTGCGGATCAGCTTAAGTTTTCGGCGCATGCGGGATGCGCCTCTGGCTCCCTTTGCCCTGAGTATCGCCGACGGTTTCACGAATAATCCCGCTTTTCCGAATCCACCGGTCAGCCCTGCCGCCCTGACCGCCTTGCATGATACGTATCGCAGTGCCTTGGCCGCGCGAATAAGCGGGGGCCCGTTGGCCACGCTCGCCAAACGCGCCGCGCGCCACGAGTTGCTGCTCGCCTTGCGTCTGCTGGCCAAACATACCGAGGACCAGGGCGGCCAGAATGGCGCCGTGATGCTCTCCACCGGCTTCTCGCTGATGCGCACGACGCATGTGCGCACCGCGCTGGACGTGCCGAGCATCCTTTCCCATGCCTACGCGGAGACCACGACGCTCCGGCTGACGTTCAAGGGGGTGCGCAACGCCCGATATTATGAATTTGAGGCCAGCGAGGACGGGGTGAACTGGTTTGCCGCCGGCACCTCCACCCGGACGCGCAAGGCGCTGGTGAAAAACCTCGTGCCCGGCAAGTTATATTACCTCCGCGTGCGGGCGGCGGGCGGCCTCCACGATTTTAGCGAATGGAGCGACATGATTACGTGCCGCGCGATTTAAGTTCGGCGTTGCCGCCGCCGTGAACTTACGCGGCGAAGAACTTCTGAATCTCTTTGATGACTTCGATGAAGGCGTCCACTTCGCTGTTCGTGTTGTAAAAATAGAAGCTCGCCCGGGCGGTGGATTCCACCCCGAGTTTGTGCATCAAAGGCTGCGTGCAATGATGGCCGCCCCGCAAGGCCACGCCGCCTTGATCGGCGAGCGTCACGACATCGTGCGCATGGACGTCCTTGAGCAGAAAGCTGACCAGGCCGGCGCGGTTGGTCCTGGGGCCGAACAGCCGGATGTTCTTCAAGGAACTGAGTTTTTCCACCGCATACTGCGCGAGTTCCTGGTCGTGCCGCCAGATATTGGCGCGGCCGATGGCGTCGAGGTAATCCATCGCCGCGTGCAAGCCGATGGGCCCGGAGATGTCGGGCGTGCCCGCTTCGAAGCGGTGCGGGGCGTGTTTGTATTCCGTCTTTTGATAGCCGACGGACAAGATCATTTCGCCGCCGCCTTGATAGGGGGGCATGGCGTCGAGGATTTCCTGCCGGCCCCAGAGCACACCGATGCCGGTCGGCCCGCAAATCTTGTGACCGGAGAAGGCAAAGAAGTCGCAGCCGATGGCCTGCACGTCAACGGGCAGGTGCCCCGCGCTTTGCGCGCCGTCCACCAGCGTGACAATGCCGCGTTGCCGCGCGCGGGCGCAGAGTTCCTCCACGGGATTGACGGTGCCCATGGAGTTCGAGATGTGCACCAGCGAAAGTATTTTCACCGACGAGCTGAGGAGCGCATCCAGATTGCTTAAATCGAGAATGCCTTCGTCGCCGGTGACGGGAAGGTAGGCGATCTTCGCGCCGGTGCGCTGGGCGAGCATCTGCCACGGGACGAGATTGCTGTGATGCTCGAGTTCGGTGAGCAGGATCACGTCGCCGGCCTTCAAATTCTTGGCACCCCAGGTGGCGGCCACGAGGTTGATGCCCTCGGTCGTGCCGCGCGTGAAGATGATCTCGTCGGCGGACCGGGCATTGATGAATTTCGCGGCGCGGGTCCGGGCGGCTTCGAAGGCGATCGTGGAGCGGTTGCTCAATTCATGGATGCCGCGGTGGACGTTCGCGTTGTCGTGCTCGTAATAATGGACGAGCGCGTCAATCACGCTGCGGGGCTTCTGCGAGGTCGCGGCATTGTCGAGATACACCAGCGGTTTGCCGTGGACATTCTGGTGGAGGATCGGGAAATCCTGCCGCAGCGCGGACCAATCAACAGTATTATTCATCGGAGTTTTTCCGCAGATTACGCAGACGGACGCAGATTAAAAACAAGAACTCATCTGAGTTAATCGGCGAAATCGGCGGATTATAAAAGTCCCAGTTGCAACTTGGCCGCCTCGGTCATCATGCTCTGGTTCCACGGCGGATCCCAGACGAGTTCGACGTTCGCCTCGTCAATCGGCTCCAGGGAGACCAGTTTGTTCTGCACGTCCTGCGCGAGGACGGGCCCCATGCCGCAGCCGGGCGCGGTCAGCGTCATCTTCACGTCGGCCTTGAAGTTGTCCGCGCCGATGGGGGTGAGGTGGCAGTCGTAAATCAGGCCGAGGTCCACGATGTTGACGGGAATCTCGGGGTCGTAGCAGGTCTTCAGGGCTTCCCAGACTTTTTTCTCCAATTGTTCCTGCGTCACCGGGCCGGTGGCGGCCACGGGCGCGGCGGCCACGGGCGCTTCGAGGCCGAGCGCGTCGGCGTCCTTGGCTTCGATGCGGAACATGTTGCCGTTGACGACGACGGTGTAAGTGCCGCCGAGGGATTGCGTGATATGGGCGGTCTCACCCTGCTGGAGCGTGACCTTCGTGCCGATGGGCACGACGGAAGCTTCCACGTCGCGGGTCAAGATCTTTGCTTCGGAACTCATAATAGAATCATCTTCGCTGTTGTGCCGGCCAAAATCAAATCAGGTCTGCTCGTTTTCGGTGCTGACGGGCTGGCCTTCGCCCTTGAGCGCGCCGATGAGCGCGTGCCACGCGAGGATGGCGCACTTCACGCGGGCGGGATATTTGTAAACCCCCGCAAAGACCGCGAGTTTGCCGACATCGCCGTCGGCCTTGCCGGTGGTGACGAGTTCGCGGACGCGTTCGAACATCTTTTCCGCGTCCGCGCGGGTCTTGCCCTTGACGTTTTCCGTCAGCAACGAGGCGGACGCCTTGGAAATGCAGCAGCCGGAGCCGACGAAGCTCGCGTCTTTGATGATGTCGCCGTCGAGCGTGAGAAAGAGCTTTAAATTATCGCCGCAGAGCGGGTTGAACCCCTGCGCGGAGCAGGAGCACTGCGGCATCTCATGGAAATTGCGCGGCTTCTTGCAGTGATCAAGAATGACCTGCTGATAAAGGTCGTTGATGTCGTCGAACATTATTACTTTCCCAACAGATGCGGATGCGCCTCGAGGCGGTCCCACACCAGCTTGTCAATGACTTCGCGGGCCGGCTCGCATTGGATGCGCTCAATGATCTCACCGGCAAAGGCATGAATCAACATCTGCCGCGCCATGTCCGTGCCGATGCCGCGCGAGCGGAGATAAAATATGCTTTCATCATTCAACTGCCCGATGGTCGCGCCGTGCGTGCATTTCACGTCGTCGGCGTAAATCTCCAACTGCGGCTTCGTGTCCGCGCAGGCGTCGTCGGAGAGCAGCAGGTTTTTGTTCGTCTGCTTCGCGTCGGTTTTCTGGGCGATGGGATGGACATAAATCCGGCCGTGAAACACGCCCTTGGATTTATCGTCCAGGATGCCGTTGAAATACTCGTGGCTCGCGCAATGCGGCTGGGCATGCTCGACAATCATGTGATGGTCGGCGAGCTGCTCGCCCTTGGTGAGATACAGCCCGTTCAGGATGCACTCCAGACCTTCGCCCGCGAGCTTGGTGCGGATGTTGTTCCGCGAGAGCTTGGCGCCGAGCGCAAACGAATGGACGCTGACATTGCTCGCGCGGCCGAATTCGCCCGCGATGGTGGCGATGTGATAGGCCGTTGCGGCTTCATCCTGCACCTTGACGTGTTCAACCGAGGCATGGTCGCCAGCGATAATTTCGGTCACGGCATTGGTAAAATAGGCGACGTCGGTGGTGCTGATGTAGCTCTCGACCACGGTCAGTTGGCTGCCCGCTTCGGCGATGACGAGGTTGCGGGGAAGGATGGTCTCGCCGCTTTGCTTGGCGGATGAAATGTAAATCAACTGCACGGGTTCGGCGACCGCGACGCCCTTGGGCACGAAGATGAACGCGCCGTCGGCAAAGAGCGCCTGATTCATCGCGGCGAAGGAATTGCCCGCCGTGTGGGCGTATTTGCCGAGATGTTGCTCGATGGCCGCGGCGTCCCGGGCCAGCGCGGCGGAAAGATTCTCAATCCGGACGCCGCCCGTCACGGGCTTGATGCGGGAAAGTTTCGCGGAGAAAAAGCCGTTCACGAACACCAGGCGATGGCCGGGCAGGGCGGCAAAGACGGATCCATCGAGCGCTTTGGTCTCGGCGCCGTTGACGGAGCCTTGGCCGGCGAGGGTGAAGGGCAGCTTGGCAATCGGGGCCACATTGGTGAAGCGCCAGTCTTCGTCGGTCAATTTCGGGAAGCCCTGCTCGGCAAAGCTGGCGAGGCCGGCCTTCCGCACGGGCAGCAGCCATTGGGGCTGCGCGGAATTTTCCACCTGCGAAAACTTGGCGACCAGCAGTTCCGTTCCGTTATTTGCGTTCGGCGTCATATTTAGAATCATTCTAATTATAAATTAGGCGGACAATCTCCCATGTTTGCGCCCGTTGCGCAATTGAAAACCTCGGCAATAAAATGGTGGTTTATGCGCCTGGCCGGCGATGATTGGCGGCTTGACGGATTTGCCGTGAAAGTTCATCTTGCGCAAAGTTGTCGGTAATCAGACCGCAGCCAAGGAGCCCGTTAAAAACACTATGAAAAACCAGTCCGTGCCCCAATTCGTTTCACCGATCGAGGAATTCCTGCAAGAAATCCACCGGAAATATGCCGGGGATAAAGACGGCCACGTGGCGACTTACATTCCCGAACTGGCGAAGGCGAATCCTGATTGGTTCGGCATCTGTCTCGTCACCGCGAACGGCTCGGTTTATGAGGTCGGTAACACGCGGCAGGAATTCACCATTCAATCCATCTCCAAGCCCTTCGTGTATGGTCTCGCCCTTGAGGACAACGGCCGCGACGTGACGCTGGACCGGGTGGGCGTGGAACCGACGGGTGACGCATTCAACTCCATCAGTCTTGATCCCGGCACGGGCCGTCCGCGCAATCCGATGATCAATGCCGGCGCCATTGCCACGGCGGGCTTGATTGCGGGCAAAACGCCGGCGTCGCGGTTCAAGCGCATTCTGGAAACCTTCTCGCTTTATGCCGGCCGGGAATTGGGACTGGACGAAAAAGTGTATCAATCCGAAAGCGAGACCGGCCATCGCAATCGTGCCATCGGGCACATGCTGCGCAATTTTGACAAGCTTACCGGCGACCCCGCGCCGACGACCGAAATTTATTTCAAGCAATGTTCCATCTCCGTCAATTGCCGCGACCTCGGCGTCATGGCCGCGACGCTGGCGAATCGCGGCGTCAATCCGCTCACCGGCAAACAAGCTTTGCGTGCCGAGTATGTGGAGAGCGTATTGAGCGTGATGGGCACCTGCGGCATGTATGACTACGCGGGCGAGTGGCTTTATCACGTCGGCATTCCCGCGAAGAGCGGCGTCGCCGGCGGCGTGCTGGCAGTGTTGCCGGGGCAGATTGGCATCGGCGTTTTTTCGCCGAAGCTGGATGCGCACGGCAATAGCGTGCGCGGCATCGCCGTTTGCAAGGAATTGTCGCGCCACCTCGACCTGCACTTGTTCAATCGTCCGGTCGTTGGCAGATCCACCATCCGCGCCAAGTTCACCGGTGCCAAATTCAACTCCACCCACGTGCGCACCGCCGAGGAAGGCCAGGCGCTGCGCGAACTGGCCAAGGTGATCCACGTCTATCAATTGCAGGGCCATCTCGCCTTCGCCACCACCGAAACGGTCGTGCGCGATGTGCTGGACCAGGCGGAGGCCATCCAGTTTCTTATCCTCGACCTGAAGCGCGTCCTCAGCTTGAACGAGAGCGCCGGGCATCTGCTGCATTCGCTCGTCAACAAACTGCACGCCGCCGAAAAAACCGTGATCTTCACGCACGGTGAACATCTGCCCCTGCTGCGCCGCATGATGAAGAAAAAGCTCGCCGGGCAGTTCGCGGATTTGTTTGTCACCTATCCCAGCAACGATCTGGCGCTGGAATGGTGCGAGGAAACCCTGCTGGAAAACACCCGGTATGCCCACGCGCCGAATTACAAGGCGAAGCCCGCCGACTACGAATTGCTCCGGGATTTGTCCGCCGCCGAGCTGAAGATCCTTCAGCCGCTGCTGCACCCGAAAAATTTCAAGGCCGGCCAGTTCATCATCAGCGCCGGCGACGCCGCCACGGAAATGTTCTTCCTCACGCGCGGCCACGTCAGCGTGCTGCTGCCCGGCGAGGAGCGCCATCGCCTCGCCACGTTCTCCCCGGGCATGGCGTTCGGTGAAATGGCGTTTCTCGACGGCGCGCCGCGTTCCGCCAACATCGTCGCCGACACGGAGGTGGAGTGCGACATGCTGGCGTTGGCCGATTTTAATGAACTCGGGAAAAACCATCCGGAGCTCAAAATCAAAATCCTGCAGCGCCTTTGCCTCGATCTGACCGGCAAACTCCGCAAGGCCAACCGCGAATTGAGCATCTTCGAATAGGAACCACTTGCCTTCGTCCGCGTCGCTGGCAACCTGTCCGCCATGCTTTCGCAAGACGACATCAAGAACGCCCTGGCCGCGGTGAAATATCCCGGCTACTCGCGCGACATTGTTTCCTTCGGCCTCGTCAAAGAAATCTCCGCCGCCAACGGCGCGGTGAGCGTGGTCATGCAATTGACCTCGCCGAATCCCGAAGCCGCCCTGCAGATCAAGGCCGAAGCCGAGGGCGTGCTCAAAAGACTACCCGGCGTCAGCCATGTCCACGTGGACGTGCGTCAACCCACCGCCGGCCAGGCCGCCACGGGCAAAACCTTCACCAACCAGACCGCCGTTCCCGGCGTGAAACGCATCATCGCCATTGCCAGCGGCAAGGGCGGCGTGGGCAAGTCCACCTGCTCCGTGAACCTCGCCTGCGCGCTCCAACATCTCGGCGCGAAAGTCGGCCTGCTGGATTGCGATATTTACGGCCCCAGCATCCCGCTCATGATGGGGGTCCACGAGCGGCCGACCGTCAACGCGGCTGAGCGCCTCGTGCCGCCGTCCAACCACGGCGTGAAAGTGATGAGCATCGGCCTGCTGCTCACGGACGACCAGCCCGTCATCTGGCGCGGACCCATGATCACGAAGACCATTAATCAATTCCTGCTCGCCGTCGAATGGGGCGACCTGGACTTCCTGCTAGTGGATTTGCCGCCCGGCACCGGCGACGCCCAGCTCTCGCTCTGCCAGACGGTGCCCCTCGACGGCGGCGTCATCATCAGCACGCCGCAGGAGGCGTCGCTCGGCGTCGTGCGCAAGGGCATTGCCATGTTCAATAAGGTGAATGTGCCGATCCTCGGCATCGTGGAAAACATGAGCTACTTCACCGCGCCGAACGGCGACCGCGTGGAAATCTTCGGCCACGGCGGCGGCCAGGAAGAGGCGGCGCGGCAAAACGTTCCCTTTCTCGGCGAAATCCCCCTCTTCACCGCTATCCGCGAAGGCGGCGACCGCGGCCTGCCCATTGTGGTATCCACCCCGAACCATCCGGCGGGCCAGGCATTCATTCAGATCGCCGACACCGTGCGGAAAAACCTGAAGTAACCCCGCGTGCCGACCGGGGCGTTGGCCGTCCCGCGTCACCAAGAAACGACCCGACAGCGGCCATCCGCCGCCCATTATCCATCCCTAATGGCATCACGAGGTTCGTCCAACCCCGCCAAAAGGTCAAAAAGCTATCAAAAGGGTCTACTCTATTGCTCAAACGCAAAAAACGTTTTTGCCGGAGTCAAAGCGACGGAAGCCCATATTCACAAATTTTGGACATGCTGGATGCCGGCGGCGGCAGTCCGGACCCAAAGTGGGGTGGGGGGCAACGACCTGGCCGTGGGGGGCAAAATCACTGCTGGACAGGCTGGGGCGGGCGACCTAGCGTTGCCGCATGAAGTTCTGGACTGATTTTCGCCCCGCCGCCGGCGGGCTGGCCATGGTGATTTTATTGCTGGCCATGGGTGCGAGGGCGGAGACGACGAATGATTCTGTCGAAGCATTTATTCAAGGGCGGAAACTTGTTTTGCAACTTCTTGAGCAACGTCCAGCCGAAGGGTTAAGTCAGACAGGTGTTTTGAAAATCCGCAATGCCACAGGACACACCTCGGAAATACCGGTCAGGTGCGAAATTTTGGTCGCAGCCGATAATTGGAAAAGCATTTACAAGGCGCTTTACACAAACGCCACAGAAACATTAACTGTCACCCACTTTACTTTTCAAAATCAATTTCAAAGTCAACCGCTGGAAGGTGATTTTCCTGGTTTAGAAACACAGAAATCTGAAAATGGCTTTCCTGACGGCGTTGGCAATCCAAGGCATTATATTATCGGGTTAAGAGACACCCCGCTTGGGACTCCAAACGGATACAGTTTCCAAAGCATAGGGCCTGGATTAGCGAATAAAGAATTGATGCGAGAACATCTGATTCCTTTTGCCCAATCAGACTTTTGGCAATGCGACCTTGGCCTTGAATTTCTCCACTGGTCGGCGCAGAAGATTTTGCCGAAGCCGACGAACCTGAAACGCGGTCGCGAATACACGCTACTGGAAAGCATCCATCCGAATCCGGCCACGAACGGTTACTCGCGCGTGCTATCGTGGATTGACAAGGAGAGCGGCGGCATTCTGGAGGCCGAGGCCTACGACGCGGCGGGCAAATTGTTGAAAGTGTTCGAGCCGAAGTCGTTCAAGAAGGTCAACGGCCAGTGGGAATTGCAGGAGATGGAAATCCGCAACGTCCAGACCGGCTCGCGCACGCGGCTGGAGTTTGATCTGAAGAAGGATTGAACTGCGAATAACTCCTGCCGCCGGAAACTTGACTTCGATTTGCCAACTGCCACGCTGTTTTCCTCTGGTATGAATTTGCCTTGGAAATCTTTAACGCTCGTCGCCGGCCTGCTGCTGGCGCTTCCTGTTTTTGCGGAAGACACCAACGTCGTCCCCAGCGTCACGCGCGATGACGTCTCCAATAATTATCTCCAGATCCAGGAGCAGATCCACGCCGCGCAGCTTGCGATCGAGCAGAGCCGGCTGGCTGCCCTCGACGTCGCCAAGAGCAATGCCGACGCGCTGGCGCTGCGCCTGCAATCGCTCGAACAATCCGTCGCGGCGCAGCGCGTCACGGACGCGGAAGCGGCGCGCAAGACGCAGCAGTTGACGCTGTTCCTGGCAGGGGCGTTCGGGCTGGCGGGTTTGGGCATCATGCTGCTGATGGTTTATTTCCAGTGGCGCGCATTCACGCAGCTGGCGGAGATTTCCTCGCGCCAGCACGAGGTCATCGCCAACGCCAGCGCGGTGCATCAGCTCGCTGCGCCGGGCCGCGCGACGGTGGAAAATTCCAACGCGCGGCTGCTGGATGTGGTGGGGCAATTGGAGAAGCGCATCCATGAACTGGAGAGCGGCCAGAAGTTTTTGCCGGAAGTCACGGCGACCAAAACCCTCACCAGCGCGCCGGCGGATCCGCTGGCGGAGGTTCAGAAATATCTGGACGCGAGCCAGCCGCAACCGGCGCTGGAGGCAGTGGAAAAACTGCTCGCGACGCAGCCGACGCACGCGGAGGCTCTGGTCAAGAAGGCCGTAGTGCTGGAAAAGCTCGGCCGTAACGACGAGGCGCTGGCGACTTGCGACCGCGCGATCGCGGCGGACGGCACGCTGGCCATCGCCCATCTGCACAAGGGCGGCCTGCTGAACCGGCTGCGGCGCTACGATGAGGCCCTGGATTGCTACGAACGCGCGCTGCTGGCGCAGGAGAAAAAATCCGGGGCGAAGGTCAGTTGAAATTCACGATGCGGCTGGCGCTGCGCTCGGTCTCGATCTTTTCGCGGAGCAGGTCAATTTTCAGTTTAAGCAACTCGCGGTTTTCCTTCGACTGGTCGGCGAGGTCTTTTTCCAATTCGGAAACCCGTTGTTCATAGGCGCGCAGGCGTTCGAGCAGCGGCGTCTGCACGGCTTCGAGGCGGTGCGCGAGTTCGGTGAGCTCGGCGGCGGCGGTCTGCTGGGCGGCGAGGAGTTCGCGGCGCTGCGTGGCGAGTTCCTGCACGACGGCGGACTTGAGCGCGTCTACGAGGTGCGGCGCGAGGGTGGCCTGGACGGAGTGCAACACCGCATTGACGCTGGGCGGCGGGAGCGTGCGCGGATCGGCGGCCAGCAGCATGGAAATGATCCGGTTGGCTTCGTCGGTGCCATCGCGCTGGCAGATGGGGCAGGCGACAGGCGCGGGCAGCCGGCCATTAACGGGGCGGACTTCAAAGGAATATTTCTGGCCGCAGGCGCAGATAATTTTGACGGGCAACGGCCGGTGGCGGATGCTGGCGAGAAACTGGTTTACCGCCGCCGTGCCATCGCGCTGGCAGGCCGGACAGGCGACGGGCAGGGGGTGTTCGGCGTGCGGCTGGACTTCACAGGTGTATTTCTGGCCGCAAGTGCAGATGATGGACAGGGAAGTCATGCGGCCAAGGCCTCACCACAAAAACGATTTCTGCTCGCCCAGCAACCGCTCGCCGTCCCACAGCGTCGCGCGCCAGGCGGTGACGCCGCCGAATTTTTTATACTCGTCGCCGTCGAGGGTGAGCGGGGACCATTGGCGGAAAAAGCCCGCCGTGCCGGTGGTTTCGAGCGTTTTCAGCTTGGGCAGATTGGAGGTGTCCACGCCGCGCAGTTCGAGCCGGATTTTAAATTTGGTTTCACCGGCATTTTTCGCGGACCAGAGCACGTCGTAACGGATGGCGGAAACCTGATTGGTGTGCAGCCGCAGCTGGACCTGATACGCATCGCGGTCGAACAAGCTCGGCGACAGCGCGGTGCGGCCTTTCTGGTCCACCAGGAGGGGCAGCACTTTGAGCACGCGGCCGGTGACTTCCGCGGCGTGAGCCGTGACGAAAAGACCGAGCGTGAGCAGCAAAATCGAAAGCGCGCGCATGGGGCAACGATAGCGGGCGACGCTGTGAATTCAACTCATTTCGGGTGGAAGCTGACGACCTGCACATTGTTGCCGGCGCGAAAAACGATGGCGATAAATTCGCGCTGGCTGGTGCCGACCTGGGCGGTGGCATGGACTTCGTAAGTCGAGCCGCTGACGGCGCAGTAGTTGTTGATCTGTTGCAGCACCTGCGGGTTGGCCACTGCCGACGCGAGCTGGCCCAGACTGCGGATGACGCCGCCGGAACCATCGAAACTCCCTTCGCTGTTGCGCAGGGTCAGAATATTTTGCGCCGAGGTGGCGTCCAGGCCGGGAATGCATTGCAGCACGTTCGCGTCGGCGGTGTTGACATTGATTTTGCCGTTGGAGAACGGTGTGAACACGTCGCGCAGGCCGAAGGCGTAATCCGGCTCCTGCCCCGGCGCGTTGCCGAAACCGAGCTTGTGATGCTGGAACGGCGCAGTGGGGTCGGCCCCGCTGCCGCCCTTGAACATGTGGGGCGTGATGCCTTTGATCAATTGCAATTCCTCAATGTCATCCACCGGCGCATCCTTGGCGTTATACGGCGGGGTTTGCCCCTGATAATAATCGCTCTCCGCGCCGGCGGGCCGGGTGCCGTCATCCGTGTCAATCCAGTCTTGGATCGAATCGGCCACGAGCGAAAGGGAGCTTGCGTCCACGCCCATCGCGGTGAGAACTTGGTTCAGCAGCGGGGTGTCGGCGCGGTTGACGTTGATTTTGCTTTCCTGCTCGATGAGATGCAGCGAAACCGAGCCATCGCCGACAGGAAAGTTGTCCAGCGAAATGCCGGCGATGGGGCTGTTCGTCTCCGGCCCATCGCCCGGCCCGCCGGCCCAAATTTGTTTCAGCGAAGTCGGTCCCGGCGGTTCCTGCGCGAGAATCCAGCAGGCGCGCTCGACGCCGGCGCGGCCGACCCACAATAATTTTTCGTCGTCATTGCCGTTCTGGGCGAGCTGCGATTCCACCTTCATGAAGATCGCCAGCGCGCCCGCCAGGATGGACAGCACCGTCACTGCGATCAATGCGATGATGACGGCGAAGCCGCGTTCGGACTGGCGCAGGGTGATTTTCATCGCTTGATGGGCGGCGGCATGACGCGGGGTTGGTTGGGCGCGGCGCCCGCCGTGCCCATTTGCACGCCCGCCGGCATGATCTGGGAGGGCAGAGAATAGACCCGGGCAATCGCCAAATCCGGCGCGGACGCGCCGGCGACCACGTTGCCGCCGAGGACGAGGTTCACGCGCAGCAAGGTCGGGAGGGTGTTGGTATCCAGCCATTCCGTGGTCCACTTCAGTTTTTTGTCATCCCAGCATTCGACGTCGAACTTGCGGACGTTGCGCGCCAGCACGAGGGGGTATTTCAGTTCATCGTCGTCCAGGTCCATCAACACGGGGTTCTGGCGCAGCACAAGATTTTTCAGGCCGCCGTCGCCGGCTTCCAGCGTGTAATTCAGCCGGCGCAGGTTGAAGTCGCGACCGGTGTTCGGGTTGACGAATTTGCCGTTGCGCGGAAAAATCTCGGGCACCCGGGCGGTGAAACTTAAGGCCGCCGCCGATTCTTCACCCTCCAGCACAAAGCTGTAATAGCGTGGCGACGCCTGAAACGACTGGATGGCCATCAGCGAATCCTCGATGGTGCGGAGCGTGATGCGCTGCCGTTGCGCCTGCGCGGCGACGTCCTGCGCGACGACCGTCGATCGCATGATCGCCCCCCAGGTGGAGTAAATCGCCGCGATGACAATGCTGAAAATCGCGATGGCGATCATCATCTCGATCAGCGTGAAGGCGCGGCGCGCCGGGCGGGGAAATTTCATCGGCGAATGAAGTTGCCGCCGTCGAGACTGCCGGCGGGCGACAGCGGGCGATACAAAAGCGTGGTTAAATCCGAGACGAGTTCCCGGTTGCCGCGCAACTGCACGGCGCATTCCACGCTGAACAATTTATTGGAGGCCACCTCCCGGATCTCCGCCGTCCAATAATAATCGCGGTAGGACGGGCCGAGCATTTCCTCCATGTTGCCGGAATACGTGCCTTCCTCCAGCTTGTTGGTGGCGGCATACGTCGCCAGCACCGGGCCGGCATCCACGAGGGGGCGTTGCAGCCGGCGGGCGTTGGCCAGGGTCTGGGACACCAGGCTCAGGATCGCGAACACGGCCAGGAAGAAAATGCCGATGGCGATCATCACCTCCAGCAGCGAGAAGGCCCGGCGGTGGCGGATGAGATGGGTTTTGAGGTTCATGTTCATCGGTCCACATCGCTGATCACCGGCGTGCCGGTGGCGTAGTCCAGGGTGATTTTTTTCGATTCGCCCCGGCCCATCAGCACCATCACCGTTTCATCACAGGTGCCGTCGGGATAAAAGAAAATGCGCGCCCAGTCCGATTCGACATAGTCCTGCCGGAAAATATCCAGCATCGCAAACTTGATGCTGTCCGGCAGCGTGGAGGCTGCGACCTTGCCGTGGCTGGAACTGCCTGCGGCCGCGCCATCCACGCTGAAGCTGCCGTCCTGGGGATGAATCAGCACCGAGGTTTTTTGTTTGCCGAAGATGGCCCGTTCCCGCGCCGTGAAACACACATCCTGCACATCGCCCAATGCCTTGCGCATGCCGTCTTTCTGCACGGCATGAATGATGGACGGCATGCCCATCGCCGCGACCAGCCCGATGATGGCGATCACCACCATCAGCTCGATGAGCGTGAATCCGGCGGCAAGCGATGGGGGGCGGCGGCGCAGCATGATTCAATGGCCTCCACCGCTGGTGCTGATGTGCGAGATGAGGCTGAACATCGGCAGCAAAATGCTTAACAGCAGGAACCCGACGACTACCGCCATCAGGATGATTAGCACTGGCTCGATGAGCTGCGTCATCACGCGCAGCGAAATCTGCAATTCTCCCTCGTAGGTGTCGGCGAGATTGTTCAGCGAGCCGGGCACGTCGCCGGTCTCCTCGCCGATGCGCACGAGGTCCACCATCAGTTGCGGGAACAGCTTGCTCTGCGCCAGCGGCTGCGCCAGCGTCTTGCCGTCCGTCACCGCCTCGCGCGTCTTGGCCACGGCCTCCTTGATGAGGCTGTTGGACATGACCTGCTCGGTGATTTTCAGCGCCGTCAGCACCGGCACGCCGTTTTGGAGCAGCGTCCCCAGTGTCCGCGAGAACTGGCCGAACAGATTTAATTTCACGACCTTCCCCACCACCGGCAACTTCATGCGCCATTCGTCCAGCTTGCGAGCGCCCGTCGCGCTGGTCTGATACCGTTTGAACGAAATCACCAGCGCGACGATGACCAGCCCGAGCAGCCACCACCATTTCAGGAACAACTGGCTCGCCGCGATCAGCGCCCGCGTCGGCAGCGGGAGCTGGATGTTGAAGCCCATGAAAATTTCGGTGAAACGCGGCATCATGAAAAACATGAAGAACGCCACAATGAGCAGCCCCACGCAGATCACCATCACCGGATAAATCATCGCCGACTTGAACTTGGACTGCACTTCCGCGAACTGCTGGAAATGCTGGGCCATGCGCCGCAGCACCTGCACCAGCGAACCGCTCTGCTCCCCCGCCTTGACCATGTTGACATACAGATCCGAGAAAATGCGCGGCTGCCGCGCCATCGCGTCCGATAACCCGCGCCCCTCCGTCACTTCCTGTTTCAGCTCGCGGCTGACGTCGGCGGAAATCCCCCGGCTCTCCAGATGCGTCATGCTGGTCAGCGCCACCGTCAGCGGCATGCCTGATTGCAGGAGGTTGGCGAGCTGCGTGGTGAACGTCGCCAGCTCCTGCAGCTTCGGCTTGCGCTTCTGCGACATCTGCTCGCGCATGGACTGCGGCAGGAATGACATCAGGTTCACACCCTTGTCCGCGCCCTTGGCCGGAGTCGCGGCCCCAGCCTTCACGTCGGTCACGGCCAGGGGGAACAGCCCGGAACGCTGGATTTGCTGGAGCGCGGCGCTGCGGTCAGGCACCTCCAGCACGCCCTCGACGAGTTCGCCGGAACGTTTGCGGGCTTTGTAAGAAAACTGCGGCATAAAGTCTTTTATTCAAAACCGCGTCCGGATGAAAGTTGCAAATTATCCCCCGCTAAATCCGGCTTGACGCGCGGGGCGTTTTCGGTTGCATTGGTGCGATATGAAATTGAAATTTTTCGCCGTCCTCGCCGGAGCCGCCCTGGTGGCCACTGGTTGTGTCAAAACTGTCAGCGACACCCACACCTTTGCCAGCACCTGGAGCAAGGACTCCGTCGCCGGCCGCTACCAGCGCACGCTGGACCAGGTTTATCAAGCCTCTGTCATCGTCATCCAGAACAACGGTGTGCTGGTCAAGGAATACATTCCGCACGACAACACCAACGCCACGCGCTCGCTCGAAGGCAAGATCAACCAGCGCACGGTCTGGGTACGCGTGGAAGCCGTGGATCCCAAGACCACGCAGGTGGATGTGCAGGCGCGCGGCACCTGGGGCAACAGCGATGTGGACCTAGTCCACGAAATCGAGAAGGAAATCGCCCTGCAACTCGCACGGTAATTGTAATCTTTCCTTAATCTCTTTTCCTAACGCCGGACCTTGGGTCCGGCGTCTTTTTTTGCGTAAAACTTGTCGCCGCTGCCGAAAAGACTGCCCACGGATAGTCTTATGGAGAAGAATTACTTTAAGTTTGCATGAGTAAAAATGTTCTAGGATTTAGCAAAATAGGGTTAGTCATGGCATGGTTGACTACCTAACTTATGTAGACCATTATCCGGAGTAACCAAATTCCAAAAATGAAAACACCCCAACCTTCCCCCAAACACGGCACGCGCTCCATCGTTGCGTTCGCGCTCGCAGCGCTTGTTTGCTGCGGTTTTGTCACCAGCCTTTTTTCCGCCGAACCGAAGGCGGAGGCCAAGAAAAAACTGACCGGCGCGGAACTTTACGCCGTAAATTGCAACCGCTGCCATCCGGAACGTTACCCGACGGAGTTCACTTCCGGCCAGTGGCAGACGCTCATGTTGCACATGCGGGTGCGCGCCAACCTGCCGGCTAAGCAGGCCAAGGAGATTCTGAAATACATGAAGGAAGAAGCCGGAAACTAAACCCCGAACCAATCTTTGATCATGAAAAACAATTTTAACACCGCCAATCGCCGCATTCTCGGCAGTGCCGCCGCCTGTTTCATCCTGGGGCTGGCCTTCACGCCGTCAGCCTCTGCCGTCGTCAGCGACGAGGATTTTAACGCCCTGAAAAGCATGGTGCAGCAGATGAACCAGCAGATGGAGGATCTGAAAAAGACGCACGATCAGGACCAGCAGCAAATCCAGGTATTGAAACAGCAGGTCGGCGACACCCAGAATCTGGCCACCAACGCGGTGCAGAAAGCCGATGCCGTCGCCCTGGCCCAAGCCACGCCGCCCCGCAATGCGCTGCATAATTTCACGATGGTCGGCGACGCGGAGATCCAATACGCCAAAACCTTTGGCAACAATACTCACGGCGGCTTCATGCTGGCCGACTTTGCCCCGATCTTTTTGTATCAGGCCAACGACCGGATTCTGTTTGAAGCCGGCTTTGACGTGACGGTGAACAACAATTCCGCCGACGGCTCCTATTATCACAGTCCCTCCACCACTTACACGCATGACAGCGGCAGTTCCACGGCGCTGAGCATGAGCTTTGGTCAGCTCGATTACATCGTCAACGACTACGTCACGTTCGTGGGCGGCTATATGCTGCTGCCGTTGGGCACTTACAGCGAACGCACGGCGGGCTGGCTGAACAAGATTCCCGATGATCCGTTGGGCGTCGAATTTCTCCCTGGTGCCGGCGCGGGTGTGCAATTGCGCGGCGCGGTGCCGGTCGGCGAATCCGGCCAGTCCTTCACCTACGCGGTTTTCTGCGCGAACGGCCCCAGTTCCGTGGACGGCACGGGCAACGCCTACACCTACGACAACGGCGGTAATAAAATTTCCAATCTGGATCTCGGCGGCAACGTCGGCATCCAGAGCAGCGGCGATTCCGGCAATCTCCACGGCTCGCCGAGCGGCGGCGGGCGGGTGGGTTGGTTTGTGCCGTGGGGCACGCACAAGGATTTGGAACTCGGCCTGTCTGGCCAGAGTGGCGTCTGGGATGACGCCGGAAATTACAATTGGTCGGCTTGCGTGCTGGATGCCTCGCTGCATCTCGGCCCGAATGTTGAACTCAAGGGGGAATATATCCGTTCCTGGTATGGCACGGCTGACGCCGGCACCGTGCGGACCTGGGCGCTTTGGTCGCAGGCGGGCTATAAGCTCGCCGGCTTGAACCTCGATATGCCGGTCATCAGCGACATCGAATTGATTGGCCGATACGACCAGGAGAACGACGGCTTGAACACCAAAACGGATCGCTACACCGTCGGCTACGTTTATTATCTGACCAACACGCTGCTGTTTGAAGGCGATTACGAATTCATCCACAGCACCGGCCCGAATGCCCTGCCACCGAACTTTCTGGTATTCCAAGTCTCCTACGGATTCTAAAACAGTTACTTTACGATTATGAAAAAAATCATTTCTGCCCGCACGTTGTTGTTCGCCGCCACCGCCCTCGCTTTGGTCTGGGCGGGCGCGGCTCGCGCCGCCGATGAATTGGATGCCGCCACCAAAGCGCGCATCGAGGCGTTTGAAAAAGGTCCGGCCACGATCGACATCTCCAAATACCCGGCGGCCCTCAAGGATAATTACGACCTCTTTAGCCAGAAATGCACCCAGTGCCACAAGCTGAGCCGGCCGGTGAATTGCGACTATGTGCTGCCGGACGAATGGTCCCGCTACGTCAAGCGGATGATGCGCAAGCCCGGCTCCGGCATCTCCACCGGCGAGGCCAAGCAGATCTACGAATTCCTCGTCTTTGATTCCAGCGTGCGTAAAAAAGCGCTGCTGGACGAGAAGCTCGGCAAAGCCACGGCGGAGGAAAAAACCGCCGCCCAGGCCAAGATCAAGGAAGTTCACGACAAATACGACGGGAAATAATCCGGCTTGCCAAGCCGTCGCCGTGGCTCAAAGCTGCGGGCCTATGTGCCGATGAACGAATCGCCTGATAGCCAAAATCAAACCCCGACCGAGCCGACCGCCGTCGCCGCCAGCGTTCCGATATGGATTATCGTCCTGGCGCTGGTGCTGGCGTTTCTGGGCGCGGCTTACTTTGACCAGCAGGGCGGCTGGTTCGATCCGAAAGTCTATTCCCCCTACACCTCGGCGGAGCAGCTTTCCGCCTTCCAGCCGCAATCCGGAGACGCCGCCCTGGCGGCCCGGGGCAAAACCGTTTACGAAAATGTCTGCGGCATTTGCCACGGCACCGACGGCTTGGGCAAACCCGGCCAGGCCCCGCCGCTTGCCGGTTCCGAATGGGTGGCCAAGGACGTCGTCGCGCTGGCCCGCGTGCCGCTGATGGGATTGAACGGCCCGATTCAAGTGTCCGGCAAAGATTGGAATCTCGCCATGGCCCCGATGGGCGCCGGTCTGTCCGACGCGGATCTCGCCGCCGTGTTGACCTATATCCGCACCGCGTGGGGCAACAAGAGCGGCCCCGTTTCCGAAGCCGATGCGAAGGCCGCCCGCGCCGCCGTCAGCGGCAACAGTCCTTCCGCGGCCGATCTCGCTAAGCTGACGCCGCCGGAACGCGGTCACGAAGTCTTCAAGAAATACGGCTGCTTCCAATGCCACGGGCCGGACGGCAAAGGCGGCGTGGCCAACCCCAACGCTAAGACGGCCGAACAGGTTCCCAGCCTGGTTTATGTCGCCGACGGCTACAACCAGGCAGAGCTGCTCGCGTTCATCAGCCGCGGCGAACGCGTCATCCCGCGCAAAAATCCCAACGGACCGGAGCCGCCGCATTTCATGCCCAAGTGGGGTGGCATTGTCACGACCAACGAATTGAGCGATCTGGCGGAATATCTGTTCAGCCTCAAGCCAAAGGGGGAAAAGCTGGATTTCTAAAATCGCGGCCGCCTTTGGCCCGCGGGCGTATCGGACCGGATCTTAATATTTTTTCGGCGCGCCGTATTTCAGGCCGATGTTTTGCTCATACTCGCCGAGCTTCACGCCCGTGGCGGCCTGCCTGCCCTTGAACTCCAGATTGATCCGCGCTAGCCGCCGTTGCGCCACCTCGGCCATGGGTGAATCAGGAAACCGCTCCACGATCTGGCCCAGCGTCTCGGTCACCGCGGCCACGTCGGCGCCGAGTTCCACCTGAAAATTGGCGAGCAGGTTCAGCCAATGGGCCGACTGCTTGGGTTTGTGCTTGGGCTCGTTGATCAACTGTTCCAGCTCCATCGTCGCCAAGTCCAGCCGCTGGAAATCCCGGGCATAGATCGTCGCCAGCTTCTCGCGCACTTCGGTGTCGTGCGGGTGCTGCTCGAGATGTTTTACGTAGGCGCCGGCCAGCTTGCCCGGCTCGATTTCCTTCGGCCGCAGAAACTCCGTCGAATCCAATAATCCGATGTTGTTCACGCCGGCCGGCAGTTCCATCGCCTGCCGGTCGTGCTGGCCGAGGATGATCTTTTCCGTCTCGCCCAGGTGCGCCAGCCGCTGTTCGGCGCGTAGGGCGATTTCCGTGTCGGGAAACCGCGCGACGATTTTTTGCAGGGCCGCCCGCGCCGCGTCCACGTCGGCGCAGCGTTTCAAATGCCAGTCCGCCAGTTGGGTCAGCGCCGCGACCACCTGCCGGTCGGGGGCCTTCGGGTTGTCGCAGAAATGGTTCAAGGTGATCTCCGCGCCCGGCAAATCATTCAAGTCCTCCGCCTGGATGTTCGCCAATAACAGAATGCCCTCGAAGTCCGTGGGAAATTTGGCGAGTTGCTCGCGGATGGCCATCACCGCTTCATGCGGGCGGTTGGTCTTGCGTTTCGCCAACGCGATGGAATACACCGGCTTGGGCTCCGGCGGTTCGCTGCCGCCGTCGAAGATGTTGGTCAGCGGCTTGGTGATCAGTTCAACGATGCTGTGCCGCCACAGGATATTAAAGGCCATGGCAAGTACGCCGGTCAGGCCGATCCCGACAAAAATCGCATCAAACCCTCCCCGGACATAGGCCGGCACCGAGTAGGCGAATTCAAGCCACCCCAGAACCGCCGTTAGCACCCATTTAAAAATCAGCTTGGCCGGCTCATCGATCTGTTTCAGTGCCCGCCAGAACAGCCAGCCGATAAATCCCAGCCCGAACAGTGACAGGATCACATTCCGCACAATCAGAAAGGTGTGCATGGTTATGACGAAAAGCTCAACCCGTTGCCAGGGCAACGCAAGCAAAATTGGTGGTGCGGGCGTCTGGGCGAGCCGCTCGGAACCGACCGGCCGCCGGTATTCCGGCGCACGGGGAAGTTCGCCCCACCGGCTTATGCGTAGCGATACGGCTTGGCCAGCGCGAACGCGTTCGGCAAATGCCGGAGCTCCCGCACCGCGCCGTCGGCCAGCAGCACCTCCACGATGTCGAACCGGAATTTCACCGCCGGATTCTTCAGCAGCCGCAGGTAATCCAGCGCCGTCTGCGACAGCAATTTCTTCTTCCGCGCATCCACCGCCGCCGCGGGGCGCGTCCAGTCCTCCGATGACCGCGTCTTCACCTCCACGAACACCAGGCAATCCGCCTCGCGGAAGACCAGGTCGATCTCGCCGCGGGGGGAGCGGTAGTTGGCCGCGAGAAATTTCAAGCCCGCCTTTTGCAGATACGCCTTGGCCGCGCGCTCGCCCAGCGCGCCGCGCCGCAGATGCTCCGGCGTCTCCTTGCGGGTGAAGCGTGCCTTGAGTTTTGCCAGTAGATTCATTTTATCCGCCACCAATGGACGCAGATGAAGCACCGGTATTTAAAACTATTGCCGGTGGCCTCATCTGTGTTTCATCTGTGTCCATCGGTGGCTAAAAGAGCTTCGGCGCTTCGGCCTTCAGCGGCGCGAAGGTCAGCCGGTGGATGGGGCAGGGCCCGTGTCGGGCAATGGCCGCCAGATGTTTCGCTGTGCCGTAGCCTTTGTGCTCGGCAAAGCCATACTGCGGCCACTGCGCGTGATATTGCAGCATGAGCCGATCCCGGCTGACCTTGGCCAGCACACTGGCGGCGGCGATGGAATAGCTCCGCGCGTCGCCCTTGACGATGGCGGTCTGCGGCACGCGCAAGGACTTGACCGGGCGCCCGTCCACGAGCGCGTGCGGCGGCAGGGGCGAGAGCCGCCCCAGCGCGTCGTTCATGGCGCGATGCGTGGCCTGGAGGATGTTGATGGCGTCAATCACCCCGGCCGCCACCTCGGCGATGGCGCATTCGATCCCGGCGCACTGCGTGAGGAAGGCAAAATACTGTTCGCGCTTGGCCTCGGTGAGCTGTTTGGAATCGTTCAGGCCGGCGAGCGCGGCGGGCAAACCCGTTTCCGCCCAGTGCGGCGGCAGAATGGCGGCGGCGGCCACCACCGGCCCGGCGAGCGGACCCCGGCCCGCCTCGTCCACGCCCGCCACACGTCGGAGGCCGGCCTGCCACAGGGGTAATTCAAATTCAAACGAGTTGATGAACTTGGCGGACATTTAATCTAGATAATCAATGTATCGCTTCTTGCTCGATGGGGTTCCGAGATGATTCATTTCTGCGATGCTTCCATCCATTAACACAACACCAGTCATGTGATGGCCATAATTTCCAACGTTGCCAAAATGGATAACATAAAAAGCGGTGCCAAAGTATTTGGATTTGGAGTTTTCGTTGTTCAAAAAACGAATTTCAATGTGCTCAACAAAAGCGTTGGTTGCCGCGCCTTTTGATACCACCCAGTCCTTGGCTAAAGCGGCAGCCCTACCTACTGACAAGGGCGGCTCTGCTGCTTCAGATTTCCAAGTCGGCATGGTTTCCAAGCGGCTAGCCGGAACAATCCATACGTTAGTCCTTAACCAGGCTTCGTGCTGCAAGAGTGGAATATTCAAATCCTCCGCAGCAAAAGTGTTTGGTCCGAACAAAAGAAGCATCGATGAAATAAATACGAATGGCGTCTTCATTGGATGAGCTTAACGAGTTTCCAAAAGCGTGTCACCGCCATTGCCCTACGCCGCTTCATACAGTTCCAGCGGCAGACCGTCGGGGTCGGCGAAGAAGGTGAAGCGTTTGCCCGTCAGTTCATCCACCCGCACGGGCTCCACCGCCACGCCCTTGGCCTCCAACTCGGCGATGCACGCCGCGAGGTCATCGACGGCGAAACACAGATGCCGCAACCCGCAGGCTTCCGGACGGGACGGCCGCGCCGGCGCGCCGGGAAAGGAGAACAGCTCGATCTGGCTGCCGTCCGGCATGGCTAGGTCCAGCTTGTGCGAACGCCGCGCCGCGCGATACGTCTCGGCGACGATGCGCAAGCCGAGGATCTGCGTGTAAAACGCCTTGGCGCGTTCGTAATCGGCGGCGATGATGGCGACATGATGAAAGCGACGGAGGCGCATGATGTGTCCGAGCCTAGCGCCTTTCCCCCAACGTGTCGCGCCGAAATTTCCCGGCTGGGCATCAATGTGTGGGCGGGAGGAAATCATGCCTGTGTCCGCGTCAACCAAGTCTCCGCTTCTGGCCGAGGCATGAGAACGATGCGCATTGATGTGGTTCTGTCAGGGAATGACTTGCTTCCGTTCGTGCACCATGCCCAGGCAATCGAGAATGACGTGTTTTGCTTCGGGAACCATGCCTAGGCGACTGGGAATGGCTTGTTTTCGTGACTTAAGCATGCTTTTCCGTCAGGGAACGATGCTTCTGCCTTCCCCAAGCAGGCTTGTGCGCCACTTTGCTGAGCGGCAAGACACAATTGCTTTGGAGCAAACCAGACTAGCTAAGCGGCAAGACAGTCTAGCCTAACGGCAAAGAATCATTGCTTGGAGGTAAAATTATATGGCCGCCAAGCAAGTTAGCATTTCCGCCAAGCAAGCTGAAGTTGCCGTTCAGCAAGGCAAAATTGCCTGCTGTCAAGCCAGTCTTGCCGCTCAGAAAAACGTGCTTGTCGCTCAGCAAAGACAGGCGTAAGGTCGTTTCACCTCGGCTTGAGGATGCTTCCTGGAGGCAGCCAAGCCGTGGGTTCAGGAAAGGACATCACCTTATGGCAGCCATACGTGTTTCACTTTCATTTCGACGTGAGTCAGAATCCCAACTGGCTTCGACCATCTTGCGCATACATGACCGCCTCTTGGGGAACAGTCATTTCCCGTCACCGCCGGTTCCTTTGGCCGATCTGGACAGTGCGCGCACGACGTATGTTGATGCCATCATTGCAGCGAAGGATCGCGGGCGGGCGCTGATTGCCGCCCGGGCGAAGCAGCGCCAAGTGGTGATCCGGCTCCTGCGTGAGCTGGCGGCGTATGTGCAGTTCACCGCCAAGGGGGATATCAGCAAAATCTATACTTCAGGCTTCGACGTGGCCTCGCGGAACACCACCCCCACGCAACTGCCCAAGCCGGTTCTGCTGCGGACTACCAACGTGGCCAGCACGCAGCTCGGCCTCAAGGTGAAGCCCATCAAAAACGCGCGCATGTATGAGGTATGGATCCACACGGGTGATGAAAACTGGCGGCCGTGGCAGTTGTTCCAGAACACGCGGCGGATGATCCTGAAAAACCTCACGCCGGGGACGACGTATTGGATCCGCCTGCGCGCCTTGGGCGGGAGCACCGGTTACAGCGATTGGACCGATGTGACCAGCCACATGAGCACTTAGGCGGCTTTGGCTGGACAAAAAGATGGGACCGGCGCACTGTCGGAATATGAAAGTTCGCCCGGGCCCAAGCAATCATGCCGCGCTGACGCTAGTAGAAGTGTTGGTAATCATCGCGGTGGTGGCGGTGTTGGTGATAATGTTTATCCCAACCCACCCACGTATTCGCAAAAATAACCGCATCAACTGCATCAATAATCTTAAACAAGTCGGCCTCGCCTACCGAATATGGGCGCTCGACCATGGCGATAAATATCCCTTTGAAGTTTTCGTGACCATTGGAGGCACTAAGGAATTGACCATTGGAGATAATGCTTGGCGCAATTGTCTAGTGATTAGCAACGAACTTTCTACGCCATTGATTTTGTTATGTCCCGAAGATAAAACCCATATACCGGCGGCCACGAATTTTTCCGCGCAGATGATTGGCCACATCAGCTACTTGGTTGGCTTGGATGCCACGGAAGAGAAACCGCAAACCATCCTATCCGGCGACGCCAATTTCGAAATGAGTGGCATGCCGGTAAAATCCGGTTTGCTGGAACTGACCTCCAATTCACCGGTTGCCTGGGATGGAAAACGTCATGGCCTGGGCGGCAATATTGCGCTCGCCGATGGCAGTGTTCATTCGATCAGCAATTCCGAATTGGCCGGCGAACGCCAACGGACCGGCCTCGCCACCAATCATTTCGCCATTCCCTGATTCATTCCCCGCGTTGGCGGCGCACCGGCAGGGTTTTATTTCAGCGGTGTCGTCGGCGGCAATCCGGCGGCTTCGCGCCTTGCTTCGCCGGGGTCCGCCGTGGTTAACTTTTCGCGCATGAGCAAACCCGCCAAATCGCAATGGGACTTCGGCGAACTGTTCGCCGCCGCCCCGGTGCGCAAAGTCCTCTCCGTCGGGGAACTCACGACGGACATCAAGCGGCTGCTCGAAAAGCAGGTCGGCACCGTCTGGGTCGGCGGCGAGATCACCAACCTGCGGGCGCAAAGTTCCGGCCACGTTTATTTCACGCTCAAGGATGTCGCCGCGCAGTTGAGCTGCGTGCTGTTCCGCGGCACGGCGGCGGCCCAGCGCAACTTACTCGCCGACGGACAAAAGGTTTTGTTGCAGGGCAGCGTGACCGTTTACGAGGCGCGAGGCCAATACCAGCTCATCGTCCGCGCCGTGGAATTGCAGGGCGTCGGCGCGCTGCAGGTGGCGTTTGAAAAGCTCAAGCAGCAGCTCGCCGCCGAAGGCTTGTTCGCGCCGGAGCGCAAGCGGCCGCTGCCCGCCTATCCGCAGCGCCTCGGCCTGGTCACCTCGCCCACGGGCGCGGCCATCCGCGACGTGCTCCACGTCATCCAGCGGCGGCAGCCGGGTCTGGACATCATCCTCGCCCCGTGCCGCGTGCAGGGCGACGGCGCGGCGCGGGAAATCGCGGAGGCCGTTCAATTGTTGAATCGTTACAGCGTTGGACCGGATCCCGTGCAACGAGGCAACGAGGCAACGAAGCTCGATTTGATCCTGGTCACGCGCGGCGGCGGTTCGCTGGAAGACTTGTGGGCGTTCAACGAGGCGGCCGTGGCGCGGGCGATCTTTGAATCCGCCGTTCCCGTCGTGTCCGCCGTCGGGCACGAGATCGACTTCACCATCGCGGATTTTGTCGCCGATTTCCGGGCGGCTACCCCCAGCGCCGCGGCGGAGATCATCACGGAAGGCGCCTATGCCAGCCGCGAATTCATCGGCGACGCCGCGCTCCGGCTGCCGCGCGCCGCCCGGCGCGGACTGGCCGCGGCCGCGGACCGGTGTGCCCAGTTGCACGGGCGGCTGGCGCGCCTGCATCCGCGCCGGAAACTGGATGACTCCTTCCAGCGATTGGACGATTTGCAGGCGGGACTCTTGCGCGGCTTGAAGACCGCCGCGCGGGCGCGGGGGATCGTCCTCGACAATCTGGCGGCCCGGTTTCTGCGGGCCCGGCCGTCCCTGGCCGTGAAGGCGCGGCGGGAAACCCTGCGCCAATTCGAGAAGCGCCTGCACGCGCTCGGGCCGGAACAGGTGCTGGCGCGGGGTTATTCCCTCACGCGGGACGCGGTCACGGGCGAAGTCCTGCGGGATGCGGCCGAGGCCCGCCCCGGCCGGAAACTGAAAACCCGGCTGGCCAAGGGCGAATTTTTCAGTCACGTGGGGGAGTGAATCGTTTTTCTCCGCGCTGGACGCGGATAGGGTTTTTCCCTATGTTTTCCCCATGTCAAAACCAGCCAAGGCCGGGGACGCGGCCAAGGGCGGCGTGCCGTTTGAAGAGGCCCTCAAGAAACTTGAGGGCATCGTGGACGCCATGGAGTCGGACGATCTGCCGCTGGAAACCCTGCTGGCCCGCTACGAGGAAGGCGCGCGGCTGGTGAAGCTGTGCCAGGAAAAGCTGGCCGAGGCGGAAGTGAAGATCCAGCAGCTGGAAAAGACCGCGGCAGGCGACCTCAAATTGAAACCGCTGGATCTGGCGGAAGAATGATTTTGCAGCCACGGATGGACACCGATGGACACGGATTGGGCGCGCGCGCGCGCGCGCCGGCAGGTTTTTAATCCGGGTTTATCCCTGTGCGTCCGTGGTTAACTGTTTTTAAGAATTTATGAGTCGATACTTGGACATGGTGGACGGACCGGAGCATGTTAAAAAGCTCACGGTGCCGCAATTGCAGGAACTCGCCGGCGAAATCCGCACCGAGCTGATCGAGGGCCTCGCCAAGGGCGGCGGCCACCTCGGCCCGAACTTGGGCGTCGTCGAACTGTCCATCGCGCTGCACAAGGTGTTCACCACGCCCAAGGACAAGTTTGTCTGGGACGTGAGCCATCAGGTCTATGTCCACAAGCTTTTGACCGGCCGCAAGAACCGCTTCCGCACCATCCGCCAGACGGACGGCCTGAACGGCTTCGCCCTCCGCACCGAAAGCGAGCACGACAGCTTCGGCGCCGGGCACGCCGGCACGGCGCTCTCCGCCGCGCTGGGCATGGCGGCGGCCCGCGACAAGCGTGGCTCGAATGAGAACGTCGTCGCGATTTTCGGCGACGCCGCGCTGACCAACGGCATCTCCTTCGAGGCGATGAACAACGTCGCGCACACGACCAAGAAATTCATCGGCATCCTCAACGACAACGAGTGGAGCATCGCCAAGAACGTCGGCGCCATTTCCGGCTACCTCAACAAGCTCATCACCAACCCGCGCTACAACCAGCTGGCGAAGGATTTTGAGAATTTCGTGCGGCGGCTGCCCAAGGGTGACCTCGCGCTCCAACTCGCGCACCGCGCCGAGGGCGGCCTCAAGGGCGCACTCACGGGCGTCGGCTTGAATCGCACCACCAGCCTCGTGGAATCCGACGGCCGCGGCGGCCACGGTTCGCCCGTG
Organism: uncultured Verrucomicrobia subdivision 3 bacterium; assembly: GCA_903921455.1. The sequence continues at coordinate 29,559 of CAIXPZ010000076.1, read as the reverse complement.
TTGTTTGAAGAAATGGGCATGAGGTATCTCGGCCCGATTGATGGCCACGACCTGCCACTGCTCATCAGCACGCTGGAATTTGCCAAGACCTGCGACCATCCGATCGTCATCCACGTTTTGACCCAGAAGGGCAAGGGCTACGAAGCCGCGCTCAAGCAGCCGGAAAAATTCCACGGCCTCGGACCCTACAACGCCGCCACCGGCGAAACGCCCGCCACCAAGCCCGGCACGCCGCCGATGTATCAGGACATCATGGGCCAGACCTGCGTCAAGCTCGCGAAGAAAAACGAAGCCGTCGTCGGTCTCACCGCCGCGATGCCCAGCGGCACCGGTATGAAGCATCTCGAAAAGGCGATGCCGGAGCGCTACTACGACGTGGGCATCGCCGAGGAACACGGCGTCATCTTCGCCGCCGGCATGGCGACGATGGGCCTGCGGCCGATCGTGGCGATCTATTCCAGCTTTCTCCAGCGCGCCTACGACTGCATCCATCACGATGTCTGCCTGCAGGATTTGCCGGTGATTTTCTGCATGGACCGCGCCGGCCTTTCCGCTAACGACGGCCCCACGCACCACGGCATTTTCGACATCTCCTACCTGCGCTGTTTCCCGAACGTCGTCGCCATGGCGCCGGCGAACGAGGACGAACTCGCGGACATGATGTTCACGGCCACGACCATCAATCATCCCACGTTCATCCGCTATCCGCGCGGCGCGGCGGAAGGCGTGCCGGTGAAGGACGAGCCGCAGCTCATCGAGGTCGGCAAGGCCGTGGTGCAGGCCAATTTCGCCAATAACGGCAAGCGCAAGGTCGCGCTTTTCGGCCTCGGCCCCATGAACGCCATCGCCCGGAAGGCCGCCGCGCAGCTCGCGGCGGAGGGCTTTGACGTCGCCGTCATCAACCCGCGCTTCACCAAGCCGATTGACGCGGCAGTGCATGAGCAGTTCGGGCGCGGGGCGGATCTGATCGTGACGCTGGAAGACCATGTGCTCATCGGCGGCTACGGCTCGGCGGTACTGGAACTCTTGAGCGAGAAAGCCGTGACCACGCCGGTCGTGCGCATCGGCTGGCCGGATCAATTCATCGAGCACGCCACCACGCAGGACGAACTGCGGAACAAATACGGTTTGTCCGTCGAGAACACCGTCGCCAAGGTGAAGACGCATTTCGGCGACACGACCGCCACCACCAAGCTGGTGGGCGGGGCGTAACGGGGAATCAGGCCAACCGTTTCTCTTTGCGGCGTTCACGAGGAAGCATCATCGTGAACGCCCGCTGCCACTCAGCCATCACGCCGCCGTCAGGCGGATGATGTCGCGCAGGGCCGTCTGCGGTTTGAAGTTCACGAAGCGTTCCAGTTTTTCCACCTGCGGCTTGCGCCGGCGCATGTCGTCAAAGCCCGGCGCGTAGGCCTGGTCGTAGGGGATCAGTTCGATGGCGGATGGGGAGCCGAGCGTGGCCACGACGAGCCGGGCCAGTTCCAGCATGGAAATCTCCTCCGTGCCGCCGATGTTGAAAATCTCGCCGCGCGCCGGCTCGCAACGCTGCAAGCGCACGAGCGCCTCCACCACATCGTGCACGAAGCCAAAGCAGCGCGACTGCGCGCCGTCGCCGAACACCTGCAGCGGTGCATTTACCTTGGCCGCCGCGATGAAGCGCGGCAGCACCATGCCGTAGCGCCCGGTCTGGCGCGGCCCGACGGTGTTGAACAGCCGGGCGATGGTGACGGGCAGCCCCTTCTCGCGCGCGTAGGCGAGGGCGAGAAATTCATCGGTCAGCTTGGCGCACGCATAGCTCCAGCGCGAATGGCCGGGCGGCCCGATGAGCAGATCATCGTCCTCGCTGAACGCCGGCTTGGCGCTCTTGCCATACACCTCCGAGCTGGAGGTCAGCAGCAGCGGGGTGGCGTTTTTCGCCGCCGCGCGCAGGAGGATCTGCGTTTCATTGAAGCTGGCTTCGAGGACGTGGAGCGCGGATTTGACGACGAGTTCCACGCCCACGGTCGCGGCGAGATGGAAAATGAATTCCGCCTCGGCCGCGAGGCCGGGCAGTTCAGTGTAGGCGGAAATCCGGCTCTGGATGAACCGGAAATTTTTGTGCTGCGCCACGGCGCGGAGATTGTCGCGGCTGCCGGTGGACAGATCGTCGATGACCACGACGCTTTTGCCGTCCTTCAACAAGCGCTCCACCAAATGGGCGCCGATGAAGCCGGCGCCGCCGGTGACGATGATATACGAGGATGGCGGATTGAAGATGGAAGAGGGCATGGGCGTCGGTTAATTTTCTGACTTTCCGCAGAAATCATCCGCCCGGACCATCATTTTGTTGAGCATGGCTCCAATGCTTTGCCAGGCGGCGTTCATGTGTTTGAATTCGTCGGCGGAGATGTAGCCGCAATCCAGGCAGTCATCAAGCCACGACTGCGTTTCCGTGGCTTCGCCGAGCGCTTCGTCAATTTTGTTGATGAACACGGCGCGGTAGCGACGGCGCGCCCACGCTTCGGCAAGCATCGCCTTGACCGCCCGGGAAGAGCGACGGATCTGGTCGGTCAATGAATATTTTTCTTCAGCGGGAAAACTGCGGCTGCGCAAATAAATCTTCTGCGCCTCCGCCCGTGCGGCCTGATAGACATTTAAATCACGAAAACTTTTGATGAGCGGCATATGCTATCCTCCATTCTCGATGCTCCATCCTCGTTTCACCGCAACGCCGTGGCGACGGCCTCGGCCAGTTTCTCCCGGAACTCGGCGCTTTCAATTTTCGCCGCCTCGTGCGGGTTGGAGAGGTAGCCGCCCTCGATCAAGATGGCCGGCCGCCGCTGGCCCTGCAGCACGCCCATGAACCGCGCGCGCCGGACGCCGCGATCCTCCTCACCGGTCGCATGGAGCAAAGCGCTTTGCAACTGGAGGGCGAGCTTTAGATTTGCCTCGTCAAAAGTGTTGTTGGGAAAATGATCCGTCCACAGATCGCTGAAGCCGCGGGTGAGCGTCGAGGGCATGCCGGTCGGCGTGAGACAATAGGTTTCCAGGCCGGCCTGCTTGCGGTCGGGGGCGGACGAATTGAAGTGCAGGCTGATGAACAGGCTGGCGTGATGCCCTTCGGCGAAGGCCACGCGATTCGAGAGCGCGATGTCCGCGTCGTTGGTGCGCGTGAGGAAAACTGTCCAGCCATTCGTGGCGAGCCGGTGGCCGATGCGCCGCGCCCAGTCGAGGGTAAACTCCTTTTCGGCCCGGCCGTCGAGGACACAGATGGTGCCGCCATTGATGCCGCCGTGGCCGGGATCAATCACGATGACGCGGTTGGTGCCGAACGCGGTCGGTTCACCGAGCAGCAGCGGCTCCACATTCTTTTGCAGGTCGAGGCCGTAGATGAAAACCTGGTCGTCAATGATCTCCGGCGCAAAGCCGAGGTGCAGGTTCACGCCCTGCCAGAAGGCGTCGCGGCTGCCGATCTCCAAAACCAGTGTGCCGCGCGGCGAGTGTATGGCGTAGCTGGCCACCGGTGAGTTCGGGACTTTGTGGGGCGCGGCGAGCTGGTTTTCCTTCGCCCAGCGGTCGAGCGAAGTCCAGGTCAGGATGGGCGCGGCCGGGGAAATCTTCGGCGGCGGATTCGTGTGCCATACCGGCGCCGGGATGATTTTAACCACCGGCCGATTTGTTTTGGCCGGCGTGGGCTGGGCCGCGGCATTGGGCACCGACCATTCGCGCGGCGGCGGCTCCGCATTTTGATACGTGCTGGTGCAGCCGGCCAGGAGCAACAGACCTATGCCGCAGATGATTCCCGCAAATTTGAACACGCGCCAATTGTGCGGAAGCAAAATGCGGACTCAAGCTGTTTCGATTCGCGCTGGCAATTTTGGCGGATTGGGCGTCCGCGCATGCCGGGAGCCCCCTTGCGCCTTTGGTTCCCGTGCGGCTTGTTTGCCGGGCTGGATTCAGCCATTATTTTCGCCAGTGAAAATTCTTGTTGCCATCACCGGAGCCAGCGGCGCGCTGTATGCGCAGCGGTTGCTGGACAATCTCGATCCGCAGCAGCACGAAATTCACGTCGTGCTGAGCAACTACGCGCAGCAGGTCGTCGCGGAGGAACTGCCGGACGGGTTGAAATTTCCCGCCGGCGTCAAGCCGCACGGCCTGAAAAGCATGAACGCCCCGTTCGCCAGCGGCTCGAATCCGCCGGACGTGATGGTGGTCATCCCCTGCACGATGGGCACGATGGGGCGCATCGCGCACGGTTACAGCGAGGATGTCCTGCTCCGCGCCGCCGACGTGGTGCTGAAGGAGAAAAAGAAATTGATTCTGGTGCCGCGCGAAACGCCGTTGAGCCTGATTCATGTGAAGAACATGGAACTGCTGCTGCTCGCCGGCGTGACGCTGATCCCGGCGAATCCGAGTTTTTATTCCGGCGCGAAAACCGTCGTGGAGCTGGTGGACACCGTCGTCGCCCGCGTGCTGGACCACCTCGGTGTCAGAAATAAACTGGCTCCGCGCTGGATTGAGGAAAAAGAATAGATTCGCCACCGGGGCACAGAGAACACAGAGTCAGCACACTATTTTCTCTCTGCCCTCCGTGGCTCTGTGGCCAATACAAAGATGATTTCAACGCTTAAGAAATGGGGTTCCTTCGTGCGCTTCTCGCACACGGTGTTTGCGCTGCCGTTCGCGCTGGCGGCGATGCTCGTGGCCGCGCGGGACCATCGCGGCTGGCCGGGTTGGCGCGTGTTCGGGCTGATCCTGGCGGCGATGGTCGGGGCGCGGACGTGCGCGATGGCGTTCAACCGCATCGTCGACCGCAAGTTTGATGCGCTGAATCCGCGCACGAAAAACCGGCACCTGCCGAGCGGGCAGATCTCGCTGGCGAGCGCCATCCTGCTGTGCGGGCTTTCCGGCGCGGGCTTTGTCGCGGCGAGCTGGTTCTTGAATCCGGTCTGCTTTTATTTTTCGCCGGTGGTGCTGGTGCTGGTGTGTTTCTATTCGCTGACGAAGCGGTTCACGGATTACACGCATGTCTTTCTCGGCATCGCCCTGGCGCTCGCGCCCATCGGGGCGTGGCTGGCGGTGCGCGGCACGGAGGTTTCCGGCTGGGAAATCCTGCAGATGACCCTGCTCGCGCTCGCCGTTGTGCTGTGGCTCATCGGGTTCGACATCATTTACGCGCTGCAGGATTACGAGTTCGACAAGTCGCACGGCCTGCGCTCGCTCGTCGTGGCGTGGGGCCCGCAGAATGCGCTGGCCGCCGCGTTTCTCTCGCACATGGCGATGTGCGGCGTGCTGCTCGGCTTCGGGCTGCTGTGCCGGTTCCGTATCGCGTATGTCATCGGCTGGCTGATCATCGTCGGCTGCCTCGTGCTGGAGCACTGGATCGCGCGCCGCCGCAGCTTGAACTGGATCAACAACGCCTTCTTCCGCCTGAACGCGCTGGTGGGGGCGGTGTTCCTCATCGTCGTGGCGGCGGAAGTGATTTTTCAAGGCGGCTTCAAGCTGCGCTGAATTTGGCCGTCGCGCGGAATAATACTTGCCGAAAGCGGACGGCTTTGCTTGCCTTCGCCGATGGAAAACCCGCCGCCCTTGATCGCCCCGCCGCCGGTCGCCCCGCCGGACAATAACGAAAAATTGCTGATCATCCTTTGCCACCTGTCGCTGTTTCTCGGGGTGGGGCTGATTTTTCCGCTCATCATTTATCTGGTGAAAAAGGGGGAGTCGGAAAAAATCGCCGCCCACGCCCGCGAATCGCTGAACTTTCACCTGTCGTTGTTTATTTACGGCATCTGCGCCGTCGTTTTGACCATGATCATCATCGGGTTCCCGCTGCTATTGGCGTTGATGGTCATGGCCCTGGTGTTGCCCATTGTCGCCGCCGTCAAAGCCTCCGAAGGCGGGTTCTACCGGTATCCGCTTTGCCTGCGGCTCGTGAGTTGAGCGCGCGTTTTCGTGGTTTCAGCATTTTTCCGGTAACGTCCCGCCGGATTTGCTTCTGAAGTGGGCATGGACCCGGTAAAAATGGACCCGCCGATGCCTGACGCCAATCACTGCCCGCACTGCGGCACGCCCCTTCCCAGCGGCGCGCTCGCCGGGCTTTGCCCCGCCTGCCTGCTGCAGGCCGGCGCGGCGGCGGACACCGTCACCGACGCCCGGCAAAAGACGTTCGTGCCGCCAGCCATCGCCGAACTCGCCCCGCTCTTTCCCCAGCTGGAAATCCTCGAGCTCATCGGCAAGGGCGGCATGGGCGCGGTTTACCGGGCGCGGCAGAAACAGCTCGACCGCATCGTCGCGCTGAAAATCCTGCCGCCCGGCATCGGCGACGATCTGGCGTTCGCCGAGCGTTTCGCCCGCGAGGCCAAGGCGCTCGCCAAACTCAACCACCCCGGCATCGTCACCCTGTATGAGTTCGGTCAGGTGCAAAATACCCTTGGCGCGACAACAACCATCACCCCGTCCCTCTCCCATCCGATGGGAGAGGGTGGCCGCAGGCCGGGTGAGGGCAGCCTCTATTTCTTCCTCATGGAATTTGTGGACGGCGTGAACCTGCGGCAGCTGCTCGCCGGCAGCCGCGTGTCCGCGCGCGAGGCGCTGGCCATCGTGCCGCAGATCTGCGACGCGCTGCAATATGCGCACGACCAGGGCATCGTCCACCGCGACATCAAGCCGGAGAACCTCCTCCTGGACCGGCGCGGGCGCGTCAAGGTGGCGGATTTCGGATTGGCGAAGATAATTGCCAATGACGCGCCCCTCACCCCGTCCCTCACCCCGTCCGACGGGGAGAGGGTGGCGAAGCCGGGTGTGGGGTCTCCGGTTCTCACCGACGCGGGCAAAGTCATGGGCACGCCGCAATACATGTCGCCCGAACAAATCCAAGCGCCGGGCGAGGTGGATCACCGCGCGGACATCTACGCGCTGGGCGTGGTGTTTTACCAGATGCTCACCGGCGAACTCCCCGGCAAGCGGCTGTTGCCGCCCTCGGCCAAAGTCCAGATTGACGTGCGCCTCGACGAAATCGTCCTGCGCGCCCTGGAAAAGAACCCCGCCCTCCGCTACCAGCAAGTCAGCGACGTGAAGACGCTGGTGGAAACGATTGTGGCAACTCCACCGGGTAGGAGCCGACATGAGTCCGCTCAAACTGAAAACGGAAAGCAGAAGGCGGAAAGCTGGTTCAGAGGATTATTTTCTCCTGGAGCGCCGGGGTTGGACACCCGCTTCATGCCAGGGCCGGTTTGGCTAATTGCCATTCGGATTTGGGCTTTCGTCGTTCTGGCTTTGGTGGTCACCAAAAATATCGGTAGTCCAGCATGGAATTTCTGCATGTCGGTTTTACCCCAGCTTCCACTGCTTTTGTTGGTGGAAATACTTTTCCGCTACCGCAAAGCAGGAATTGCTGGCATAACGCCGCCCGGTAGCAGCCGACGTGAGGAGGCTCAAATCCAGGCCAAAGGAGGCCAGTCAAAACTCACATCGTTGCCATCGTATCGTCCTGGGCGAGTCCTTAATGCGATTTGGGGACTTTGGATATTCGTCCTCGTTCTTTTGGTGCTTTTAGAAAAGGTAGGCAGTCCTGAATGGAATTTCTGGGTGTCGCTGTTTATTGTGCTCCCGCTTGTCACCTCGGTGGATTTCCTTCTCCACTTGCGTAAAAAACGCCTAGCCAATCCAAACACCAGCCGAAGTGACGATTCTCAAACTGAAAAGGCTGGAAGTCAGAGCCTCCGCACGTCGGCTCCTACTAAACAAAAATCGCGTGGCTGGTTGGCGGTGGTCATTGTGCTGCACGGCATCGGGTTTTTAGCGCTGGTGGTTTTCTGCATGACCATTGTGCCGCACTTTAAAGAGATATTCGCCGGCTTTGGCGTCAAGTTGCCGGGAGCAACGCTGTTTATCCTTCACTTGGCGCAATTGATTCAGTCTGGTGGCTATTTGCTGGTGCCGGTGGTGCTGGTGCTGGATGCGGTCCTCTGCTGGGCGCTGCATAAATTCGCCAGTCGAATCCTGTTTGCTGCGTGGGGCGTGTTTGTTTTCCTAGCCCTCATTCTCCTGCTGGTGTTTTCCTTGATTTCACTTTATCTCCCGATGTTTACGCTGCGTGATCAGGTAAAAACCGCGCCTCCGGCAGTGTCCAGGCCAGCCAGCCAAAATCTTTCCTTCGGCCCGGTAATGGAACGGGTGGTGAATCTGGAATCACCCGGCACAAACTCGGCTCTGGATTTAGATTCGGGACGATTTGTGTCGCTAGCTCCGATTGCCTCGTTAACCACAAACTGGGACGAATTATCCGGGGGAACTTGTGACAAGTTTTATAATAAAATGGGGGTAGATGTCATCGGAGACAGAATTAGGAACTGGATAACGATGAATTCAGACGGCACCAATAGCCACCAGGTGACTCTAAACGGTCTTTTCTGCTCGTATGGAACATGGGCATACGAGGTAACTAGTTCTGATTGGAATGAGGCAGATACCAAACAGGTGATACAGCACTGCGCCAATTTAAAGCCTGCATTTGAAAATCGATTAATCAGTGGCGTGGGTGAATTGCCCAAAACGTATATTTTCAAAACCCGCGAAGGCGGCATGGGAATTCTGCAAATCACCGGCTTCACCGAGAACCCGCGCGGCGTGAAACTCCGCTACAAGCTGGTGCAAAACGGTGGCACAGCCAAAACCAATCCCGCCATCGCGCCTGCATTGCTAGCCGAGCCGCCCAAGCTGCAATTTCTCGCGTGGCAGGATGAATGGCAAAACGACCACTCTGGCGCACCGCGGCATCCCGACGGCTCGCGGGTGACGGATGCGACGGAATTGAAATGGCTCAAGACCGTTTTCCCTGGCGGTTGCAAGGTTGGCAGCCCTGCGCTCTCGCCCGAACCGCGTTTCTTGCACCTGTGGTTCTCGCATCCGCTCTTTGATGAAGACAGTCTGGACGACGTGGCGTTGCTGGACGTGAATGGCCACGTTATTCCGCCCAGCGCACGCGGAAATGAGGGGAGCGGTTTCGCGCGCACGGGACACGGGCAATTGGCCTGGCGCACCAAGACCTTCAGCAAAGCCTATGACTTAAGCGGGTCTAACCCGCCTGGTCGTGTCACGGTGCGGATGCGCTATAGCCTCGGCCCGCTGGAAAACACCAAGGAGGTGCCGTCTGATTTCCGGGGGATGATGCCTTTGGAGGGCGAGGGTATGCTCAACATTGTCGGGGAGGACCCCAAATACGGTTGGGCATTTATCGGATTTTCCTACGATGCCGCCGCCTTGCCTGACCGCCAAATGTCCGCCGTGGCCGTCACCCGTGACGGGCGGACGTTGGTTTGGCGCGGCATTGTAGCTGGCGGACAGAGTGATGGCACAGGCGTGGTGCGCGCGACCGGCGTGCGTGTGGTGCAATTTATCTTTCCCGTTCCGCTGGCCGACGTGGCGAAATTCATCATCGGCACGCGCTCCATTCGGGTGCACGAATGGAAAGATGTGGTCTTACCAAATAACTAAAACCTTGAACTGAACGGGAGGGACTTTATGGCCAAGGGAAAATTCGAACCGCTGCCGCGGGGTATTCGCGAGCCGGTCTGTTTCGCTTTGGGCGGCATCATCCGCGAGGAACGGCTCCGACGCGGTTGGTCGCAAACCAAATTGGCGAAAATCTCCGGCCTCCGGCGTCAGGGCATCGCCGCCCTCGAAACGAACCGGTCGCTGGCCCGCGTCGAAACCGCCCAACGCATCGGGCGCGCGTTCGGCCTCAAGGGCAGTGTCTTGACCGCGCGGGCGGAACAGCGCGTGGCGGGCTGGCCGGAGCAGTGCCTGGGGTGCAATTATTGTTGCATATCCCATGGCCGGCTGAAGTGGTTAAATGACCACGGTGAATGTTTCCGTCCAAAACGTTGAGCGCCGTCCGGCGAATTCTTTTGTTTTCGCCGAAACCCCAGTAAATACGGCATTTTCAAGCAATAATGCGGGCTGCGGGTCGGCAGGATGGGCTTCGGAATTCCCCAAAGCGGAGCCGGAATCCACGCGTTCCCACTTGGTACCCCAGCGTTCCGATGAGGAATGGACGCGTTCCGACGAGGAACCTGCCAATTCCCGTCAGGAACGTCCGCGTTCCCGTCAGGAATCCATGCGTTCCCATGAGGAACGTCTCCGTTCCCACGAGGCATCTGCCGGTTCCGATGAGGAATCCGCGCGTTCCGGGTCGTCTTGTGGCAGCGGGTGGTCGGCCGCCTTCGCCGGCCGCGGGCAGCCGAGGATTCGGATTTGTCATTTTTGAACCCGAGTTCAAACGAAGGGAGGTGAAACGACATGCCAAACAATCCAAAGTTAACGGGCGAGAGACTCGCCTCCGTGATGAAAGCCTGGAAAGACCTGCGCCCGGCCAAGACCTTCGCGGGCATGACGCTCGCGCAGTTCACGACCAAGGTGCAGCCCAGCCTCGACGCGCGCGGCCAGATTGACACACTGGACAACCAGATGACCGCCGCGATGGATGAGCGGGACATCGCCGACGTGGAGAGCAACAAGCAACTGCTCCTCGTGGTGAACGCCGTCAAGGGCGACCCCGCCGAGGGCGAAGACGGCGAGTTGTATGACGCCATGGGCTACGTCCGCAAGAGCGAACGCGCCACCGGCAAGACGAACAAAAAGAAACCCACGCCGCCCACGCCGTGAAATAAGCAGATGGGAGTTGGTAGATGGGAGATAGGGAAACTCCAACTCCCATCTGCTATCTCCTAAAATGATTTCCTATGAAACGCGAAACGAAATTGAAACATGCGGACCAGACGCTCAAGCGCATGATCCTCGAAGCGGACTTTCCGCCGCAGCCGCCGTCCGGCCCCACGGCGGATGCCTACCGCATCGCGGGCTACGCGGACGGTCTCGTGGGCGCGGCCAAGCCCGATTGCGATATCTTGCTCCCGCACTTCGACAGCGGCCTGCGCTGGGCGGACGCCAACAATCCCCAGCCCGACGACTGGCTCTTAGACGGCGGCGTGCGCGCGGGCGTGACGTGGGACGGGACGTTTTACCGCGACTTGGCGCGCTACACCGGAAGCGGCCCGCTGTTCTGGAGCGCGTATCTGAAACCCGGTTCGGCGCCCGGCTTGAAGAACGGTTTCTGGCTCAACTTCGGTTCCGGCTGGTCGCATCTCGCGAACGACGACCCCGCGCAATTGCTCGCAGGCGCGTCGCCGCGGCTTTACTTCGACTCAGGGGCGAACCAGTGGATGCTGGTCATCGAGGCGACGCTGTTTGTCACGAACGCGGTTGTCAATGTCTGGACGGGTGCGAAGGCGGGCGGCAACGATCCGGCGGGAATTTATCTGCGCGCATCCGGTTGCGATCCGCTGGCGTCGCTGACGGTGGCGGCGTGAGGAGGCAGGCGCGGGCGCGGATCAGCTTGCGGGTGGCGGCGGGACTTCTCCCCCGAATGTGGGAACTGAATCCGCTTTTTTCTCCGGAGTTTCGTTTCTATTCTTGGCGCATGAATCCACGCATCCTCATAACGTTGGGTGTCCTGCTGCTGTCGCCGCTGCCGATGCAGGCCGAAAACCAAGTCCGGGAAATCATCGTCGTATTCAAGACGCATTATGACATCGGCTACACGGACCTCGTCACGAACATCCTCACCCGCTACCGCACGCAGTTCGCGGACAAGGCGCTGGCGGTGATTGACCAGTCACGGTCGCTGCCGCCGGAGCAGCAGTTCACCTGGACGGTGCCGGGCTGGCCGCTGAAGGAGATGCTGTGGCCGGGGCAGACGCCGGAGCGGCGCGAAAAATTGTTGCAGGCGGTGAAGGAGGGCCGGCTCGCGGTCCATGCGATGCCGTTCAGCATCGAGACGGAGACGCTCGATCTGGAGGACCTGGTGGAGGGTATGAGCTATTCCGCCAACCTCACGCGCGACCTTGGCTTGCCGCTGCCGCGCGCGGCGAAAATGACGGACGTGCCGGAGCACACCTGGGTGTTGCCCACGCTGCTGAAACACGCGGGCGTGAATTTCCTGCACGTCGGGTGCAACGGCGGCAGCAAGCCCATGCAGGTGCCGCCGCTGTTTTGGTGGGAAGGTCCGGACGGCTCGCGCCTGCTCACGGCCTACTCGCCGGAATACGGCACCGATTTGCTGCCGCCGAAAGACTGGCCGTATCACACCTGGCTGGCCGTGATCATGACCAGCGACAACCAGGGTCCGCCCTCCACCGCGCAGGTCAACAAGCTGGTCGCGCAGGCCGCCAAGACCATGCCGGGCGTCAAACTCAAGTTCGGCAAGCTCGAGGATTTTTACGATGCCTTCACGGCGGAGAAAAACCGGAACATTCCCGTCGTGCGCGGCGACATGCCGGACACCTGGATCCACGGTTTTGAATCCATGCCCGTGGAAACCAAGACCGGCTGCAACGTGCGCCCGCTCGAGGCGGCGGTGGCGACGCTCGACACCGAACTGCGCGCCGCCGGCATGAGCCCCGCGCCGCTCGCCCCGGCGTTGGCCAGCGCCTACGAAAACAGCCTGCTCTACAGCGAACACACCTTCGGCTATTACGGCAGCGAACCCGGCGGCTTCTGGTATGGCGAGGCGTGGAAACAAAGACTCGCCGAAGGCAAATATGCGCGCTTCCTGCAATCGTTCGACGACAAGCGCGCTTACATCCACACCACGGAGAACCTCGTCACCAACGCGCTTGCGGACCGGATGCAACTGCTCGCGCGCAACGTGGCCGCGGACGGCCCGCGCATCGTGGTTTACAATCCGCTGCCGTGGGCGCGCAGCGGCGAAGTGGCCGTGCGCTTGCCGGAGGGCGGCTGTTCCGGCGTGCGCGATCTGGCCGGCGGCACCGGGTCGGAAGCGGTGACGGTGGACGGAACCACGCTGCACTTTTTCGCGGCCGATGTTCCGCCCGGCGGCTATAAGACATTCCAGCCGGTCGCCGGAAAAGCCGTCGCGGCGGTCGCCGCCGGCAACGCCGGCGTCATCGAAAATGAATTCTTCCGGCTCAAGGCGGACGCCGCGCGCGGCGGGGCGGTTTCGCTGGTGGATTTGCCGACCGGCCGCGAACTCGTTTCGGTGAAAGACGAAAACGGTTTTGGTTCCTACCTGCAGGAACGGTTTGCCAAGACGAATGTCAACGCGTTCGTGCAGGCGTATTGCCGTGGCTGGGCGCTCACCCATGGGAGCGACTTCGACAAGCCCATACCGGCATCGGAGCAGTTGCCCTATGCGGTGCTGACGCTGACCAATTGGACGATCGCCGTCCAGTCCAGTCCGCTGGCGCAAACGATCATCCTCCAATCCGCCGACGCCGCGCCGCTCGCCAAATCCGTCACGCTGAAATACACGCTTGCCGCCGGCCAGCCTTATCTCGACCTGGAATGGACCATTACCGACAAGACGGCCAATCCGCTGCCCGAAGGCGGCTGGCTCTGCCTGCCCTTCAACCTGGAACAGCCGAAATTTGAACTCGCCCGGCTCGGCTCGCTGATGGATCCGGCCAAGGACATCGTTGACGGCGGCAACCGCCATCTGCTCTGCCTCAACTCCGGCCTGACCGTCACCGGCCCGGACGGTTTCGGCGTGGGCCTGTGCCCGCTCGACTCGCCGCTGGTGAGCCTCGGCGAGCCGGGCCTGTGGCAGTTCTCCCTGCACGACTTCCCGAGGCGCGGCCGCGTCTTCATCAACCTCTACAACAACCAATGGGACACGAACTTCCCGCTCTGGCAGGATGGCTCATGGCATTCGCGCGTGCGCCTGTGGGTGGTGCGCGGCGGCGATGCGGGGAAAAACCTCATCACGCCGTCGTGGGAGGCGCGCGAACCGCTGGTGGCGAGTTACAGTGACGGAACGCGCGGAAAATTGCCGGTGACGAAAACCGGCTTGAAACTGTCGCGGCGCGGCGTGCTGGTGACGCTGTTCGGTCCGGACCCCTATAGCGACAAGACGCTGCTGCGGGTTTGGGAACAAGCCGGCCAATCCGGTTCGCTGACGGTGAACCTGCCGGCGGATTTCAAAGCGGCCCAAGCCGTGCCGGTGAACCTGCGCGGCGAACCGGCGGGCGGCGCGATAAAAATCCGCAACGGCGCGTTCAGTTTCAAACTCGCGGCGTTTGTCCCGGCGAGTTTCCGGCTGGAATAACCTCCCCGCCTGATGCCCCGGTTCGCAATCCGGTTGCTGGCCGCCGCCGTCCTGTTCGCCGGCGGCTTTGGCGCCGGGGCGCACATCCCGTCCCTGGCGGCGGCGCGGGTGGTCATCGCGCCGGCCGGAAATTTCACGCTGGATCTGACGTTTGACGTGCCGCCCTTCGTGCTGGACCTGACGCCGCCGGCCGCAACCGACGACGCCATGAACGCCTGGCTCGACGGTCCGACCAATGCGCTGGCCCAAAGTCTGGATGTGGCGCAGTCGCGTTTTCAAAGAGAATTTTCTGTGGTGACGGACAAAGGCGCCGGCCGCGCGGACAAGATCATGTTCCCGCGCCTTGCCGACCTGGAGCGCTACAAGGAATCCGTGCCGATGGTCCAATTGCCGGTGATGTTGGCCCTCTCGCTGGAAGGACGGTTGCCGGCGGGAGCGCGCTCGGTCTCGTTTCGTTTTCCCGCGGTCATGGGCATTGTCGCTATCACGGTGAATCGTCCGGGCCAGCCGCCGGCCACGCTGGTCGCCAATTCCGGCGAAGCGCCGCCGCCGATTCCGGCGAAGCGCCGCCGCCGATTCCCATCCAGCTTGCCGACACCAATGCCATGCCGCCAACCGCGGCGCCGGTCGCCGAACCGGGCCGCTGGCTGGTGGCGCGGCAATATCTCGCGCTCGGCTTTGAACACATATTGCCGAAAGGGACGGACCACATCCTGTTCGTGCTGGGGTTGTTTTTGTTGAGCTGCCGCCTGAAGCCGCTGCTGTGGCAGGTGACGGCGTTCACGGTGGCGCATTCCATCACGCTCGGGCTGGCAATGTATGGGGTGATCCGGCTCCCGCCGTCGGTGGTCGAACCGCTCATCGCCGCGTCCATCGTGTTCGTGGCGGTGGAAAACATCTGCACGTCGGAGCTGAAGCCATGGCGTCCGTTCGTCGTATTTGGCTTTGGGCTGGTGCATGGGCTGGGCTTCTCCAGCGTTCTGTTATCACTCGGCCTGCCGCGCCAGGATTTTGCGACGGCGCTGGTGGCCTTTAACGGCGGCGTGGAACTCGGCCAGCTAACGGTCATCGCAGCGGCGTTTCTCGTGGTCGGCGGGTGGCGGCGACGACATTGGTATCGCAAGGCCATTGTCATCCCGGCCTCGGCGTTGATCGCGGCCACGGGATTGTTCTGGACGGTGCAGCGAGTGATACTTGCGATGCGGTGAGGCAACAATGAGCCGGCCTTGATGTTGGTCGCAGGGAATCCGGAAGCAACGGGCAGGGAATATATCTGTGACCGGCAACGCCGATTCCTCATTAAATTGGGTAGCCGTGAAAACATGATTTACCGCGGACGAGTCCGCGCGTTTCTGGTTGCGACCCGCTGGCGTCGCTCACGGTCGCGGCGGGGGCGTGATTCGCCGCGCTAAATAGTTGGTAACATTTCCTCCGTTTCGCTTCTGTATCGGGCAGCACTGCGGGAGGGGAATTCAACGCCAAGGCGCAAAGGTGCCAAGGCGCCAAGTGGGGAATCCTTTCCTTGCGACTTTGCCTCGTGGCCGCTTTGCGTTAAACATACTGGACACGTGCAATGACCGACGAACCTGCCATGCCGACTTTGCCCGCGCTGCCGCGCTGGTCGTGGCGGCGCGCCGTCCTCGCGGCGACGGGCGCGGTTTATGGGCCGCAACTGCTGATGGGTTTGTTCACGCTCGCCTTCGTTGCCTGCCAGCATTGCCGGGGAGCCATCGCGATGGTCATGGTCATCGCGCCGGGTGTGGAGCTGTCGATATTCACGTCCTGGCTGTTCAAGTTCCGAAACCACCCGTTCAGCGATGCGGTCATCTTGACGTCGGATGTCGCGCTTACACTGCTGGCGCTGGCCGGGGTGGCCGCCGCGCTGCGGCGCTGGTCGCGTTGGCGCTGGCCGGTGTTCGCGCTGTCGGCGCTGGCGTTCGCGGCCGGCGCGGCGTTGTTGCTGGCCATGATTCGCGCATGACGACGAACGATTCCTCCTCCGCCGCGCCGGCCGACGTCTTTGCCACGACGCATTGGACGGTCGTGCTCGCGGCGGGCCGGCGGCACACGCCGCAGGCGGACGGTGCGCTGGAGGAGTTGTGCCGCACCTATTGGTTCCCGCTCTACGCCTATGTCCGGCGGCGCGGTCGCGCGAAGGCGGACGCGGAGGATCTGGTGCAGGCATTCTTCGCGCGGCTGCTGGCGAAGAACTATCTCGCGGACGTGGCCAGTGAGAAAGGCAAGTTCCGCGCCTTTCTGCTGGCGGCGCTGAAACATTTCCTCGCGAACGAATGGGACAAGGCGCAGGCGCAAAAGCGTGGCGGCGGCGCGGCGCATCTCTCGCTGGACTGGCAGACGGCGGACACGAAGTTTCAGGTGGCGGCCGCGGGCGAGCCGAGTCCCGACCAGGCATTCGACCGCGAATGGGCGCTGGCCCTGCTCGCGAAAGTGATTGAGCGCTTGCAGGCGGAATGCGCGGCGGAGGGCAAGGCGAAGGTTTTCGAGCAGTTGAAAGCGTTTCTCATGGCGGGCGGCGGCGACTCGGCGCAAGCGGACGTGGCCAAATCGCTTGGCCTGGAGGAGGGCGCGGTGCGCGTGGCGATCCACCGGCTGCGCAAGCGGTATCGCGTGCTGCTGCGGGACGAGATTGCGCATACGCTGAGCGACGCGGCGATGGTGGACGAGGAACTGCGGGTGCTGTTCGGCGCATTCGGCGCTTGAAGGATTGCGCGGCCGCCGGAATCTATCCATGATGCCGCCATGATGCCACCCCGATTGATTTTCCCCGTGCTGCTGCTGACCTTCGCCGCCGTCTTCGCCGGGTTGGCGGGCGACGGGTCTGCGCAAGGCCTGTTGCTCGTGGCCAACAAGGGCGACCACACGCTCGGGCTGATTGATCCCGGCGCGGGCAAGATGATTGCCACGGTGCCGGAGGACGGCGTGACGGGGCACGAAGTCGTGGCGTCCCCGGACGGGCGATTGGCCTTCGTGCCCATTTACGGCAACGCGGGCGTGGGGAGGCCGGGCACGGACGGACAATTGATCCGCGTGATCGATCTGGCGAAGCGCGCGGTGTGCGGGACGATTGATCTGGGCCGGGGACTGCGGCCGCATTGCGCGGTGATGGGGCCGAAGGATGGCTTGCTCTACGTCACGACGGAGCTGGAGAACACCGTGACGGTGATTGATCCGCGGACGTTGGCGGTGGTCGCGACGGTGCCGACGGGCCAGGCGGAATCGCACATGCTGGCCATCACGCGGGACGGTCAGCGCGGCTACACGGCGAACGTCAAGCCGGGGACGGTCTCGGTGCTCGACCTCGCGGCGCGGAAAGTGATCGCGGTGATTCCCGTGTGCCGGAACACGCAGCGCATCGCGCTCTCGGTGGATGACCGCTGGGTGTTCACGTCCGACCAAACACAGCCGCGGCTCGCGGTCATCGACACCCGGACGAACGGCGTGGCCCGCTGGATTGAGCTGCCGGGCATCGGCTACGGCACCGCGCCGACGCCGGATGGCCGCTGGCTCGTCGTGGCCTTGATTCACACAAACCAGGTGGCGGTGATCGATCTCGCCACCATGACGGTCGCGCACGTGCTCGACGTGCCGCGCGCGCCGCAGGAAGTGCTGGTACGTCCCGATGGCGGCGCGGCGTATGTGTCGTGCGATGCGAGCCGGAAGATTGCGGTGATTGACACCGGCGCCTGGCAGGTCAAGCAATTGATCGATGCGGGCGCGGGCGCGGACGGTCTGGCGTGGGCGCGGGCGAAATAACTTTTCCGACGGCCGCGGGTGCTGGTGATGGTCCGGCCAAATTATCATTGTCAACCTCGGCCGGGGTGCGTTCTACTACGCGCATGAATCCCATCGCCAAGAAAACAACCTTGTCCGCCAGCCTCGGCCTGCTGCTGTTCGCGGGCGGCTGTTTTGACACGCAGGAAGATTACACGCTCAATCCCGACGGCTCCGGCAAGGTGGTCCATGCCTGCACGTTTCAGGCGTTGAACCTCACCGCCGGCAACGAGAACGAGGATCCCGGCAAGGCGCTGACGAACGCGGTGCGCGAGGTGCTGGAAAAATCGCAGGGCGTGGACGCGTGGCGCGACGTGACATTCAAGACGCTGGACGACGGACGGCTGTATTTTCGCGGCACGGCGTATTTCAAGAATCTGTCCAAGCTGGACATCCAGAACCAGACGATGCTGGAACTGGATTGGACGAAAACATCGGACGGCAACGCGCTGCTCACCTTGCGCACGAACAAAGCCGAATCGCCCGAAGGCGTGAGCATCCACCGGCAGAAGAAGTCGCCGCCCAAGAACATGACGCCGGAGGAGCTGGACAAGCGCATCAAGCAGCAGCGCGTGCAGTATCAGCAGGCCAAGCCGATGATCGCCGGCATCTTCGGGCCGATGAAGCATGTCATCGTGTTGCATCTGCCGGGCAAGCTGGTCAGCCACGCCAATTTCACCAACGACGCCGGCGGGAACCTGGCGCTCCGATTTTCGGGCGCCAGAATGCTGGAAGTCATGGACCAGCTGGTGAACGACGACGCGTGGTGCCGGCAGCATAGCGGCACGGGCTTTGACGACATGCAGGAAAAGCCGGTGATGGACGCGGAGATGAACCAGTTCATCTTCGGCGAGAAGGCGCCGGTGCAGGCCGTCCTCGCGCCGGGCACCGTGCTGCTGTTCAATTACGCGGCGGAAGTGGCGGCGGCGAAGAAGGAATACGCGCCGTTGAAAAAAGCTCTCGCGGTCGGTTCGTCCGCGGATGAGTCGCCGGAAGTGCTCGCGGCGCCTGCAGACGGCGGCGTGAAGAGCATCAAGGTGGTGGGTGCGCGGCTGGTCACGGAATCAGACGACAAGCGGAATCTGCGGCCCTTCAATTATGACACCGGCTACACCGTCTCGCTGCTGGTGGAATTTCCGGGCGCGGTGCAATCCGTCACCGACAAGACCGTGATCGAGACGGCTGCGGCCGACGACGGCACCAGCCTGCTGCCGGATTCGGAGTGGGACCGCAAAGTCCATTTCCCGCAGCTCGCGAAGGACAAGACGGCGGCGATCCTGGAATTCAAATTGAACCTGCCCGGCAAGGGCGTGAACGGCTTGAAGGAACTTTCCGGGCACGTGCAATACCGTGTGTCCAGCGGCACCAAGGAGGTGGATCTCGGGCTGGACGGATTGACGGCTGGCGCGACCGGCACGAATCTGGACGCGCGGATCGAATCCATCAAGGAAGGCTGGCAGAAGAACAGTTCGCAGATGATGGTGTTGCATTTGAAGACCAATCCCGACGGCCTCAAGGCGATGAACCTCGTCGTGGACGGCACCAGGACGGAACTGCGCCAGAACGGTTACGGCGGCGGGATGAACTCCTACAACTTCACCTACGAATGCAAGACGAACTTCCCCGCGAATGGCCGGCTGGTCGCGGAGGTTTACGACAAAGTGCAGGTGTTTGAAGCGCCGTTCAAACTGGAAAACCTTTCGCTTCTCGGCACGAGCCGGAACGCGGGACATTAACCGCTGGCGGGATCAGATCTTCGTCTTGAGGCCGCAGGCGCGGGCGATGCACCAGCCGCTCAAGGCTTCGTAGATGGCGAACAGACCGGCGGCGATGAACAGCCAGCCAAACCAATACCCGCAATCCACGCAGAGGACGATGCCGGCGAGGAGGCACAGCGCGCCGATGACGCCGCGGGCGATGCGACCGGTGCGCTTGAGGTTGGGGCGGAAGAAATCGCTCACAGCCAAAATCTAGCACAGGGATTTTCCGTGGCAAGCCGGCGGGTGATGCGGCAGATTGAGGGCATGGATTTAACCAACCAAAATTTCATCTGGGCCTCGATGTTCTGGGGCGCGGTCGGCAGCGGTTATCTGATCTACGGCTGGCGGCAGCGGGCGGGCATTCCCTTCGCCGGCGGCGCGGCGATGACGGCGGCGTCGTTTTTCCTGCCGGCCCTGTGGATGTCGCTGGCGGCGGTGGCAATCATGTTCGCCGTGTGGTGGCTGTGCCAGCAGGGGTATTGAAACAAAAAACCGGAAGCCGCGAGCGGCCTCCGGTTTTGAAAGGGAACGTAATTCTTAGAACGACCAGTTCACGAACGGGAAGCCGGTGGCGAGTTTGTCCGGGAATTCCTTGAACCACGGGTTATTCATAGCGACGTTGATGAAGCCCAACTGAACGCCGCGGAGGCTTTCCGAGTAATTCACAAAACCCCACTAGAGGCCATGGAATTCCTTCGCAACATTGACCATGCCGCTCTGCCAGCCCACAAATTTCACCTTGCTATAGTTCACCATCGCCCAGGCGACGCCGGTGTAGGATTCATCGTAGTTGGCAAAGAAACCCCAGGTAAAACCGCTGCTCTGGCCGGTGCTGCCGTTGACGAAGCCGAGGGCGCAACCGTGGTGCGGGTTTTCACCCCAGATGTTCAGGGCGAGACCGCTGGTTTCGGTGGTCTTGGATTGGACGGCGATGTCCGGCGTCAACGAAGCCTGAAAGAAGGGCATGTCGGCCGCTTTCACGCTGGCTACGCTGGCCACAAGGGCGGAGAGGAGGATTAGTTTTTTCATGTGTTGTTTTTTTTGGTTGAACTGCGTGTCCTTATTAGAGCAACCCCCTAATGAAGGCAATCATTTTTTCCGCTAAAAACGGTTTTAGAACGACCAGTTGACGATGGGAAAGCCCGTCGCGAGTTTATCCGGAAACTCGTGGAACCAGGGGTTGTTGATCGCGATATTGATGAGGCCGATTTGCACGCCATGGAGGTTTTCCGTGTAGTTCACCAGCGCGAGCTGGAAGCCGTGGAATTCCTGGGCGACGTTGACGATGCCTTCCTGAAAACCGGTGAACGTGCCCTTCGAGACGTTGACGAGGCACGGACAAAAAAAGATGCCGCCCTGCCAGCCGGTGAAGCTCGTCGTGCTGTAATTCGCCAAGCCCCACGCGACGCCGGTGTAGGCATCCGCATAGTTGAACAAGCTCCAGGTGAAACCCTTGCTGTTGCCCGTGCTGCCGTTGACGAAGCCCAGCGCCACGCCGGACTGCGGGTTCTCACCCCAGATACTTAATAGGAGGCCGTTGATCTGGTCGGTCTTCGGATGAACGGCGATGTCCGGCGTGAGCGACGCCTGAAAGCCGTGTTCTTCCGCCTGCAAGCCGACGGCGCTGATGGCGAGGGCGGTGATAATGAGTAGTTTTTTCATATATTTATTTTCAATGGCTAGTTTGCCTTTTCCCATTGTTTTTTCAATGGGGTAAACACCTTATCCGTCTTGAAGGGTTGCTTAAAGAAAAAACCGGAAGCCGCGAGCGGCCTCCGGTTTTTGAATTAAGTTACGGCTTACTTGCTCTTCTTCAGCGCGCTCAAGCCCGCGTAAACCGCGTTCTTGCCGAGCAACTGCTCGATGCGCAGGAGCTGGTTGTATTTCGCCAGACGGTCGGAGCGGCTGAGCGAACCGGTCTTGATTTGGCCGCAGTTCGTCGCCACCGCGATGTCCGCGATGGTCGCGTCTTCGGTTTCGCCGGAGCGATGCGAGAGGACGGCGGTGTAGGCGTGAAATTGTGCAAGCTGCACGGCGTCGAGCGTCTCGGTGAGCGAGCCGATCTGGTTCACCTTGACGAGAATCGAGTTAGCCGTGCCGGTATCAATGCCTTTTTGCAGGAACTTCACGTTGGTGACGAACAGATCGTCGCCGACGAGCTGGACCTTGTCGCCGATCTTGTCGGTGAGTTGCTTCCAATGCTTCCAATCGCCTTCGGCGCAGCCGTCTTCGATGGACACGATGGGATATTTCGCAACGAGCTTCGCGTAGAAGTCCACGAGTTCCGCGCCGGTCACGGTTTTGCCAGTGGATTTCTTGAAGGTGTAGGTGCCGTCGTGGTTGTAGAATTCGGACGCGGCCACGTCGAGCGCAAGGTTGACCTGCTTGCCGGCTTTGTAGCCCGCGTTCTTCACGGCTTCGAGAATGGATTCAATGGCATCTTCCACGCTGTTCAGCTTCGGCGCAAAACCGCCTTCGTCGCCGACGGCGGTGGAGAGACCGCGTTTCTTCAACACGCTCTTGAGCGCGTGGAAGATTTCCGTGATGGCCTGCAAACCTTCGCTGAAGGTTTCGAAGCCGTGCGGCTGGATCATGAATTCCTGGAAATCAATCGGGGCGTCGGAGTGCGCGCCGCCGTTGATGACGTTGGCCATCGGGACGGGGAGAACTTTGGCGTTGGGTCCGCCGAGATATTTGAAGAGCGGCTGGCCGATGGCGGCGGAAGCGGCTTTCGCATTCGCGAGCGAGACGGCGAGAATGGCATTGGCGCCGAGCTTGGACTTGGTTTCGGTGCCGTCGAGCTTGATCATCGTGGCGTCCACGGTGAGCTGGTCGAGCGCGTCCACGCCGATCAGCGCGGATTTGATCTTGGTGTTGGCGTTGGCCACGGCCTTCTGCACGCCTTTGCCGCAGTAACGCTTCTTGTCGCCGTCGCGGAGTTCGATGGCTTCGTGTTCGCCGGTGCTGGCGCCGCTGGGGACGGCCGCGCGGCCGGCTGCGCCGCACGCGAGCGTCACATCAACTTCGACGGTGGGATTACCGCGCGAGTCGAGGACTTCGCGCGCCTGGATGTTCGTGATTTGTGTCATAGTTAAAATTATAAAGTGAACCGCAATTTCAAAGGGGAAATCATAGATTCCAAACGCCGCGAGTCAAGAAAGGGGTTGCGCCATCCGCAGTATTAACCGGAAGTGAAGCTGAAGATTAACGATCCGTTGGCCGGGAATGCGGCGGTGTTGGTGCGTTTCGGAAAATTGATTCGCCTGTCTGGCGGGATTTTTGCATATTACGCGGGATGAAATCCATGACGGGTTACGGACGCGGCGAATGCGCGCAGGACGGCTTCAAGGTCACGGTCGAGCTGAGCTCGGTCAACCGCAAGCAGGCCGAGGTCTCGGTCGCGCTGCCGCGGGAGATGGAAATGCTGGAGGCGCAGATCCGCGATGCCATCCACCGCCAGGTCGCGCGCGGGCGCGTTAACGCCCGCATCACCCTGCACGCCGCCGAGGACAAACTTTCCGCCCGCAAGCACATCAACCACGCGCTCGCCAAGGATTATGCCGCCGAGTTCGCGCGGCTGGCCAAGCAGTTGAAGATTTCCGGCGAGGTGACGCTGGACCAGTTGCTGCGCGCCCCCGGCGTATTTCAGACGGATGAACAGCTGGCCGAGTCGGAAAACCTCTGGCCCGCCGTGGAAAAGGCTTTGACGCAAGCGCTCACCGCGCTGGTGAAGATGCGCGAGCGGGAAGGGGCGCATCTGGCGAAAGATTTATCCTCGCGCATCGGCGTGATGCACGCGGCGGTGAACAAGGTCCAGAAGCAGGCGCCGACGACGGCGGAGAATTACCGCCAGAACCTGCTGGAACGCATCCAGGCGGCAGGCATCGAAAACATTGCGCCGGATGACGAGCGTTTATTGAAGGAGATTGTGCTCTTCGCCGACCGTTCGGATATCTCGGAGGAGCTGACGCGACTCCAAAGCCACTTCCAACAGTTCGCGGATTGCTGCAAGGCGAAGGAGCCGGTCGGCCGCACACTGGATTTTCTCGCCCAGGAAATGAACCGTGAAATCAACACCATCGGCTCAAAGGCGAATGACGCCGTCATCTCGCGCGAGGTCGTGACGCTGAAGGCGGAACTGGAAAAATTCCGCGAGCAAGCCATGAATGTCGAATGAAAAAACGAAGCCCGCAGACCAAACCCGCGCCGGAGAAAAATTCTGCGCCGCTGCTCATTCTGATTTCCGCGCCGTCGGGCGCGGGCAAGACGACGCTGTGCGATTTGCTGCTGGCCGCCCAGCCGCAAATGACCCGGGCCATCACCTGCACGACGCGCCCGCCGCGGCCCGGTGAAAAGGACGGCGTGGATTATCATTTTTTCACAGCGGAAGAATTTTTGAAGCGCCTGCACGCGGGCAATTTTCTGGAGCACGCGACGGTTTACGGTAACAGCTACGGCATCTTGAAATCAGAACTGCTCGGCAAGCTGCGCGATGGCAAGGACGTGCTGTTGAATGTGGACGTGCAGGGCGCGGCAACCATTCGCGAGCAGGCGCAATCCGAGCCGGAATTGAAACGTGCGCTGATCACCATTTTTCTCACGCCGCCGTCGGTGGCGGTGCTGGAGCAGCGTTTGAAGAAGCGCGGAGCCGACGCGGCGGCGGTGATTCAAAAGCGGCTGGCCGTGGCGCGTCAGGAGATTTCGCAGTGGAAAAATTTCGATTACCTGCTCATCAGCGGCGACAAACCAGAGGATTTGCGCCGGGCGCTGGCGATCATCGAGGCGGAGAAGATGCGTTCGGCGCGTTCGGCGGCCCCGGAGCTTTGATTTTTCAGATTTAGGATTGCGGATTGAAGATTTAAGTTAAGATTCAACCATGAGCGCTGCAAAAAAAATCATTCTGGGCGTCACCGGCTCCATTGCCGCGCATAAGGCGGCCGACCTGGCGTCGCTCCTGACGAAGGCGAAGTGCGACGTGCGCGTCGTGATGACGGCGGACGCGCAGCATTTTATCACACCGCTGCCGTTCAAGACGCTGACGCGCAATCCGGTGGTGACGAATCTCTACGATGAGGATGAGGGTTGGAAGCCGACGCATATCGAGCTGGCCGACGCGGCGGATTTGCTGGTCATCGCGCCGGCCACGGCCAACGTCCTGGCTAAACTCGCCCATGGGCTCGCGGATGATGCGCTGACCTGCATTGCGCTGGCTTTGAATCCCAAGGCTAAAATTCTGATCGCGCCGGCGATGAACGGGAAGATGTGGCAGCATGTGGCAACGCAAGCCAATGTTAAGGTGTTGAAATCACGCGGCGCGGAATTCATCGGACCGGACGAGGGGATGTTATCGTGCGGTTACGCAGGGGTCGGCCGCTTGTGGCCCGTGGAGCAGATATCCGAACGCGTCTTAAAATTACTTCGTTAAGTTTTCATGAACCCGAGCCGCCCGACTCTGTGGCAGCGCCTGCCGGCCTTGTTTGAGATCCCTGCGCCGGATGCGGATCGGGCGCGGCGACGCATCGAGGTGATGGAGCGCAACCTCATGCTGCCGGTGAAGCTGTTTTTCGTCGGGGTGATTTATTATTCGTTCAATTTCTCGCCGTGGGTCCGGCAGATTTCCAGCGCGCTGGATGTGACGGTCGAGACGGTGCAGCTGCTCTTCTGGTTTTACATTTTATTCAGCGTGGTGCTGGCGGTGCCGCTGTTTGCCGCCGGCCGGCTGCCGCTGGCGTTGCTGCAATGGATCGTGGTCACGACGGCGCTGGTGGATGGACTGGTGCTGGCGGCGATGACGCTGATCACGGGCGGGATGGACAGCATTTTGTTCTGGCTGTTTATCGGGTTGATTTTGCGGAATGCGGTGAGCGTGCCGCCGGGGTTCTCGCAGATTATTTTGAACGTTGCGACCAGCCTCTGTTACGCGCTGGTGGCTGCGATGGATATGGTGATTTCGACCAATCTGGATGATACCACGAGCCGGGCGCTGGACCTGGCTCCGCGCGAGGACATTGGCGAACCGTTTGTGCTGCGGATGGTGGTGCTGTGGCTGACGACGATGAGTTGCTACGGCGCGCAGGCCTTTCTGGAGCGGCAGCGGCTGGCCATGGAGGAGGCGGGCGAATTTTCCGCGCGGGAGAACCAGTTGCATTCCGCTGGCCGGCTGGCCGCCGAATTTGCGCACCAGATTAAAAATCCACTGGCCGTGATCAATAACGCCGCCTATTCCCTCCGGCGCTCGCTGCGCCAGGCCAATACCGCTGCGGCCGAGCAGCAGATTGAAATCATTCAGGAGGAGGTTTCGCGGGCGGACCGTGTCATCACGCAGGTGATGGGGTATGCGCAGTTGAGCGAGGGCCGCGTGGAAAAACTGGACGTGGTCCGCAAAATTAATCAGGCCATCGAGCAGGTGTTTCCCGCCGCCGTGCCGACGGAAATCACGGTGATCAAGAATATTGCCGGCCACTTTCCCCCCTTGCTGATGCAGCGCGCGCATCTCTCGGAAATTTTGGTGAACCTTTTGCTTAACGCCCGCGAAGCCTTGGGCGGGCAGGGGAATGTTTCCGTGGCGGCGGTTTCCTTGCGGGATCATTCGATTGAGATTTCCGTGGCGGACGACGGGCCGGGCGTTGCGCCGGACAAGGTGGGGCGGATTTTTGAGGCGTATTTCACCACCAAGGAAAAAGGCACCGGCCTAGGTCTGGCCATTGTTAAACACAACGTGGAATTATACGGCGGCAACGTGCGTGTGGAATCCGCGCTTGGAAAAGGGGCCAAATTTACAGTAGTCTTTCCGGCCAAAGCGTTACCGCGACCCTTTTCGAAATGAACCTGCCCCTGCCACCGGTGCTGATTGTGGACGACGAGAAAAACATGCGTCGTTCCCTCTCGACCATGCTCGCCGACGAAGGCTATGCCGTGCGCGCGGCGGAATCCGCCGAGGAAGCGCTGGGATTACTCGCGCAGGAAAATTTCTTCATGGTCGTCACCGACGCGCGCCTGGGCGGTATGAGCGGTTATGATTTTCTGGTCAAGATCCACAACCAGTATCCCGAGCTGCCGTCGCTGATGATCACCGCCTACGCCACGCCGAAGCTGGCGGTCGAGGCCATCAAGGCGGGGGCGATGGATTATCTG
Source organism: uncultured Verrucomicrobia subdivision 3 bacterium (assembly GCA_903921455.1). The sequence continues at coordinate 2,772 of CAIXPZ010000076.1, read as the reverse complement.
TCCAAGCCGTTTGAGCCGGAGGAATTATTTCATGCCGTCGCCCGGTGCGCCGAGCGTTTCCGGCTGCTGGCCGAAAATGCCGCCCTGCGTTCGCGCGCCGGCGAGTCCTTCAGCCTCGACCAGATTGTCGGCGACTCGCCCAAGGTGCGCGAGCTGCGTCAGCTCATCCGCACGGTGGCCCCGACGGATGCGCGGGTGCTGGTGCTCGGCGAAAGCGGCACGGGCAAGGAGCTCGTCGCCGGTTCCCTGCATGCCTACAGCAAGCGGCGGAATGAAAACTACGTCCGCATCAACTGCGCGGCGATTCCCGAGGCGCTGCTGGAAAGCGAATTGTTCGGCCACGAAAAAGGCTCGTTCACCGGTGCGTTGAAACAGAAGCTGGGCCGCGTCGAGGAAGCCGATGGCGGGACGATTTTTCTGGATGAGATCGCCGACATGGGCAAGCCGCTCCAGGCGAAGCTGCTGCGGTTTCTCGAAGACGGCTCATTCACGCGGGTCGGCGGCACGGAGGAATTGCGCGTCAACGTCCGGTTTATTGCCGCCACCAATCGGGATATCGTGCAGGCCATTGACGCCGGGGAGTTCCGCGAGGATTTGTTTCACCGGTTGAACGTGGTTCAGTTTCACCTGCCGCCATTGCGTGAGCGTGGCGGCGACGTTGTCCTGCTGGCGGAACATTTCCTGAAAATCTTCCGCGCCAATCTGAATAAGAACATCACCGCCTTCACGCCGGCGGCGCATCACAAGCTGCTCACCCACCGCTGGCCCGGCAACGTGCGCGAACTGCGGAACGTGGTGGAGCGGGCGCTGATTCTGGAAACCGGCCGTGAAGTCCAGCCTGCCAGTCTGCCGGATTTCGCCCTGGAAGCGCGCTTGCAGAAGAGCGGGCCGGCGGCGGCCAAGCTGGATGAATCTTTGGAGGCCGCGCTGGAACGGATGGAGCGCGAGTTGATCCAAAGTGCCTTGGAGCAGAATAATTTCAGCCTGACACGCGCCGCCGGACTGCTTAAGCTGACCAGACATTCCTTGCGTTACCGGATGCAACGATTAAATATGAAGACCGACGCTGGTGATACTGACTGATGAATCCCTTTGATTTGCCATCCAATAGTGCTTCCGCCGACTGGCTGGTTTTTGTCGCCATCCTGCTCGCGGTGGGCATCGGCATTGCCTGTTTCATCATCTGGCTCTTCATGTTTCGCAAGACCAAGAAGAAACGCCGCCGTCGTGATCACCGGCATCACCGCAAGCACAACCCCACGCTCGCCGAGACCGGCGGCTTGCCGCCGCTGCGGGAACCCGACCAGCCGCCGCGCGGTGCCTGATATGCAGCACAGTCGCGCGCTCACCCGGAAAAGCGCTTCCAACCTCGCGCTGGCGTTTGTCCTGCTTCCCCGCGAAAAACGCGATGCCATGTCCGCCCTCTACGCCTTTTGCCGGGCCGTGGACGATGTGGCGGATGAAGACTCCGTCCCGACGGACCAGCGCCGCGCCGAACTGGCCGCCTGGCGCGCGGACATCCGCCGGGCCTGTGAAAATGCAAAACCGGCATTCATCCTCAATCAGGAATTTGCGCCCATCGTCCGGCAGTTCCAGCTGCCCTTCCGGTTGTTTGATGAACTCATCCAAGGCTGCGAGATGGATCTCGACACGCTCCGTTACGAAAACTACGACCAGCTGGAACGCTACTGCTACCGCGTCGCTTCCGTGGTGGGGCTGTTGAGCATCGAGATTTTCGGCTACCAGAATCCCGCCTGCCATGACTACGCCGTCGCTCTCGGCCAGGCGCTGCAGCTCACCAACATCCTGCGCGACGTAAAGAACGATGCCGCGCGCGGCCGGATTTATCTGCCGCTAAGCGAGCTGAACAAGTTTGGCGTCAGCGAAGCCGAGATTTTGGCCGGCAAATACTCCGACCGCTACTGCGCCCTTGCGAGCAGCGTGGCGGCGCGCGCCAGACATTTTTACGCCCTCGCCCAAAAGACCCTGCCGCCCGAAGACCGCCGTGCCATGGTCGCCGCCGAACTTATGGGCAGCGTCTATTGGCGGCTGCTGTTGAAGCTGGAGCAGGGGAAGTTCGACGTCTTTGGTCCCCAGGCCTTGAAGCTGGGCAAGCCGCACAAGCTCGCGCTCATCTTACGCTCCTGGGTGCGCCACGCCACCGGCACGCAGAGTGCGAGCTACGGCTGATCGGTTTCCGGGGCCACCAATTTCGCCAGCACTTTCGCCAGCTCTCCGGCCGCGAAACGCGTCTGCTTCTGCAAGGCCATCAACGCGCCGATCTTTCCCGGCGACTTCGCGATCGCCCAGGCCAGCTTGCTAAAATCAATGCTCTTGTCCGGCTTGGCCAGCGCGTTAAAATCTAGCGGCAAATCCTCGTGCGCCGTGTCCGAGATCACGCGCACCGTGGCGCACGGAATGTTTTTCTCCGCGCAGACCGCCTGGATCACCGCCGACTCCATCTCCACCGCATCCGCGTTGGTATCGTTCCAGATTTTCCACTTTTCCATGGCCGTCGTGGCGATGCGGTCGGCGCAGAAAAACTTTGCGGGCCGGGCGCCGGCCGCGAGCAGCTTGGCTTGTAAGGTTTCGTCCGCCGTGGCAAACGCCACTTCGCCCAGTTTCAAATCTGGGTTCAGGCCGCCGGCGAAACCGCACGTCAGCACCCACTGGGGCGAACAGGCGACCAGCATGTTGCGCACGGACTTCTCCGCGTTCGCGCGCCCGATGCCGACGAGGAGCGTGAAGACGCCCGGCCGGCCCGCCGCCATT
>CAIXPZ010000075.1 GCA_903921455.1 uncultured Verrucomicrobia subdivision 3 bacterium | reverse complement strand
TTCAGCCTGGACTACCGCTTGCGCCGCCACGATGGCGAGTACCGCTGGATTGAGGATGTCGGCACACCGCGCCAGGACAGCGGGGGAAATTTCCTCGGCTACATCGGCCATTGCCTGGACATTAGCGAGCGCAAGCAGGCGTTCGCTGAACTCCAGCGGGCCCAGCAACAGCTCGTGGAGCAGGAGCGGCTACGCGCGGTCGGCCAGCTCGCCGCCGGCATTGCTCATGACTTTAATAACACGCTGTCGCCGATCGTCGGGTTTAGCGAGCTCCTCCTGAAGGATCCGGCGAAGCGCACGGATCCCGTGCTGTTGGTGCAATGGCTGCAGTTCATCAACACGGCGGCCACCGATGCCGCCAGCGTGGTCCGGCAGATCCGCGAATTGAGCCACGCGCCGGCGCCGGATGCGCTGCGGGTGCCGGTGGACCTGAACCAGCTCATCCCGCAAATCATTGCGAGCACCCAGCCGCGCTGGAAGAATCAGGCGCAAGGTGAGGGGCGCACCCTCAACATCGTGGCCCAGTGCGGGCCGATTCCACTCGTGACCGGCGAGGAATATGCGCTCCGCGAGGCACTGACGAATCTGCTCTTCAACGCCGTGGACTTTACGCCCGACGGCGGCACGATCACGCTCGGCACAGCCGTCGATGGGGAATTCGTGCGGTGCTGGGTCAGCGATACCGGCGCCGGGATGACCGAGGAAACCCGCGAACATTGTCTGGAGCCCTTCTTTACGACCAAAGGCCCCAAGGGCACCGGCTTAGGTTTGGCGATGGTGCAGAGCATTGCCCAGCGCTACGACGGCACGGTGGCGATTGCCAGCGCCCTCGGCCAGGGGACTACCGTCACTCTGCGCCTGCCGATTCCGATCGTCCAGCCGGCCGTCCCCACCCGCGATGCCGCAGCGCCCGTCCCCCAGGTTCTGCACGTGCTGGTCGTGGATGACGAACCGCTGCTGTGCGTTCTGGTCGAGGCTTGGTTGACCGCCGACGGCCACCGAGTCGCAACGAGCACCAGCGGCGCGGCGGCGTTGCAGCGACTCCAGACCGAATCCTTTGACTTGGTGATCACAGACAAGGCGATGCCAAAGATGGGTGGCGAACAACTGGCGGTGGCGATTCAGGCCGTTGCTCCAGCGCTTCCGGTAATCTTGATGACTGGGTTTGGCGACTTGATGAAAGCTTCTGGTAAAATGCCACCGCACATCAGCGCGATTCTATGCAAGCCGATCACGGAAGCCTCGCTCCGCGAGGCGCTGGCCAAGGTGTTTCCGCCACAAGCAACCGATTAGCTGTTAATTGTTATCGAACCGGAAATTGTGAAGACTTTGTGTTAATCCACCAAAACGGTGATTGGCGGGAGTCCGTGACGGTCGCAATACCGCATCAGGTACCCCAAATGGTGCGCAAGGCCGCGAGCCGGGACACCAATCATCCGACCGAGAATCTGATAGTTCAGGACTTGTCGGTTGTGTGCAGCGGCGATCAACACTTGGTAAATTTGGATTAAGACCAGTTAGCGTACCGCCCTCGTCGGACGAGGGTGGTCGCTCGCATTCGGATTGTCGTTTATCCGAATGCGATTTCGGCATGTCGTGCAAGAAGCAGTTAGGAAAATCATTAAGAAGAGCAATTATATTTAATTTTCAGGTACGACAATCCTCGATAGAGACACCTCTTGTCCAGACTTCAAATAGTCATCGTACTATAACAAACTGCAATGAAGTCGTGTGGTGTATCCAAACGCAATTGCTACATCCGATTCCGCAATTGCTGGACCCGCCGCCTAAACAAACAGGCGGCAGGTATAAAATGAAATTATAATATTATTGTACGGCAGAGACACAACACCTCCCATTCGGAAGGTTCGGGTTAATCCCATACAACAGTTGCTTGAATTAGCGGGCGGCGGTTAGTCTGTACGCCCATTGCTGTTGTACCTCGTCCTTGCGGACACTGGCGGTAAAAATGTTCTCAGGACTCAGTTGAACTGTCCTTGTTCGAGAACGTCGCTTTGGTGTTGTTCAGGCAGTTCGGCGTTGGGCTGTCACGAAGACCTATCGACCAATCGTCCGCCTGCTTAGTGACTTCGCAGTGCATTCCATCTGCCGCCCGTATCAATTCAATTCGGGCATTAAAAAAGCCTTAGCGCCGAAAAGGTTGTGAGTAAGTTCGGCATTGCACCGGTTAGGGCAACCCAGTTCGCTAAGGCTATATTGTTTGTGCTTACTCATTTTATCTTTTTGCCATCAGCGTTTCGGTTCGCAGGTGGTTTCATTATCATATTTAGTGTTCACCAACTTCTTCCACGGGAGTCGGGCGATCTCCTTCTTTTAAAATCCTTTTGTTAAAATGCTGCCGACCGGGTGTACTTGGCGTGTATTCTAGGTGCGTTCAGGTTATTCACAATGTCCGAGGCTCCAGGTGTGTCGCGGCGCGGGGTTTCATAAGGTGGGAGTGGTGTCCAATCCGTCCAACGGAACGGCACACGTTGGTGGGCAGGAATGGTGTCGCCTGAATCAGAAATCTCGTCTTGGTCTGGAAATAATTAGCTTGTAGAGATTATCAACGATTATAAAATGGGATATTCGAGGAATTTAGTGGCTAAAGCAAGCGGGAAAAGACGGGAAAAGAAGAGCTTTTAAGGTAGAAAAGATTGGCGGGCTGCCGAATTTCTGTAACGGTGAGCCGCATGAGCATGGATACCGAATTACAGAAACATT
>CAIXPZ010000074.1 GCA_903921455.1 uncultured Verrucomicrobia subdivision 3 bacterium | reverse complement strand
TGTTCGACGTGCCGTTCATCGGCAGCGTGCCGCTGCTGGTGGCGCTGACGTTTTTGTTCATCGTGGCGAACCTCGCGGTGGGCATCACCTTTTCCACCATCGCCAAGAACCAGTTGCAGGCGGTGCAGATGGCGTTTTTCTTTTTCCTGCCCTCGCTGCTGCTGTCCGGCTACATGTTTCCATTTCGCGGGATGCCCGGCTGGGCGCAGGATTTGGGCGAATGCCTGCCGCTCACGCATTTTCTCCGCATCGTGCGCGGGATTCTGCTCAAGGGCAACGGCCTGGCCGAATGCCTGCCCGACCTGTGGCCGATTGCGCTGTTTGTGGCCGTGATGCTGACCATCGGCATCAAACGCTACCGGCAGACGCTGGATTAATTACTGCCAGCTCAAGACATTGTCTTTGTTATCCCCGACGTTGGCCTTCTGGCTGGAATTATATTTTCCATCAGGCCCGGCTGACCAAACCATGACCTTGCCGTGATAAAGAAAATTATCGGGGGTCGTTGCGGAATTCGGATTAGACAGTCCGTTAAAACCAACCGCACCGCCGCCGTTTTGTGAAACACTTGCGAGCGAATAAAAAAGGTCGCTGCATTGGTCGTCGCTGCTCAAATCCATTGTGATGATGTAGGGATGGCCCCACGGATCGCGATAAACGCCGGTATTATCCACACCCCCGGGCGGATGCGGGTCGTTGGTCGTCGGGTCATAGCCCGACATCTTGGCATTGAGATATTTTACCTGCTTCGCGTTTTTTTCATGCTTGGGATAAAGCGTCAGGCTTCCGTTCGGATAGGTAGTCAAATCCATGAGGATGGCTACGACGTTACTATTGTTGTCATAGCTGGTCGGCCCAGCACTGAATATAAGACCGGTCGTAAAATCGTTCGCGCCGGCCGCAGTCTGTTCACCCGCCGTGATGGGGATACCGACTGTAATCTTGGTCATAGGCTTCGATGGCCGTGACGATGCTGCTCATTTCCATCTTAGCCTGCTTCACCTTTGTGGTTCTAATGACGCGGGGTATAACCGTCAACACCATCGCGGCAAGGATGCCAATGATGGCAATGACTGTAAGCAGTTCTACAAGGGTGAAGGCTTGCCGAATGCGATAAACGATGACTGATTCATTGTTCAAGACATCCTCAATCAATGTTGCCGTGCGCTTCATTTTCATATTTCAATAATGGATTAAATCTTTGTTAAGGCAAGGGGCTTGCATTAACAAGCCCAGTTTTACCAAAACTAAACTCGCCGCGCCGGAGCGGTGGTAGGGCGGCGGCCCTCCGCCGCTTTTCCCCCGGAGCGCCATCGGCGCGACATCTTTGTAGAATCCCATGCCGCAATGAATTTCAGCCCCGTCGGGGCGGCATATTCCGCTCCTGACGGAGCTGGATTCATTTGTGATGCCGTTTCTACAAAGATGCCAGTCCTACGGACTTCAGCCAAAATGCCAAGTCAGAAGGCAGAATGCCGAATGCAGAAGCTGGACGCGGTTCCGCGTTTTCACTTCTGCATTCATCATTCATAATTCTTCCTTCCCGCCTCACGGCGTTGGCGGGATTGGCGTTGGCGCGGGCGGCGGCGTGACGGGCGCGGTGTCGGAGACATAGACCACGCCCCAGCGTTCGCATTTCTGGCGGCGGCTGCTGTCGTCCGGGTCGTGGCGATAGAAAAATTCCACGGTGTCGCAGAGGTCCACGGCCAGCGCCAGCGCGGCGGCGTAAAGCATCTGCAAGGTTTCGCGCTGCGTGTCGGTGTCCACCTGCACGCGGTCGCTTTCGTCGCGCTGGGTCTTGAACTGCGCGGCGAGCGCGCCCACCTCGGCGGCGCTCGGCAACGCCATCGGCGTGTAGCCCACAATGGAATCGAACCGCACGCCGGAGTCGAACCGCAAACCGCTGTCGTAGGTCGCCGGATGGCCTTCGGCGGCGGCGCGGGCGGCCTCGCCTTTCACAATGTTATCGGCCTCCTCGGCAATGGCGTCGTAGCCGGACAAATCGGGGATGGTGGTGGCGGCAACGGCGCGCTGATAATAGCTGCGGGCGCCGGCG
>CAIXPZ010000073.1 GCA_903921455.1 uncultured Verrucomicrobia subdivision 3 bacterium | reverse complement strand
GCGGGGTTGTATTTTTTAACCTCCAGCTTTTCCGTCTGCAATTTTTTATTGCGGCTGGTGGTGTAGCGTGAAGGCGACTTGCCTTCCTTGCGTGCTTCCGTGCATTCGATGGTGATGGTTTCGCGGGCCATAAATTATTCTTTTTCTTTGTTCGCTTTCGCCTGTTCGTCAGAATGTTCTTCGTCGTCGCCGTCCACTTCCGTGGTCGCCCCGACGGCATCAATTGTCCCCAGCGCACCGAGCCGGCGCGATTTCAAGGCACCTTCACGCTCGAGTTGCGCCTGCGCCTCAACCGTAAATCGGGTCCACGGAATCGCTTCCAACCGCGCTTTGGGAATGTTTTTTCCGGTCAGTTCACACACCCCGTAGGTTTTGCGTTCAATGCGCTTGAGCGCCTCCTCGATCTCGTAAACGGCGTCCTGATCAGACGACAACAGGCTCAAGGCAAAATCGCGGTCAAAATTATCCGTGCCAGAATCCGCCATATGCAGGCTGTAACCAGCCATTTCCTGAGCGGATTCCGCAGCCAGACCGCTCATCTGCTTGGTCAACTGCTCGCGCAACTCCAGCAAATGCAGGCAAAATTTCTGCCATTCGGGCTTCACTTTTTTCAAGTCCGGCCCGGCGCTCGCCTTGGCGACCGGACGCCCCAGAATGGCCGCCGAGGTGGCGACAGTCTTTGACTTGCCGCGCGGGGCGGACTTCTTAATTTCTTTTTTCTTTACGGTCACAACAAAAATATTTTTAAGGCCAACACCCGACTGGCCGATGCTTCAAAGGGGCGGGAATGTAGCAAAGCGTGCCAAATAAGCCACTAAAATTTTTGCGTTTTTTGGGTGGGCGACCCTAGCCCCGGCGCACGGGCAGCTTAGCCATCTTAATCCGGATTTCTGGACGACGCTCAATACACGCGTAGGCATTGTGATTGTGGATACTTTCGTAGTTTTCCGCCTCAACTTTATACCAGGTCACCAACGGGTGCGCGTTGAGCCGCAAGGCCACGTTGCGCACCAAGTCTTCCACAAAAACCGGGTTTTCATACGCGCGCTCGGTCACGGCCTTTTCATCCTGCCGCTTGAGTAGCGCGTAAAGCTCCGAGCTCGCCGACGCCTCAATCATCTCAATAACCTCCTCGATCCAGACAATCTTCTTAAACCGCAGCGCCACCGTCACCTCGCCGCGCTGGTTGTGGGCGCCATATTTTGCGATCGCCTTCGAGCAAGGGCAGAGGGTCGTCACGTTCACTTTTACGGTCAGGACGAAATCCGTTTCCCGACCACACGCCGCCGCGTCGAACCGCGCGACATAATCCATCAAACTCTCCCGCCGCGACACCGGCGATTTCTTGCTCATGAAATAGGGAAACTCAATTTCCAGATGCGACGTTGCCGAATTCAGCTTCCGCTGCAGTTCCTGGAGTATCTCCATGATGTTCTCGACGTGAATGATGTTGCCGTGCGAGGTGAGCACTTCAACAAACCGGCTCATGTGCGTCCCCTTGAATTCCTTGGGCAGATCCACAAACATCCCCAACGTGGCAACCGTATTTTGAACACGATGAACCCGATCGCGCACCTGAATGGGAAACCGCAACCCCCGCACGCCAACCTTGTCAATCCGCAGCTCGCGCGTATCGCGCTCGCTTTGCTTGTCGTCCAATTTCACCGGCGGAACCTGGCTTTTCGCTTTTCGAGACATGGGGGGAAAATAGCAGCTTTACGTGATTTGGCAAAAAAAAGAGCCTGACTAAAACCCAAAATAGTCAGGCTCTTTAACCCATAACCTAAACCAATCAGTATAATTGACCCGGCCGCCGAAAATTTGTTCAAAATATTTTTTCACCGGAAAATCTGGCAGTTTTCCTTTCGCCCACAAGCCAGCCCATTTAGCATAGCCCGATGATTCGCCTGTCCGTCATTTTAAGCGTGTGGCTGCTCGGTCTGAACGCCTTCGCCAGCACCTTCCGGGTCGCCACTTACAATGTTGAAAATTACCTCGACCAGCCAACCGAATCCCGCCGCTTCGTCAAGTCCGACGAAGCGAAGGCAAAAATCCGCGAGAATATCCGCGCGGCGAATCCCGACGTGCTGGCCTTGGAGGAAATGGGCACCACCAACGCCCTGCTCGAACTCCGCGCTTCGCTAAAGGCTGAAGGAAGCGACTTTCCGTTTTGGGAGCACGTTCAGGGTTTGGACACCAATATCCATGTCGCGGTCTTGAGCAAATTTCCCATCGCCGGCCGATCTCCGCACACCAATGACAATTTTCTCCTCGACGGCCGTCGTTTTCGCGTAAGCCGGGGATTTGCCGAGGTAGAAATGCAAGCGGACAAAAACTTCTCCTTCACCCTCATCGCCGCGCACTTAAAATCACGCCGCCCCTCGCCGGAGGCCGACGAGGCCGAACTGCGTTTGCAGGAGGCAAAAATGCTGCGGAGCATCGTAGACGAACATCTGAAGGCCAACCCGGCGGCAAAACTCATTGTCCTGGGCGATTTCAACGACGTAAAAAGTTCCGCCTCCACCAAGGAAGTCATCGGGCGCGGCAAAACCAAGCTCGCCGATACGCGCCCCGCCGAGCGCAACGGCGACACGGCACCTAATCCAATCGCGCGCTTCGAGCCGCGCAATGTCACTTGGACGCATTATTACGGCGTCGAGGATTCTTACAGCCGCATCGATTACATCCTGCTGAGCCCGGCGATGAAGCAAAACTGGCGCACAGACGAAACGTTTATCCCGACCATTCCCAATTGGGGGATCGGGTCCGATCACCGGCCGATTGTTGCCGGGTTTGCATCCGACGAAAAGTGATCCCGCTCAGGGTAACAGCACGAGCCGGTAAAACCGCTGCGCGATGGTGCTCAACGAATTTGGATCTGTGAACGTCGTGACGTTCGCGACGGCGGAAAGGTTGGCCAGACTCAGCCAACCCGCTTGAGCCAGATTCGTTTTGTATTGGACTTGATAGCTCAATCCCGCCAGCGAATTCCAAGACAGTTGAAAGGCGTCGGTGCTCGCGGTAAGCCGGCTGAAGGTCACGGCCGGCACAGGCGTCACGGTCACATCGTCGAAGCCAAAATAATTCGGATCATTTTCGGCGGCGAACTGCAAGGGGGTATTCGTGGCGGTGGCGGTCACAACAAACTGGAAGTTGGTCCAGGTAAATACCGGCGGATTGACGAGATTGACGATGTTGACGCCATTCCACCTGGCGCTGAACAATTGCGGGCCGCCAGCAGATGCCGGCGGATTGTTCAGCCAGCAGGAAACGAGATACCGCTGGCCGGGCGTCGTTGCGAGCGACTGCGTGAGCGTCGCGACATAACCGCTTTGGCCGAGAAACGCGCCATAGTAGCCGGAGTGCGCGAGGCCGGGGAAATCATAATCCGTCGCCACGGCGTTGTAGACGAGATTGCCAATGACGGTATCACCCACAAGCATCCACCCGGTGAAATCGCCACTCTCAAAACTGCCGTTTTGCACAATGGACTGGCCGATGATAAGGTTGACCGCCACCAGTTCCACACGACTCAAGGCCTGATTGGTGATTTCCACCGCACCCAAATAGTTGCCAGCGGCCAAGGCCCCGGCATTCGGTAACATAACACTGACCGTCGCCGTTCCATGAGCCGTCAACGTGCCACCCACCGGAGACGCTGCCAGCCATGCCGACGTGACGCCCAGTGACCAATCCAAACTGTCCGCACCGGTGTTCGTTAAAGTGACCACAATATTCGTGGCGGCGAATGGCCCGCCCGCGGCGCCGGTGATGTTGAACGTCGTGGCTGGCAGGATGCCAAGATTTTCCGGCGTGGTGAGGGCGTTGATGAAATTGGTGCCGCGCGGCGTGCCAAGACCGGTGCAAAGATCGTATCCGGGCACGGCAAAAAAGTTCGTCGGGCTGCCGACACTCGTGTTGTTGCCGGTGGTGATGTCGTTAAATAATGATTGGTAATTCGTGCCGCGCGCGAGGGCGTAGAGCGCGGGATTCATAAACCCCACAGACGGTTGGCTCAATTGCACAGACTGCTGGTTGACCAGCGCGGTCAATCCCGCCCAAAGCGGCGCAGCGCAACTGGTGCCGCCGACATTGTTAGAAAGGCCATTGCCGTATATAACGTAAACATTGTCCGCCGTCAGCGCCACGTCGGGAAGGTTGCGCCGCGCCAGCGAACCCTGATTGGTTGTCATATCCAATCCCAGTTGCCAATATGGAATGCTATAATAACCGCTGATGCCACCGCTGCCCCCCTGGCCACCGCCCCAGTTCCAGACCGTTTCCGAAATGTAATCGGCATTGGTATCCGTGGTCAAGGTGGTGCCACCAACCTGCATGATGTTCGGGCTGTCCGAGGGAAACTCCACCGCACCGGTGAACGCATCCGAGTCACCGGAAGCATTAAAGAAGGATTGCCCCTGCGCCGCCATCTGCTGAAAAATCTGTTCCGCCGCCGGATCTGACCCGCCCCCACCCCAGGAACAACTCAACTGTTTGGCCAGATTGTCATTCGCCATCCGGCTTAACAAATCCACCCACGGACTCGGATTCGGCGCTTCGTAAACGTAAATGTTGGAAACGCCCGGCGACATGGACATGACCATCTCGAGGTCCAGCGCCACTTCGATATTGCCGCTCCCCGGCGTGGCGACGCCGCCGTCCACCGACACCACCACGAGTCGCGGCGCATTATTGGTGAGGCCGATGGCGTTGGCGTAGTTCGTGATATCGGCGGCATAAAACCCATCGAACTGCAACAGCCCGACGTTTTGCCCCGCACCCGTCAACGCCGTTTCCGGGACATACGCCCGGCGAAAATCTTCGCCCAGGTAACTGCCATTATACGGGCTGGAGCCCCCGTGGGACATGACCGGGGCAGACGCAGCATTGGTGCGAACGCACAAATTCGGATGCGGCACTGAATAATTATCCAGCCCGCTAACATGAAACAACGGCAAACCCGCCGCCACCACCGGCTCCGAATCCGGCGCAAAAAAGTTACGGGGTTCACGCGGATGCCGGTAGTTACTTAGTCGCACCCGAAAGGCCCGTTCCACGGCAGCCACCGAGCCAGTCACGTCCACCAACAGCCGGTTGCGATGATTGGCCGTTACCATCAGGCCATTCGTCCGCGCAAACTCGATCACCGCCGCATACTCCGCCGGCGTCGGTCCGAACCGCGCCGTGAACTCCACCGGGGTCAGATAATGATGGAACGCCGGGCTGGCCGGATTGTAAATCGCCGCCAGCAGATTCGTCAGCCCCGCGGGGTCGCGCAGCGGCAGACTGATCGCCAGACGCATCTGATTCGTCGCCGGCACGCGACCTAGCGGCGCAAGCTTACCTTGCGCCACCAAGCGCGGCACATGGGTCGACCACAGCCTCTGGTCCGCGGCCTGAATGGGAATTGCCAGAATTTGCAATAGAAAACAGAAAGTCCGCAACCGGCCCGCCCAGCAGAAATTTACGAATGAACACAGCGGCATGAGTTGGCAATAAGATGCCACACCCCTCCGGTTTTGTCAGGAAATTTTCCAGCAACCTCCCGGCATAAATAGCCATTTGACCATTGCACTTTGGCGGGTGCGGACTAGATTATTTTCATGAAGAAAAACGCCGCCCTGAATTTTCTCTGGCTCTTCGCCGCGCTGCTCCTTGCCGGCTGTGCCACAAACCGCGTGGATTGGAACGCCCGCATCGGCAGCTATACCTATGATCAAGCGGTGGTAGAACTCGGGCCGCCCGACAAGCAGACCAAGCTGACGGATAACCAGACCGTAGCCGAATGGATTTCCCGCTACAATACCGGCGGCAGCACCGTCGGCGCGGTGGGCATGGGCACGGGTTTTTACCGGGGCACCGGCGGCGTCAGCGTCCTCCAGACCACACCAAACTACTACGAAAGCAAACTCATCCTGACCTTTAGCACCAACCACATCCTCACCGCGTGGTCCAAACGATGATTAATTCATCGACACGCCGCGCCGGATGAACGTCGGCACGTCCAGATCCTCGCCACGATGCAGCGTCGGCTCGCTCTTGTCAAACCGACCCTTGGAGATGATCGTCAGCGGCAACTGCGTCTGCACCGGCTTGGAGCCCGGCCGCCGCACCCGCCTGGTGGCCAGCGCCGGTTCGCGGTGATGAGAGACGGCGGACGGCGCCGACGGACGGGATTCCGCACGCGGCGCAACGCTCGTGGGGTGCGCCCCCTGCTTCGCCGCGATGACGGTGACGCAGAGTTTCTCCTTCAACGCGCCGTCCACCGCCGCGCCCATGATGATCTGCGCATGAACGCACTGGCGTTTCACCTGTTCCATCACGCGATTGATCTCGGACATGGTCAGATCTTTGCCCGCGGTAAGACTCACCAGCACGGCGTCGGATTCCGCCAGCGTGCGACCCTCCTCAAGCAGCGGATGGTTGAGAATTTTTTCCGCCACCTCGCGGGCGCGCCCCGGTCCGGCGGCCTCCACAAAGGCAAAGGCGTTTTCCGCATGGCGGTCGCGGATGAGCGCGCACAGATCGCCAAAATGAACCTGGATGAGCCCGGGCCGCGTGAGCAACGACCACACGCCACGCACACCCTCGAGGAGAAAACCGCCGGTCACGCGGAAGGTTTCGATCAGCGTGGAGTTCTCGTCGATTAGCTTGAAAATCTTCTGGCTCGGCAGGCAGATGACGCCATCGGCGGCGGCCTTGAGCTGTTCGAGGCCGGCCTGCGCCTGCGCCTCGCGGCGGTTGCCCTCGCAATCGAACGGCAGCGTGACGAACGCCAGCACCAGCGCCCCCGCCTCGTGCGCAGCCTTTGCGAGCACGGGTGAAATACCGCTACCCGCGCCGCCACCCAGACCGGCAAGAATGAACACGACGTTCGCACCATCACACGCGGATTTGAGCGTGGAAAATTGTTCCTCGGCCAGCACCCGGCCGCGTTCCGGGTCGCCGCCCGAACCCAGGCCGCGAAAGAGCTTGTTCTCGAGGTGAATCTTCACCGTCGCGCACGATCCGGCGAGCGCGGCGGCATCCGTGTTGATGGCGACGGATTCCGCCCCGGCAAATTCCGGCGTGGCAAGCGCGCCGAGCAGCGCGTCGCCGGCGTTGCCAACGGCGAAAATTTTCACGGCCGGCTTACCGGGCGTCGCGAACAGGGAATTTTGATTATCAGTTTCCATACATACCTTTCATGAGCGGGGCAGCATTTTGTTGAACACGCCCTTGAGGCCGGAAACGATTGAGGGGCGCGCGCCGCGCTTGCGGTAACGCAGCGAACCGTATTTCACAAGGCCGATGGCCGCGGCGAACTCCGGCTGGTCGAGCGCGGTGGTCAGGCCGCTGATGGCGGTGGCGTGGCCGGGCGCGACGCTCATCTGGAAAATATTTTCCGCCGCCGACACAATGCCCGGCACCCGCGAACTGCCGCCACAGAGAAAAATTCCGGCGCGCAAATAATTGGTCAAACCCGCCTGCTCCAGATCCTGGGCGATCAGCTGGAAGATCTCCTCCAACCGCAACGACATGATGCGCTGGAGATGCTCGTGATTGATGCGCTTAAGCTCGAGGCCGATTTCATTGGTGATACTGAGCGTCTGTCCCTTCGCCGCCTCGGTCGGCTGGGCGGAACCAAATTCCAGCTTCAATTTTTCCGCGCGCGTCAGCGGCACTTTCAGGCCGTAGGCAAGGTCGTTGGAAACGTGGTCGCCGCCCACCGCCAGCACGCCGGAATGCCGGATGACGCCGTCGGAATACACCACGTATTCCGTCGTGCCGCCGCCGATGTCGATGACCAGCGCGCCGAGTTCTTTCTGCTCATTGGTCAGCAGCGCGAGCGAGGTGGCGATGCCGTTGAAAACAATTTCATCCACTTCCAGCGAGGTGCCGCGAACCAGGCGAATGAGGTTTTGCAGACGATTAGCGTGGCCGTGGATGACGTGCATGTCCACTTCCAGCCGCGCGCCAAGCATCCCGACGGGATTCGTCACGCCGTCCTGACCATCCACAAAAAAGTGCTGCCGCACGGCGTGAACCACCGTGTTCTCGGCGGGCAGATTGATGGCCTTGGCGTTCTTGACCACATCATCAACGTCGTCCTGCGAAATCTCGCGGTCGGCAGAAACCACCGGATGCACGCCCCGATTATTAAAGCCGCGGATATGCCCGCCGCTCACGCCGAGATACACGCGGCGGATTTCCACATCGGCCATCTGCTCGGCCTCAAAGATGGCGGCGCGGAGATCTTCCTCGACCTGTTCCGGGTTGATGATCTCGCCCTTGCGGACGCCGCGCGAACGCGACTGTCCCAAGCCGATGATGTTCAACGCGCCGTCGGCATTCTGTTCACCGACCACGACGCAAATTTTTGAAGTGCCGATCTCAAGGCCGGCAATGATGTTGGAATCGTCAAACATTTCTCCTCCGAGGTTTTACTGGTTTAACCGGCTTGGGGGTGCTCGTCACCGGCGCGGCACTGGCGAGCATCCAGCGCACCGGCACATTGTTCGCCACGGCCAAATCCACCGACGCAATCGCCCGCTGCTGGCGCAATCCCAAATCGTAAATCTGCCGCCAGCGGCGCAACTGCTGATCCTGGTGGTCGAGCCCGAAGGTAATTTCACTGCCCTGCCCCGTTATTGCCAAGACCACGCCCGGCGCGGACACGTCCACACGCCGCAAATCCACCAATCCGGCCATCGGCG
The DNA here is from genome assembly GCA_903921455.1 of uncultured Verrucomicrobia subdivision 3 bacterium. The sequence goes on along the minus strand of CAIXPZ010000073.1, from coordinate 43,947 downwards.
ATTTGGCGAACGCCGCGATCAAACGCAAAGCCGCCTGCACCTGCGGCAGTTCCATGCGCCGGCCCGGCTGCAACTGAAACGCGTTCAGCCCCGCGATCACGGGCAACTGTGAATTCATCTGCGTCAGCGGCACCGTGCACAGGCGCGGGTCCAGCGGTTGCATCACCATGCCATCCGCGTCGAGTTGAAAAACAGAAACTGCAATGCCGCTCGCGCCATCCGCGCGCGGCACGTTGACCTGCGCAATGGGATCGCGCTCGGTCACGCGAATTTTCAGCGTGCGCGGCAGAACGCGCTCAACGGATACGGAATCAATCACCGAGACAAGTTCGAGGTTGCGCTTCACCGAAGCGAGATCGAGGGCGATGAGATTGGCGCCCGCCTTTACGCCGGCCCAGCGGCGAATCTGCTCCGGGGCAATCACGCCGTCCGTCTGCACCTCAATCTGCTGGATGGCGAAATCGGCGTTTTGATAGACGAAGGCATTCAGCGTCGCCTCGCCGATACGCCAGACGAGATATAGCCCGAAAAAAGTTCCCACCACGACGAGCAGTGAAAGCAGCGTCAAGCGCAGGCGCGTGGCCTGCACCTGATCGGAGCGCAGCTTCACGTCCAGCACGTGATGGCGGTGCAGGCGGCGGTTTTTATTTTGTTCGCGCTTAAACCACATAAAATTATTTTCCAACGGCCATTGCTGCGGATTGCGATTTTGCTTCGGTTGCGGCTTTACGGGCCAGCGCCAGATCAATCATGCGCTGGCACAGCCCGGCGTAATTTAATCCCGCCGCCGCCGCCGCCTTCGGCAGCAAGCTCGTTTCGGTCATACCCGGCAACGTGTTCACTTCCAATACCACGGGGGAACCATCCGCCGCCACCATCACATCCACGCGCGCATAATCGCGCCCACCAATCGCCTTGAACGCGCCCAGCGCGGCGGCTTGAATCCGCTGCGTCGTTGCGACGTCGAAATCCGCCGGACAAAAATACTCCGTCGCCCCGGGCGTGTATTTGCTGTGCGCGTCATAAACACCGTTTCTGGGCCGCACTTCAACCACGGGTAAAATTTTTCCGCCGAGGATTCCCACCGTTGTCTCGCGACCGACAATCTTTTCCTCGACCAGAACCTCGGAATCAAACTTCAGCGACTCCGCAAGCGCGGCAGACCAGTCCTCAGCGCGCTCGACAAATTGCAATCCGACGCTCGAACCCTGCCGCGAGGGTTTCACCACCAGCGGCGGCTGAAGGTTATCGGGAAAAGCCGCCAAGGGCGAATGCACGGTCACCGACTTGGGCGTCGGCACGCCGGCTTGCAGACAGCTTTGCTTGGTCAGAACCTTGTCAAACGCGATGCGACTCGCGTCCGCGTCGCAGCCCGTGTAAGGCACACCCAGTTCATCGAGCTGTTTTTGCACCGTGCCGTCTTCGCCATAAGTTCCATGCAAGGCGAGAAAAACCACGTCGGTTGCCGGCGGCAAATTCCAGTCCGGGGTGCGCGGGTCCAACTCGCTGACCAGGTGGCCGAGCGATCGCAGCGCCGCCGCCACAGCCGAACCGGTCCGCAGCGAAACTTCACGTTCCGCGCTCGGCCCGCCCAGCATGACGGTGATGTTCAATTGGCGGCTCATTCTTCGCCTATGATTTCAACTTCCACGTGCAAATCAATCCCGCGTTCAACTTTTGCCTTCGCCTGCAAAATTCCGATCAGCTGCAACACGTCCTTCGCGGTAGCACCGCCGTCGTTCACGAGAAAATTGCCGTGCTCTAGCGAGATCCGCGCGCCGCCAACCTGCGTGCCCTTCAAACCCAGTTCGTCAATCAGTTTGCCGGCCGGAATCGTCGCCGGATTCTTGAACAGGCACCCGGCGCTCGGCGCGGCGGGCTGCGAACTCCAGCGTTTCTCGCTGTAAGCCTGCATCCGCGCCGCAATCTCGGCGCGCGGCTGCGGCGAGCATCGAAACACCGCGCCCAAGGCAAGATAATTTTTCAGCGTGGCACAACTGCGGTAGCTCACGGACATTTCCGCCGGCGTCAGTTCACGAGCTTCCCCGCCAAAATCCATCACGCGCACGGACTCGACGGCATTAAAAGTTTCACTCCCCATCGCGCCGGCGTTCATGCGCAACGCACCGCCGATGCTGCCGGGAATGCCTTCGAGAAATTCCACGCCGCTCAAGCCGGCGCGTTTCGCCTCGACCGCGACATTTTTCTGTTTCGCGCCCGCACCGCAGCGGAGACGCGGGCCGTCAATTTCAATCCGGCTGAAATCCGGCTGCAGCAGGCAGATGACGACACCGCGAAAACCGCCGTCGCGCACGATCAGATTCGAGCCACGACCGAGCAGGAAGAACTTCACCCCATGTTCGCGGCAGGCTTGCAAAACCAACGCCAAGTCGGCTTCCGAGGCCGGCTCGACATAGACATCCGCCGGCCCGCCGATGCGCAACGTGGTGTGCCGAGCCAACGGTTCGTCGCGACGAAGGAGCGTCGTGGAGCCAACGCGCGCGGCGAGTTCGCCGGCAATGGATGGCGCTTCGAGCATCGTCATGCGACGGCCCTGACTTTCGCGCCGCCCAGGGCAACCGCCGCGGGTTCCATGCCGGCAGGTTGCCGGATGGCGGCCAGAATTTTTTCGGCGATCTGATCCGCCGCCAGCGGCGCGTGCCACTGCGCCAGCGCCGTTTGAATTTGGGAGCGGACCGATTCCGCAACCATTAGTCCGGTTAGAACCGCGGCGACATTTTCCGGCGTGGAATGGTTCTGGTCGAGCAGCTTGGCCGCGCCGTTTTTATCAAAGGCCAGCGCGTTGTAAAACTGGTGGTTGTCCGCGGCGGTGGGCAACGGCACCAGCGCGGACGGCAGGCGCATCGCCGCCATTTCCGCCAAGGATGACGCGCCAGCGCGACTGACGCAGGCCGTGGCGGCACCCAACGCCAGATCCATTTCCGCCAAGAACGGTTTCACGACCGCCTTGAGTCCCAGCTTGGCATAGGCCGTCTGAACTTTCACAACATCGTTCGCGCCGGCGAGATGCAGCCATTGCCAGTTTTTATCCGCGAGCAAGGGCAGCGCCGATAAAACCAAATGATTCAATCCGCGCGCGCCCTGACTGCCACCGACGACCAGGACGGTGAGCCGCCCCGGGTCCAGTCCCAGCGCAGCGCGACAGTTGGAAGCGAACAGCTGCGAACTGGGAACCGGGGAAAATTGCGGGCGCACGGGGGTGCCGGTCACGAAAGATTTTTCGGCACGCAGACGGGCAACGGCCTCAGGGAAACCGACGAACGCCACATCGACAAAACTCGCCAGCAAACGGTTGGCGCGACCGGGAATGGCGTTGGACTCGTGCAAAAAAGTTTTCGCACCGGAAATTTTCCCGGCCAGCACGGGCGGCGCGCTGGTGAAGCCACCCATCGCGAGCACGGCGTCGGGCTGGCGCGACTTGAAAAATTTTCGCGCGACAAAAAAAGATTGCAGGAAGCTGCGGGCGAAGGAAAAGTAATTCCGATTCTGCAAGCCGACGGCGGGCAACGTGAAAATCTCCATACCCACGGCGGTTTTCACGGCCTGCTGGTCAATCTCCTTGGGCGAAATGAGCAACACAACGTCACCCCCGCGTTGCTTGATCTGGCCGGCGACCGCGAGGCCGGGAAAAAGATGGCCACCCGTGCCGCCACACGCGATGGCGATGAAGGGTTTGGGGTTGGCGGATGGATTCATGCTGCCTTGGCGGCAAAGGGATTGTCGCTGGACTTGGAGACGAAGTCCGAGACGGAAACTTTGGACGGGTTCGCCTGACGCGCGACGCTCAGCAAAATGCCGACGCACGTCAGCATGGCGAGCAGGTTCGAGCCGCCATAGCTGATGAACGGCAGCGGCAAGCCCTTGTTCGGCAGCGCGCTGGTGACGACGCCGATATTGATGGCGGCCTGCAAGCTGATGAGCAGCGTGATGCCGGTGGCGAGCAATGTGCCGAAGGTGTCCTTCGCGTGGAGCGCAATGTAAAGTCCGCAGAGCGCGATGATGACGAAGGCCAGAATCACCGCAAGCGTGGCGACGAGGCCTAGTTCCTCGCCGATGATGGAAAAAATAAAATCGGTGTGATGCTCCGGCACGAAGCCAAGTTTCTGCCGGCCGTTGCCGAGACCAAGACCGTTCCAGCCGCCGGAACCGAGCGCGATCATGGCCTGATACGCCTGATAGCCGACGCCGTCCTTGTTTTGTTCAAGATCGAGCCAGCTAAAAATCCGTTTCATGCGCATCGGATCGTGCAAAATGGAAACGACCAAACCAATGATCGCGAGCAGTACCGGCGGGATGATGAACTTCCATTGCACACCGGCGAGCAACAGCATCGCACCGCTGACCGCCGCAAGCAGAATGGTGGTGCCGCGATCCGGTTCCACGAAAATCAGACCGAGAATCGCACCGATGAGCATCACAGGAAAAAGGATTCCCCATTTAAAAGTCGGCATCCGGCGTTGAAAGCGGTCGCCATAACAGGCGAGCGCGATGATCAGGGCGATTTTGCCGAGTTCAGATGGTTGAAAGCGCACGCCATGAAGGTCGAACCAGCGGCGTGCGCCGTTGATTTTTCTTCCAATGTGCGGCACGAGCACAAGCAGCAGCAACAACAAAGCGAGGCCAAACAACGGCCAGGCATATTTTTTGAGAAGCTGATAGTCAAGCGATGCGGCCGAGATGCAAAGAACGAAGCCAAAAACGCACCAAACCAGCTGCATCACCAGATAATGCGCCCCGACCTGCGTCATGCTGGAGCTATAAAGCATCACCAGCCCCAACGCGAGGAGGCTGGTGACGCAAAATGCCAGAATGGTGACGGCGACTTTCATTTCAACTTTTCAAAAATCCAGCCGCACTGACTAGCGGCTTACTTGACCGGCGCGGGCGACGGAGCCGCGGGAGCCGGGGCCGAAATCGGCGGCAATGCCGGAGCGGGTTCCACGACGGGCGCGGCAACGGCAGCCGGAGCGGCTTCGGCCTTGGACGGAATCTTCAATTTCTGGCCAACCTTAATTTTGGTCGTGCTCAAACCATTCGCGGCTTGAATCGCTTTCGCGGTCGAGCCGTGGGCTTTGGCAATCTTGGTCAGCGTGTCCCCGGACTTGACGGTGTAACTCGTGGTTGACGAGTCTCCAGCAGGAGCAACAGGCGCCGGCGCAAGGGCGTCAGCCGAAGTTTTGCCGCCAGCAGGGATCGAAAGTTTCTGACCAATCTTCAATTTGGTCGGCACCACGCCCGGATTCGCCGATTGCAGCGCCTTGAGGGTTACGCCGCTCTTCTTGGCAATCTTGGCGAGCGAATCACCTTTGGCAACGGTATATTCCGAACCGGCAGGTTCCGGCGTTACTTGCGGTATGACCACCGGTGGATTCGTCGGCACGGACGGAATCACGACCGGCGGATTTGACGCATCCAGCGGCGGCGGGTTGGTGGTGTCCAGCGCGAAGCTGTTCGTCTCCACGGTCGGCGGATTCAAAGTTTCGTCGGTCGGCTTCTCGCGCTTGCAGCCCTGAATGAGCATGGCGACGAGACCGGTGACGCTGACCGCGAGCACGCAGAACACGGCGAGCTTGAGGCGGGAACGGCGCTGACTTTGTTGTTCGAGGAGCGAGCCTTTCGGGACGAATGGATTCGGATTATTCATAGGTTTGGCGCAATGGCGTGGTTGTTTCGAGGGGTATGTTGTTTTTGAGTTTGGCGCGGCGGAACTTTCCCTCGAAAAATTTCGCAACGCGTTAAATTGGTTTTAATTGGGGAGCCGGACGACAATTCACCGTGGAAAAAAGAACCGGCAGAAAGATGAACTGGTGAAACACTCTTGCTGACCGGCATGCGCCCTGCCGCTCTAACGAAAATTGATAGCAACCGCGCGGCTTTTCCGCAAGCAGCAAAGCGCGGATTCGCGATGTTTTTTTGGCGGTTAAACAGTTTCATTTCAACGGAGTTTCAGCGTCGCCAGCGCGACCACCGCGCACAGCAGACACAAGATAAAAAAACGCATCACCACCTGCGACTCGTGCCAGCCTTTTTTCTGGAAATGATGGTGCAACGGCGCCATTAAAAAAATCCTTTGGCCCATGCCGGTGGTGATACGCGTGTATTTGAACCAACCTTTCTGAACAATCACCGACACCGCCTCCGCCACGAAGACGCCGCCCGCAATCACCAGCACAAACGGCTGATGAATCAACACCGCCACGATGCCAAACGCGCCGCCGAGCGCGAGCGAACCCGTGTCACCCATGAACACCTGCGCCGGATGACAGTTGAACCACAAAAATCCCAGCCCCGCGCCGAGCAGCGCCGCGCAAAACACCGTCAACTCGCCCGCGCCAGCGACATAGGGAATCTGCAGATACGCCGCCGCTTTGATGTTACCGGCAAGATAGGTGAAAAACAAAAATACAAACCCGACAATCAGCGTGCAGCCGGTCGCCAGGCCATCGAGGCCGTCCGTCAGATTCACCGCGTTCGAGCTGCCGACAATCGCCAGCGCCACGATGATCACGCCGACCACCGCGCCGCAATGCAGCGGATATTTGTAACACGGCAGCATCAGCGTCGAGACGAGATTGCTGTGCCAGACGCTTTTCACCCCGAGCAGATGCAACTCGCTTTTCGCCGGGAGATTCCAGAGATAAATCCCCACAAATGCCGCCAGCGCAAACTGCGTGATCAACTTCACGCGCGGTGGCGTGCCGGCACCGCTTTGCTGCAAAATCTTCGCGTAGTCGTCGTAAAAACCCAACCCGGCCAGCACCAGCACCGACAGCATCGTCAGTTCCACCTGCGCGTTCCACTGCGCCCAGAGCATCGTCGACAGCACCAGAGAGAGGACGATCAGGATGCCGCCCATCGTCGGCGTGCCTTTTTTGTCCACGACATGCTGCACGCCCGCCGCCTGAGCCTTGTCCGCGTATTCCTGACCGAACCGCTGCGCCTTCAGCCAGCGGATCACTTTCGGTCCGAGCCACCAGCACAGCACGAGCGAAGTGATCGCCGCGCCGGCGGTGCGCACCGTGATGTATTTGAACAGGCGCAAAAACGCCAGCCGCGACTCCCATTCGCTGCCGTGCGATCTTTCCAAAATATATTGGCTCAAAAGATAGAGCATTTGCTGATTAAAATTTCCCCGCCTTCAACATTTCCGCAATCCGCTCCAGCCGCGCCGCGCGCGACGCCTTCAACAGCACCACGTCGCCCGGCTTCAGAAAACTGCGCACCACGTTCAGCGCCGCCTCGACTTCCGCAAATTCAAACACACGCATCAGCCCCGCGTCGCGGGCCGCCTGCGCAGTGACCGCCGCCATCTTGCCGACGGCAAACAACTGCCCGATCTCCAGCTCCGCCGCCCGTTTACCGACTTCTGCATGTGCCGCCGCGCTATGCGCGCCGAGTTCGGCCATGTCGCCAAGCACCACCACACGACGGCCCTGCAACGGCAGCCCGCACAATGTCTCCAACGCCGCAACCGTCGAATCCGCGTTGGCGTTATAGCTGTCGTCCAACACGCGCACGCCGTTGGCCTCCCAAAAATTCAGGCGCATATTCGCCGGCTGGCATTCGACCAGCCCGCGCTGGATTTCAGCGCGGCGCAGACCGAGTTCCGCACTGACCGCGACGGCCAGCAACGCGTTGGTCGCCTGATGTTTTCCCAGCAGGTTCACACGATACTCGCCGCCAAATTCCGGCATCGGCGCGGCGACTTGAAACGTCACACCATTTTTATCAAGCCGGACTTTTTTCGCACACCAATCGTTCTTCCCGCCAAAACCGACACGGACAACCCGCGCTTTCGTTCGCGCCGCGATCTGGTCCGACCACTCGCTGTCACCGTTCAAATACAAAATCCCATCCGCCGGCAGCAGTTCCGCGAGCGCGCCCTCTTCCTGCGCCACCCCGGCCACATCGCCAAAAAATTCCAGATGCTCGCGCCCAATGCTCGTGATGAGGCCAAACTTCGGCATGATCATTTCCACCAGCGGCGCAAGTTCGCCCGGATGATTCGTGCCCGCTTCCAACACGGCAACCTGATGCGATTTTTCCAGCCGGAGCAGCGTCCGCGGGACGCCGATGTCGTTATTAAAACTCGCCTCGCTGGCCAACGTCGAAAATTTCTGCCGCAGCACGGAGGCCAGTAGTTCCTTTACCGTCGTCTTGCCGTTCGAGCCACCGACCGCGATGACCGGCAAATCAAATTCCCGCCGATACAACGATGCTAATTTGCCCAACGCGATCCGGGCATCGTTCACCACCAGAACCGGACAATTCAGCATAGCGGCCGGAGCGCGTTTCTTATCCACGACAACCGCTGCGACATTATTTTCCGCGACTGCGGCGACAAAATCGTGTCCATCAAACTTCTCACCCTTGATGGCAAAGAACAAATCGCCAGCCTTGGCCGACCGCGAATCGGTGCAGAGGGCTTTGACTTCCGCGTCCAGCGCACTACCGATGATTTCGGCATCGCAGGCGGCGGCAATCCATTTCAACGAGCGGGCTTCCACAAAATCACTTCAGCAAAAATGTCGCGGTCACCACGGCGGTGATCGTTTTCTGACGCGAGCTGGTATCGCTTTCGCCCTGCCAACTGGTCGCGACGCTGTGCAGCGGCGTGATCTGAAAAATCCCCTGATCAGCGCTTTGCAACCGCGCGATGCTGCGCCCCCCCTGGGACGCGATCTGCTCGGCGCGGGCGCGGGCGTCCTTAGTCGCGTCGGCAAGCATCTCGATCTTGGCATCACCCGCCTTGGTGTATATAAACTGCGCCGGGACGACGGTGAAAATCACATTCTGCTCCACGAGCGGAGTCGAATCCAAATGATCAAGCCGATCCACATCCCCCGATTCCACCCAAACATTCTGGGTCAAATGAAACCCGGTCGTGCGCTGCGTCACCCAGCCCTCGGTCGATTTTTGAGTGGCTTTTAATTCTTCGATGCCGATGGAGCCGAAGAAAAAATTGGTCACCCCAGCGGCGCCGAGAAATTTCGCCACCAACGCGCGGTTCGCCTGGATTTTGTGCTGAGCGTCGAGCAGCGATTCACCTTCGACCTGAAAACCGCCACCCCAGACAGCGAGGTCAGACTCGATGTTTTTCTGCACCGAACCTTTGACGGTGATAAACTGCGAATTTTTAATTTTTATCCACGCGCTCGTGCCGAGCATCGCGGACAGCACCAAACCAGCAGCCAGAAACAGGCCGGCCAGCATGCCAAAAAGTTGCGGGCGAGAGTCGTTCATAAAATCAAAGTTTACTCGAACCGTTTTCCACAACGAGCGCGGACGTATTGTTCGTCATCAGTTTCGGGTCCGGCGTAATGTTCAGGTAACTTGCGCAGCGCTCAGCGATATCGCGAAACACCGGGCCGCAAACTTTGCCGCCGTAATAGCCTTCCTTCGGCTCGTCCATCACGACGGAAATGCACAGCTCCGGATTATCCGCCGGGAAAAAACCGATGAACGACGAAACATATTTGCCCGGGGCATAAGCGCCGTTCTCGGCCTTCTGCGCCGTGCCGGTCTTGCCCGCGACAACATAATTTTTCAAGGCGGCATCCGGCGCGGTGCCGCCTTTGGCCGGCACGGTTTTCAACGCTTCGATCATGTCCGCATCAGCCTTCTCGCCGATGACCTGGCGCACGCGTTCCGGCGCGTAGCGTTGCACCACGCTGCCATCGCGTTCCTGCAAACGGCTCACGATCATCGGGCGCATCAGCCAGCCGTGGTTCGCAATCGCCGCCATCGCGTAAAGCATCTGCAGCCGCGTGACCGCCACGCCGTGGCCCATCGGAATCTGCGCGATAGAAACCTTGCTCCAATTTTTCACCGGATACAAAAACCCGCGCGACTCGCCGGGCAGCGGAATGCCGGTGCGCTGGCCGAAGCCGTAGTTCCAGGCGTAATCGTAAAGATTATCCGCACCGAGTTGGATGCCGATTTTTGCCGCGCCGATGTTGGAAGATTTGGTGATGACGCTTTTCACCGTTTCGCTGCCCAGGCGCTCATGGTCGTGCAACACCCGGCCGGCGAACGCAAACGCGCCGTTCTCGCAATAAACCGGCGTGTTCAAACTGACGATGCCCTTGTTCAGCGCGCCGGAGACAACGACGATCTTGAAGGTTGAACCGGGTTCGACGACATCGGTGATAACCCGGTTGCGCGTTTCCGGCGTGATGGTGTGCGGCTGATTCGGGTCATAATTCGGCAGCGACACCATCGCCAGAATTTCGCCCGTCTTCGGCCGCATGACGATGCCGGTGATGCTGCGCGGCGTGTGTTTTTGCAGCGCGTCGGCCAGTGCCGTCTCGACAATGTGCTGGACCACTGAATCCACCGTCAAAACGACATTCAAACCATCGCGCGGATGCACATCCTCATCGCGCAAGGCGACCAACTCATGCTGCGCGCGGTCGGTCTCGGTCACTTTCCAACCGGCAACGCCGCCCAATGGCTTATTCATCGCGAGTTCCACACCGTCGCGTCCAACGATTTGCGACACCAGCCGCCCACTAACTGTCTCCTCTTCCGCCGCCGGAAAACCGATGACTTGCGACGCGAGCGAGCCGTTGGGATAAACCCGCATCTGGTCCGGCTCGGAGAAAATCGCGTGCAGGCGAAGGTTGCGGACAAATTCTTTTTGCGCCCGCGGTAATTTTTTCTCGTCCACGCCGAACGTAAGATTCGTCATCGCCGCCGCGACCTGCCGCCAGTATTCTTCTGTAATATTCTTGGCGAGGCGAACGTAATGCAGATTATTGGTGCAGAGTTCTCCCTTCGCATTACGCGCGAGGTGCGGCGCAAGTTTCTGCGCCAGTTCATTTTCGTTGAGTTGCAGCAGCGGAGCGATGGCATGGGCGACCAGCGGTTGAAACGTGCCAATGAGTGAAGGATCGGCGCAAATGGTTCTTACCGGGACGCTCGTGGCGAGAATATTGGCGTTTACGTCAAGGATGTCGCCACGGCGCGGAGCCTGCCAGAATTCGCGCTGCGTGTTCCGCTCCGCCTTCGCGCTCAACTCATCATGGCGCAACACCTGCAAATTCACAAGCCGGCAGGCCAGGCCACCAAACGCCGCCGCCAGGAAGGCGAGCAAGAGCAGCGCGCGGCGGATTTGTTGTTTGTTGGTCATCCTAAAAAACGGCCAGCCGCCCGTGGCGATCGGTTCCTCAACCAACGGCGTCACGAGCGGCGGCCAAAATTATCTTTTCCTTACGGCGTGAGTTCGGTCAACGGCCGCTGGGCAAATTGACGCGAACCACTATTCTCCGGCGTGACCGGCAGTTCTGCCAGGCGCACAACCTGCATCGGCGTCGCCGGTGCGAGGCCGAGATTCAGCTCGCGCGCGCGGCGGTCAATCATCACCGGCGAATGCAATAACGATAGCTGGTTCATCAACCGATCGTTTTCGTGCTTAACTTGAGCCAAGCGTTTTTCCCTGTCGAGTTGCTGCGCGCCCAGCAGGTCAATCTGGTGTTTCTGCCAGACATAGCCGACCGCCGAACCGCCGATGAGCAGGCATAAAAACGACGCCTTCAACGCCGGACCAAACCGGATCGCCGCCGCCTGATTTTTTCGATTCTTGGCCATCTTAAATTTTCTCCAGTACCCGCAACTGCGCGCTTCGGGCGCGCGGATTCTCTTTCAATTCAACTTCGCCCGGCAATATCGCCTTACGCGAAACCCATGTCAGCTCCGGCACGCGCGGCGTTCGCAACTCCGGCACATCCACCTCGCCGCTGAACGTATAATCGCGCGTCTTTTCGCGGCCGAACTCTTTTACCACGCGGTCCTCGAGCGAGTGAAACGTGATCACCGCCAGCCGCCCGCCGGGCTTCAAAATTTTCACCGCACTATCCAGACCGCGCTGCAGCGAGCCGATTTCGTCATTCACCGCGATACGCAGCGCCTGAAACACTTTCGTGGCCGGATGCGCTTTTTTTCCATGGCGCGGCGCGAGCCGCTCAATCAAATCCGCCAACTGCTTCGTCGTCTCAAACTTTCGTAACGCGCGGTCGTGGACAATCGCTTTCGCAAACCGCCGGGAATCGCGCTCATCGCCGTATTCCCAAAAAATTTTTGCCAGCGGCTCCGCGCCCTCGCCGTTCACCAGATCCGCCGCCGTCACCGAGTGCCGGTCGTCCATCCGCATGTCCAGCGGACCGTCCTGCATGAAACTGAACCCGCGTTCCGCGACATCCAGTTGCGGCGAACTCACGCCCAAGTCCAACAGCACGCCATCGCAACTTTTTTCCGCCACCCAGTCGGCCAGCTCCGCGAAATTTCCGCGCCGGATTTCAAAGCGTCCGGCAAATTGTGTCGCCAACCGCGTTTTGGCCGTTTCAACCGCGACGCCATCGCGATCGCACCCAGACAGCCATCCAGTCGGCGAACTCGCGGCCAAAATGCTCGCCGCGTGACCAGCTCCACCGAGCGTCCCGTCGGCGTAACGGCCGAGCGGGTGCGGCTTCAGCGCGGCCAGCACCTCCGCCGCCATCACTGATTTGTGAATGAATTCTGGCACTGCGCATCGTTCAACTTTGCTTCACGAGCCGTTCACCCAAAAACTCCCAGGACGCACGCGCCGGCGGCAGCATCGGAGCCTCCGGCGGCGCGACGGTGCGGGATTTCACCGGAACGACTTCGATGTCAGCATCCGCTAAATCATTGTGGACGACTTTCACGGATTCCAGCGAAAGCTCGACCTGCACAGCACCGGCCATCGGCGGCGCAACCGGCTCCGACGCACGGAACGGATTCAGTTTGTCTTTCCAGTTCACAGCACGCGTCGGTCCAGCAGTTCTCGACTGTTGCGCGGCGAAAACCGGAATCCTCTGCGTCTTCGCAGGCTCTGGCGCGCAAGCCTTTTTCACTTCCGGCGCGGCGGCAGGCAGGGCGTCGGCAGACTTCGGCGCAAACGGATTTTTGTCCGCGTTGAATTTTGGCAGATGAAACTTTTTGTCTTCGCGGTAGGCCACTTTGCCGCCGCCGCCAAAAAAACTTTTCCCTGCGCCAAGCAATTTTCCAAGATTCATAATCAATCCATGAGTTTGAAGGCTTCATGTGCGAACGCCGCATCCGCCGCCTTGACATTTTCGTAACGAGTCGGATTCCAAATTTCAAAATAATCAATCAAGCCGACGGCAATCGCCTCATCCTTGATGTCCGCGGCCCGCGCCATTTCGTCCGGCAGACAAATCCGGCCAGACTTGTCCAACGTGACCTGCACCGATCCACTGCCGATCAGTCTTTTGAGCACGCCCTTGCTCGCGTCGCCGCGCGGCATCGCGTCAATCGCGGCTTTTAATTTTGCCATCTCCTCCGGCGGCAATACGCGCAGACAGGTTCCGGCTTGATGCTTCGGCCACAAAATAATTGTCAACTCGACGCCGTCATCTTCGGGCCGCCACTTGGCCGGAATCTGGACACGCCGCTTCTCATCCACTCCGTGCCGGTAGCACGAATTGTAGTAAGTCGGCGGAACTGGTTTGGCGTCGCTCATCTTATTCACGGGGATTTGCAAAACGGCCAAATCACCCACAACGCCCCATTATTACCCACAATGCCCCACTCCTGTCAACGGAAATTGCGTCTCGAAACCGTTAATTATTCAAAAGTTATTCACAATTTGCTCCAAGTGTGAATTGTCAGCCCCCTCCCCACTCCGCTACGCTCCCGCCAGTGCGAACCGCCGACTTTCATTTCGATTTGCCGCCAGAGTTGATTGCGCAGCAACCCACCACTAAGCGTGACGGTTCGCGCCTGCTGGTTTTACAGAGGAATAGCGGTAAAATCGAACACCGTCAATTTCCCAATCTCCTGGAGTTTCTGAATCCCGGCGATGTATTGGTCTTGAATAACTCACGCGTTATCCCAGCGCGACTGCATGGAAAAAACTCCCAAACGGGCGGCCAATTTGAAATATTATTGCTTGAAGAAAGCGCCCCGAACGATTGGTGGGCCATGATGCGACCGGGAAAACGCGCTAAAATCGGGACACAAATACAATTGCAAGAAAAAAACGGGGAGCGGACGAATATTTCTGCGAACGTCACCGCCGTGAACGCCGAAGGCCACCGGCGTTTGCATTTTTCCGGCACAGAAAACCTTTATTTTGAACTCGATAAACTCGGTGAATTGCCACTGCCGCCTTACATCGAGCGTCACGGCGAACTCCCTGGCGACCGCGAGCGTTACCAGACCGTTTTCGCAAACCCAGCCGGCTCCGTCGCCGCGCCAACCGCCGGCCTGCATTTCACCCCTGAACTCCTCGACAAGATCCGTGCGATTGGCGTCAAGATATGCTTCGTCACGCTCCATGTCGGCGCGGGAACTTTTTTGCCGGTAAAAGTCAAAAATGTGGCGGACCACCAGATACATGCGGAACGATTTGAAGTGGGCGCCGAAACCGTTTCCACCGTCAACGCTGCCAAGAAATCCGGCCACCGTGTCATCGCCATCGGCACGACCGCCCTGCGCACCCTCGAAACTGTCGCCCGACAGAATGAAGGAAAGCTCAATATCCATGCGGGAAAGACAGGTATCTTTATTTTCCCGCCGGCAAAGTTTCAAATTGCGGATGCCCTGCTGACCAACTTCCACCTGCCGGAGTCCACGCTGCTGATGCTCATCAGTGCGTTTGCCGCGCCGGGCGAAACCATGCAGGGACGCGATCTGGTTTTTAAAGCTTACGCCGAGGCCATCCGCGAGCGCTACCGCTTTTTCAGCTACGGCGACGCCATGTTGATCCTGTGAACTTAAAACTCAAAACCAAGACTTCAAAACTGCCGTTCGTCTTCATCAACATGGCGATGACGGCGGACGGGAAAATCGCGACACCGAACCGCGCGGTTCATTCCTTTGGCAGCGCTCGGGACTTGGAACATCTTTACGAGTTGCGCGCCTCGGCGGACGCGGTGATGTGCGGGGCCCGGACGGTGGAAATTTCGCAGAGCATTTTGGACGCAGGTGGAGAAAGATTCCGGCAGCGACGACTGAAATACGGATTGGCAGAATATCATTTGCGAGTGATTGTAAGCGGCAGCGGCTCGATTGATCCCGATGCAGAAATTTTTCAAAATAAATATTCACCAATCATCGTGCTGACGACAAAGCGAGCGACGCCAAAAAGTTTAACCTTGCTCCAGAAATTGGCGGACGAGGTAAAAATTTATGGCGATCGCGAAATCAATTTCCCTGCCGCGCTGCACTGGCTGCGATCGAAGTGGAAGATAAAACGGCTTTTATGCGAAGGCGGCGGTGAATTGAACAATGCGCTATTTCGCGGGGGTTTGGTGGATGAAATCAATTTGACCGTCTGCCCTAAAATCTTTGGCGGACGCGGGGCGCCGACGATTGCAGACGGACAAGGTTTCTCACATCTGGCCGACGCGGAAACATTTGAATTGACTTCAATAAAACGCAAAAAAGGCGAGTTATTCACCGTCTTTTCCCGCTTGAAATTAGGGGGTTTTAGGATTTTACGGCTTAAAACCAACGAAAAACGGGCGGGTTTATGCAAAACCCGCCCGTCGCGTTATAAACAACAGGTTGGCCAGAGATTTATGGCTGGCGAATAATATAGTATTGCTGCGCGTTGGTCGCCGCCGAATTGGTGTATTCATAAGTTCCAGCGGGACCTTCTACCGCCTGCCCCACCACCGGCCAGCTCGTTTTGGGCACGGAAAGGTCGTTGGTTCCCACCACTGAAAAGGTCAATCCCGGGGCGTTTGTGAAGGTGAAGGCTATTTTACCGCCGCTGGTTAACGCCACTCCGCCCAAATTCGATAGGATGGGTGCAGGAATGTTAAATGCGGTTGAGTCGGCCGCCGTCAGGCTACCGGAAGTAAAGTGCAATGTGGCCCCCGTTACGGCATTGGTGCTGAAAGCGGACAAGCCGACAAAGGTGGCTACACCCAAAACGGCGGTCTGCGTTTTAGTGCCGCCCAACGTCCAAGTGGCTTGCCCCGCCGCATTCGTGATGCTAGCAGTGCTGTTGGTAACCACGTTGCCAAACGTGTCCGCAACCTTGACCACAGGTTGCGTGACCAAGGTTCCGCCATCGGCGGCTGGAGACGATGGCTGTGTGGTTATAACCAGTTTCGATGCCGTGCCAATAGTAAGGGCTTGCACAATCGAGTTGGTGCTATAACCCGTCGCGCTGATAACGATGGTTTTGGAACCTGGACTTTGCAACAGCGTGGATTGAGCCGGAACAAATACGATCTTACCCGCAACAGTATTCGTATAGGCAGACGACGACAAGGTGGTGCCGTTCACCGTGATGCTGGTGATGGCAGCCCGCCAAGCCGGGTCATCCGGAGTGTTCGTGATACTGAAGGGGCTACTTACCGGGGCTACATTCTGTGCCGTGAGGATGGGTGGCGGAGTGAGTTCAGTGGCGTAAGCCGTTTGCTGCGGGACAAACGTGAGACCTTTTACATAGGTGTTGGTTGGAGCGGTATAGATCAAATTGCTGGAGGTAATGCTCATGGCCGTATTGTAGCCTGATGCATCTGTCAGCCGAATGACGTAGTTACCCGCTTTTTTATCAACGGCCGTGGTCGTGTAATACAGATATACATTCCCGTTGCCGTTGGTGGTGGCGAACAAACTGTCGCCACCGGTCCCGTTGGTGAAGGAGCCATTGTCCGCCCAACCATAATTGCCGTTCGGATTATTCAGGTCAGCCCCGGCGACCCATGAATACTTTTTAATCACTCCGAACGAAGAGCTATTGTTGTCGAGGATATACAGAACATTTGTAGAAATCATGTAGAAATCCGCAGCGACGGGATCAGTGGTCAGATTGTTGGCCTTGGTCACATCCCATAAGCTGGTGTCGTTGTCAAAACCAAGGGCATACACTGCGGGAATAACCTGCCCATTCTGAGTTTTTTGCGTCTCGACATAGGGAACTCCGCCGAAAGTTCTTACCACCACGTTATTATAGGAATTCAGGCTATCTGGTGTGCTGGTGGCAGCACTGCCATAGTATAGTCCGCCTTTGTCATTTACGATCCAGTTGACGTTATCCAGCGTGGCCGCTGAACGAGCCTGGCTGCCTCCCAGCGAGGTAGACATGTAACTTAATCCCATGACCAATTTATTGGTGTAGTTCAAACCCGCAACCGCCCGGTTAAGGTAGAAAGTTTCATCGGGCGTGGACGCATTGCCATCGGCAAAAGCGGCAAAGCAAATCAGCGTGCCATCATCGCTCAACGACAGCTTGCCGCAACTGCCGGCGGAACAAAGCCGCAAGGCGTTCGTTCCCGTGGCGCTGACGGGGATGATATTGGCCGGCGCGGTTTGATTGGCCGTCGAAGGCTTTAGTTCGATGATGCTGAAAGTCGTGTTGTTGGGAATCCCTTGTTGATCCAGTTGAATGAGGGCCAAATTACCTTTTGAAAAGTTGGCGGCCGGCTTGCCGATGATGAACGTAGACGAATTGGTAAGGGCCAGCGGGCCGTAACCGGTAATCGTATACTTGATGAACGCCCCGGGAACATTGGTAGTGCCGTTGACCGTGGCCGTCAGATTGGTGAACGCAATCAGACCGTTGACCGATGCCTGATTGGTATCTCCTCCCAGCGTCCAGGCACCCGTGCCGCCTACGGATGCGACCACCGTCACATTAGCATAAGGATTCGTGGTGCCGTTACTGAATTGATCAGCGATGAGCAGAGTCGGATTCGCCACCAACGTGCCGCCACTGGCTGAAGGCGCGACGGGTTGGGTGGTGATGGCCAACTGGGTGGCGACACCGGCATTCAGCGGCTGGGTCACCTTTACCGTGCTGTAACCCGTGGCGGTGATCACGATGGTCTTAACGCCACTGGACTGAAGCACACTGGAATTCACCGGGTTGAAAACAATCAAGCCCGCCGTGTTCGTGGCGTAGGCCGAATTCGTCAACAGTGAACCGTTCACATAGATGGAGGTGATGGAGGCACGCCAGGTTGCATCATCGGAGGACAAGTTGTTGGTGAACGGATGATCCACCGTGGCATTGGAATCATAATTCAGCGTCGGCGGCGTTGAGCCGGTGAATTTGCCGCCGACGGTCACGTTGTCATAACGGTTGTTGCCGGAAGAGTTGTTGTAGGGGCCGCCGTTATAGGCTACGCAGTCGGCACCCGTGGCGGCATTCACGATACGAATGCCGAAGTTAGGATTATTATCCACGCCCGGAACGCCGGTAAAATCCACGACCAGATTGTTATACCAGCCAGCCCCAATGTTCTGATAAAAGTAGACGCCCGACACGGTCAAGGGACTGTAGTTCAGGGTGTCTGCCGGGTCATTCGTCGCGATAAACAGCGGATTGGCCGCATAGGATAAATTATTGGCCACATTGGTCGTTACCCAGCCATCCGTGGTGTAGAGCACGCACGATTTAACCTCGCTCTGCTGCGTGAAATATAGATCGAAGGTGACGACAACGTTGCTGTAATTGAGCGTGCTCGCATCAAACTCGGCACCCTGCGCGCCGATGGGGGCGGCGCTGTTCCAGCCGTTGTTGTTGCCCGATCCGCTGGTGTTACCCTGACCACGAACGCGCCAGCAGATAGTTCCACTAGGAGTGGAACTGCCCGCCTGCACCAGCGTGTCCGGCGCATTGGTGCTGCCGAGGTTGGCGGTGCCAGAATAAGAGTAGTTGTTACTAAAACCCAAAGCCTGGGCAAAGGTGGCGGTGCTGAAGTTCAACTCCGGGGCCGGATTGGGAACATAGCCCGTGGTGCCATAGCTTTCAAAGGTCCAGTCGGCAATTGTGTCAATTGCCACGCCTGCGATAAGAACGTTATCAAATGTCCAGTCGCCCGAGGTGTTGTTGTAGATGGCACCGGTCGTAGTCACACAGTTCGTTCCCGTGGAGGCGTTCACTAGACGGATGGCAAATTTGGCGTTGTTATCCACGCCTGGGATGCCAGTCAAATCCACCACGATCTGGTTGTTCCAGCCGGCACCCAATTGGAGATACTGGCCGAGGATCGTGCTATTGGTGGCGGTATTGGTGGCGATGACGCCAACAGTTCCCACCGAGGTGATGGTGGCATTATGCCAGAAGTTTCCTTCCGTGGTGTATTGCACCAGCAGATTGGCTTCCGCATTCGCCGTCGCATAGACGTCGAAAGATGCTTTGACTTGGTAATAGCCAAACGTGCTTCCGGCGAACTTCGCCCCCTGCGTGCCGATGGCCGCATTCGTGTTCCAGCCAATCCCGGCAGTGCCGCGCACGCGCCAGCAATTGGTGCCGGCGGTTCCCGTCGAGCTTCCAGCCAATCCCTGCACGTCCGGGTTGCTGGTCACACCCAAGCCGATGGCACTGGCCGTGCCGAAATTCGTCGCGGGTGCCGGGCTGGAGTTGGGACCGATGGCCAGATTGTCAAAAGTCCAAGAGGTTAAGGTGTTGGCAGCATTCGCTCCGGTCAGCGAGGCCACCAGTATTGAGGCAATACAAGCGATGTTTTTTAGTTTCATTTAACGATTGGTTGTTGGATGTGTTTTGGGGTCAAGCAGACAGCACTCCCATGCGTGCTGCGGGTATTATCCACAGTCAGGTTACAAACAAAGGGAGAACAAATGACAATTAGGTGACAACCGCATGATGTTGCTAAAGCACACCCTCGCGCTTCACGCCGGATACAGCAGGCAAGTCTGCGGCATGTTTCACAAATGTAACTTGCCCGCCATGTCTTCGTAACGGAGATGGCTCATCCTGCTCGGACAGGAACGACATATTATTCACAACTATGAAAACATCGAACGCCACAAATGCTCATCCCAAGACCAAAGCCGGCTTCACCTTGATTGAACTGCTGGTGGTCATTGCCATCATCGCGATTCTGGCTGCAATGCTTCTGCCTGCCTTGGCAAAGGCTAAAGCCAGGGCCCAACAAGCCGTCTGCCTGAGCAATGCGAAGCAATGGGGGTTGGCTGATACGTTGTATGTGGACGAAAACAACAACACCTATCCCTATCCAAAATATCAGGGTTACGCCGGAAGCACGGATCAAGACAACCCGGCCTGGCTGTCGATTCCCAGTTATCATAATCTACATGAAGGGGACGATGTCTGGTTCAACGCGTTGCCATCGTATGTGGCCAACAAACCTATGTATACTTGGGCTTACGATGCCACGGAGTTTTACGGCTCCAAGTCCATTTTCACCTGTCCAACTGCTTTCTCCCAAGGGATCGATGCGGCGGACGCCATCGCCACGACCGATGGCACAAGAAACATGAAGCCGGGCAATCGCCCGCTGTTCAGTTTCGGAATGAATTCAAAGGCCCTGGCATACTTGAACATCAACTCCGTCGTCACCATCATGAAAGCTGGCATGGTGGCACATCCTTCCGCCTTCGTATTGTTTTCGGATGTCCGCAACCGCTCGGCGGAAACTCCATTCTATGGCACCTCGGCCAACCAGATTAAACTCGCCACGCCCCAGTGTTACACCACGCGCTTCTCCGCCCGGCATAACAACGGCGGCAACATTACTTTTAGCGACGGCCATGCGGCATTCTTCAAATATTCCTACGTGGTCTCGGACGGCAAACAAAATCCCAACATCGGTGCGGGTTATGACCCTGGCGACGCGGATATCAACTGGGATTGCACCGGCAACGCCGTGCCTCCGGGCTCAACGGGCGGCTAAGGTCTTGTTTCAGATAATTATTCAATCTAGGCTTCGCTCAAAATGAAATTACTAATTGCCTCCGTCCGCTGGTCGCGGCTCGTGGCGTTCTTCGCAGTCTTTGCCGCCACCGTTGCCGGCGCACCTGCCAAAGATCTTGCCCTCAATTTTCTGGAGGATGGCAAGCCCGACGCCGCCACGCTGCTGCCGCCGCCGCCATTGCCGGATTCCGCCGAGCAGGCGGCCGACATGGATGAAGTCAGGATTGTCTACCACGCGGCCAGCGACGCGGACAAGCAGGCCGCCTACGCGGAAAAGAAATTCTCCGTTTTTAATTTTACGGAGGCGGTCGGACCATTTTTCATTGCCGCCAATCTGCCCAAGACCGCCGCCTTCTTTGAAAAAGTCCAGCTCGACGCGGAAACCGTGACCGATCTTGGCAAAGATTATTTCCATCGCCCGCGGCCGTTCACGACCGACACCAACCTCGCCAACGGCAAGCTGGAAAAATCCTTCAGCTATCCCAGCGGTCATTCCACCGAGGCCATGGTGCTGGCGCTCGTTCTCGCCGACGCCGTTCCCGACCAGCGCGACGCCATTCTGGCTCACGCCCGCTTGATGGGCTGGCACCGCGTGCAGATTGCCCGACATTATCCGACCGATATTTATGCCGGCCGCGTCCTCGCTCAGGCGATCGTGAAACAGCTGAAGAAAGACGACGAATTCCGGGAAGATCTCGC
This sequence comes from uncultured Verrucomicrobia subdivision 3 bacterium, assembly GCA_903921455.1. Next base: position 22,550 of record CAIXPZ010000073.1, on the reverse strand, counting down.
TCTGGTAACAAAAGAAATTGAAGCCGTCCGCGCCGCCGCTAAAAACTGAACCGCCAGGTTAAGAATCCAATTTCACGCCCTCTCGCGTCAACAAGGTGCGTTTCCAATCCAGCCCGCCCGAAAAGCCACCGATTTTCCCATTCACCGCCAGAATGCGATGGCACGGCACCAAAACAGGAATGAGATTTGCGCCACACGCGCCACCCACCGCGCGAACGGCCTTCGGCTTGCCGATGAGGCGGGCGATGTCACCGTAGCTTTTCGTCTGGCCCAGTGGAATTTTCCGCAGCGCATTCCAGACGCCTTTCTGAAATTCAGTTCCCCGCAAATCAAGCGGGGGAAAATCCGGCGACCGGCGGCCGGCCAGCAGACTTTTCAATGCCGCTTCCGTTAGCCGATGCCAGCCGCGTATTTTTGTAGGGACAATTTCGTTCCTTGCCGCGCGCGAGGACGCACGTCTGCCCTTGGGGAAATTTAATTCCGCCAAACCTTGCTCCGAATATCGCGCGACAAAAACACCGTCGGCCGTAGGAACAGGAATTTCGAGAAATTGATTATCCATTTTAATGCTTGAGCATCAGAAAAAGCCCCAGCAGCACACCCGCAACCACGATCACCAGCGCAAAGAACCGGTTGCGCGCCACCCGCTTTTCGTAGCGCAACGGGCGCAAGCCCTGCACGCCACCGGCGGCGAGGTAGTTGACGAGCCGCGGATTGCTCGTGGTCGGCCCGCGAAAATGGTTGCGCACGCGGTGAAACAGCGCGGGCAGGTCGTATTTCCGCACGCCCAGCTCATTAAAAAGTTCCGGCACCTCGTTCTCGCTCCGCGGTGCGAGTTTGGCACGATTGACTTCTTCAAAAACCGGCTCGGCCGGCTTAGGCTCAAACGCAGACACAGGCTTGTTAGCCGGACGGGCAACAGCCGCCCCAGCTGACGAAGCGGTAGAACGAAATTTTGGTTCGGCTGGACGCGCCAGCTGCACGTCCAACGTCTTAATTTCCGCCTCCAGTGCGGCAATCCGCTCATTCAAGGCGCGGGCCTTATCGGAAATCGGATCAGATTTTTTTTTGGACAAACCCATGCAGCTCACTTTCGTGAAAGAATCGCGATGAAAATCCCCAGCGCACCCAGGACCACCAGCAACAGCGGCCAGGTGAGCGCCAAACCAATTTTACAAAGCTGGCGGAAGCTCAAATCCGCCAGCGACGGGGCAGCGGCCGCGGTCACGGAATTTTTTTCAGCGACGGCCGCCGGTTTATTTTCACCCGCCAGCACCGCTAATTTGAGCCGGGCAGAATTCCATTCCATCCGAGCGTTCTCAATGGTGGTCAGTGCGCGGGTCAGCTCGATCTGAAAATTTTCCTTCGTCCACGTGTCGTCGTGAATAGTCTGGATTTTGGCAACGGCATCACGGAAGTCCGCCGCCGTGGTGGACATCAATTCGCATTCGCGGCGCGCTTCAAATTCCGCCTCCTCCAGCAGTCCGAGGCCACGCGTTAATTGCTGGAGCATCTCCTGGCGGCCGGTTTGAAATTCCGACTGGCGGCGGCGCAATTCTTCCAGTCCGGCGCGTTCGCGCTCCAGTTCCTCTTGCGCACGCTTAAGTTCAGCCAGCTTCTGCTGCGCCTCGACCACTTTGCGGTCCACGTCCTCGCGCGACGGCGCGCGGAGAGGACCCGCCGGAGGCGCGGCGAACGGCGATTTCTGTGAGGTGAAATCGGTGTCTATAAATTCGCTTGAATCATATTCGCCAGCCATGAGGCGATTCTAGCGGCGGACGCCGAAGTGTAAAGCGGCTTTGCACCGGCCTAGCCGCCCCTGCCCCGCAAACACAAATCTCACTTGCTGGCCGGCGAGTCACCCCCTAGCTTCCCCGCATGAAATTTCGCAACGGAAGCTGGGTGGTTCTGGTTTTGTTCTTCTGTTCCGGCGGCACGGCGCTGGTCTATGAAGTCGTGTGGTCGAAATTGCTTTCCCAGATGTTCGGCAGCACGATCTACGCACAAACCGTTGTGCTTGCCGCCTTCATGGGTGGCCTCGCGCTGGGAAATAAACTTCTGGGCCGCTGGGCCGACCGTCTGCGACAACCTTTGCTCATTTATGGCTATCTCGAAATTGCCATCGGCCTCTTCGCGTTTCTCTTTTTACCTCTCGACCAGCTTGCCGACAAACTGTTCATCTCCGTCGGTTCGCCCATCATGGAGCACACTTTTTGGCTGCTGCTCTGGAAAGCCTTTCTGAGCGTGCTCCTGCTGCTCGGCCCGACAATTTTGATGGGCGGCACGCTGCCACTGCTTGCGGCGTGGCTACAAAAATCCTCCCTCGATGCCGGACGACAGTCCGCGCTGTTTTATTCAGTGAACAGTCTTGGAGCCGTGGCCGGGGCGGGGCTGGCTGGGTTCTGGCTGGTGCAAAATCTCGGACTCCTCGCAACGCTACAAGTGACAGGCCTGATCAACGTCCTCATCGGAGCCGCGGCGGGCTGGTTAAGCCGGAAGCAAACTTTCCCGGAAAGCAAACTACTGGCTACCACCGCAGAAAATTCCGCTGAACTGACTTCAACCCTAAGCTGGCGTTGGGCCTGCGCCACCGTAGCATTGACCGGCGCGGTGGCGATGGCCATGGAAGTTCTGGCGTCGCGCTCACTGGCGATGATTTTCGGTTCGTCGCTGCAATCTTTCGCCGTCGTGCTGATGGCATTTATTTTGGGCATCGGTCTGGGGAGCGCCTGGATTGCTTCGTCGCGCCGTAAAATTTCCGCGCAAAAAGCGGTCGTCCTGCTGCTCTCCGTCGCAGCAGCGTGGGTCACCCTGCTGGTATTCAACCTCGAACACTGGGTTGATTTCTTCCGAATTGCACGCACCGGCCTGGCCCACTCGACGGTCGGCTATTTCTATCACCAGCTATTGACGACGCTGATTTCACTCATCGTGCTAGGTTTCCCGGCGGCTTTCACCGGCGCGGTGCTGCCGTTGATGATCCGCGCAGCGGCGGGAAACTCAGTGCACCTGGGCACCCGCGTCGGGGCGCTGCTGACAGCGAACACGCTCGGGGCCGTCGGTGGAACCTTGATTGCCGGTTTCGTGCTGATGCCACTGATCGGATTACGCAATGCCTACGCGGTTCTGGCGCTAACGCTGGCAGTGGCGGCACTGCTGTTCGCCCGGCGGTCCGGCTGGCGCGCGGGCGGCATCCTGGCAGCCGTGACGGGCATTCTGGCCATCAGCTTGTTTCTGTTTGGCGGTGAAAGCTGGCGCTGGGTGATGAGTTCCGGCGTATTTCGCGGGCGGGAAAAGGAGTTTACCGCGAACGTCATGGCCCTGCGAAAACAGCACATCAAAATTCTTTTTTATGAAGATGCGGCGGATGCCACGGTGTCCGTGGAAGAAGGCGATGGCCTGCATGGCTCGATCAACCGCGGCCTGCGCGTCAACGGCAAAACCGATGCGACTTCGCACGCCGACTTGAATACCCAGATGCTCCTCGCCCATTTGCCCATGCTCGCACGGCCGGAAGCGAAAGCGGTTTTTGTCTTCGGCCTGGGTTCCGGCATTTCCGCCGGGGCCTTGCGGGCGTATCCCAACCTGGAAAAAATTGTCATCGCAGAAAACTGCGAACCGGTCATCCGCGCCTCCAAATTTTTTAACGAATGGAACCGCGACGTGCTCACCGACCCGCGCACCAAACTCTGGCATGAAGATGCGCGCACCGTGCTGAAATTAAGCCCGCAGAGCTATGATGTCATCGTGGCTGAACCGTCCAATCCCTGGACCGCCGGCATCGGCAGCGTCTTCAGCCAGGAATTTTATCAGCTCGCCGCGAACCGCTTGAAGCCCGGTGGCATCATGGTCCAATGGTTTCACCTTTACGAAATGCATGACGGCATCGTGGAACTGGTGCTGCGGACGTTCACCTCCATTTTTCCGAACGTGGAGATCTGGGATTCCTGCGATGGCGACATCGTTTTGCTTGGATCGCAACAGCCCTGGGTCAGCACCCCTGAAGTTTTCGCAAAAAGTTTTTTCCTGCCCGGCGTGCGTGATGATTTTGCCAAGCTGGGCGTGAATTCACCCGAAGCCTTGTTTGCGCGGCAACTTGCCTCACAACGCACGGCCTTTGCCATTAGCAGCCCCGGGCCGATGCAAAGCGATCTTTTTCCAATCCTCGAATACTCGGCTCCGTTCGCGTTTTATCTCGGCGAAAATTCCCAGATGCTTGAAAAGTTCGATGAGCGCACGCGGATGCAACTGCTCGCACCGCCGCAGAAATCCGCCTGGCTGCGCCAGTTGCCGCCGGCAGAAATCCAATCCGTCTTCTCCAAGTATGCCTCGGCCAACCCAGAATTATTCAGCTCGATTCGCAGCCTGCCTGCGGGAGCCACGGTGCCCTGCCTATTGGTCACTAATGCAGCGCGTATCAGCCTCCTGCCGGTGCTGGGGACCAACAGCGATGCGTTGAGCCTAGCGGCCTCCTCATTAGGTTACGGTGTGGATCAGACCCGCCAGGGCATTATCGGAATTGAATCAATCCTGGCCACGCAACCGCCCGGAACCAACACCTTAGCGGCCGAATGGGCATCACTCGCCGCCACCGCCGCGCTCGGTCTTGGCGACCAAACCCAGGCAGCGAAACTCGCCGCGCTCGCGCTCAAATTTAATCCTGACGATTCGCAGGCCGCCTATTTGCTCCGCATCATCGCCCGCGAAGCCCCCGCCCTGTTTCAAAAGTAAAATCGACGAACGCGACCACCGATGGCAGGATGTTTGGGAGAACAAATGCCCTTGCCAGCCACAACTGAATTGAGCGTCAGCGGGATGACCTGCAATAACTGCGCCCGCCACGTCACCGAAGCCATCCAAGGCGTCGCCGGCGTCCAAAGCGCTTCGGTCAGCCTGCAAAATGCCGCCGCCAGCGTGCGCTGGGTTGCGGCCCGTTATAAAAATATTCCCGCAGTTCTTTCCGCGATTTCCAAAGCCGGATTTGAAGCCAAGGAAATGCCCACCGCCGCGGACGGCTCGAAACCGAGCCGCTGGCAATGGACATTGATGCTCGGTCTTGGCGTCACCGGCATCCTGATGATCGGTGAATGGATTTTGGGCTTGGCCATGACGCCGTGGTTTCGCTGGCTGGCGTTCGCACTGGCAGGCGTGGTGCAGATTTTCTGCGGCGCAGCATTTTATCGCGGCGCGTGGCGGCAGCTCAAAATCGGCAGTTCCAACATGGACACGCTCGTCGCGCTCGGCTCCACGACGGCGTTTGGTTACAGCGTGTGGGCGTTGTCGAGCGGCGCGGGCGGGCATGTATATTTCATGGAAGCCGCCGCCATCATCTCGCTCATCAGCGCCGGCCATTGGATTGAAGCCCGCGTCAGCGACAAAGCCGGTGGCGCGTTAAAATCATTACTGAATCTCGCGCCACAGACGGCGCGACGAATCCAAAGTGCCGCTCCGGCCGCGCCGAAGAGTTTTGATCTCCGCGGCTTCAAGCCGGTCACCGTCCAAACAACCGAAGTTGAAGTTCCCGTTTCCGCCTTGCAGATCGGCGATAAAATCGCCCTGCGCCCCGGCGACCGCGTGCCGGTGGATGGTGTGGTGCTCGATGGCGAATCCGCCGTGGATGAAGCGATGCTCACCGGCGAAGCCATTCCCGCCGACAAAAAATCCGGCAGCGAACTCTTTGCCGGCACGGTGAATCTCAATGGCCGACTTGTCATGCGCGTCACCGCCACGGGTGAAGCCACCGCGCTCGCGCACATCATCGCCGCCGTGCAACGCGCCCAGACCAGCCGCGCCAACATCCAGCGCCTCGGCGACCGCATCAGCAACGTCTTCGTGCCCATCGTCGTCACCATCGCACTGGCGGCGGGATTATGGTGGGGCCTTGCGCCAGCCTCGGCGATTCATGTTCATGACTGGCTCGCGGCATTTCTCTGGCACGCGCACGCACCGGCAGGCGCGGCGGCGGGCTTCATCATCGCCGCCGCAGTTTTAATTGTCGCCTGCCCGTGTGCCATGGGCCTGGCAACGCCCGCCGCCATCATGGCCAGCGCCAATACTGCAGCAAAACGTGGCATCTTGATCCGCGACGGCGTCGCTCTGGAAAAAGCCGGCGAAGTGACAGCGGTGATTTTTGACAAGACCGGCACGCTCACCCTGGGAAAACCGGAAGTGGCAGAAACGTGGAAGGCAGAAGGCGGAAGGCAGAATGCAGAAACACTCGCCGCGGCCCTAGCGAGGAACTCCACCCACCCCATCAGCCAGGCGATTGCCAAGATTTCGGCGGAGCTGATCGGCCTCACTGAATGGAAGGAAATCCGCGGTTCCGGCGTCAGCGCCGTGGCTCAACTTTCGACTTTCAACCTTCAACCTTCAACCCACTTCGCCCGCCTCGGCTCCTTGAACTGGCTCAAGGAATTCGGCGTGGATTTGGCGGCGGGAGAGAAATTCACCACCGAATGGTCGCAGCAAGGCGCGACGATCGTCGGGCTGGCCGCTGATAAAACTTTGCTCGGCTTGTTCGCTGTGCGCGATGCGCTGAAGGCGAATGCCAAACAAGTGGTTGAACAGCTTCAGCAGCAAGGGCTAAAAACGTATTTGCTCACAGGCGACAATGTGCTGACGGCGGCGAACATGGCCCAGCAGGTGGGCATCGCAGCGGAAAATGTTTTCGCCGAAGTGCGACCGGAACAGAAGGCGGAGTTCGTGAAAAAGCTTCAGGCGACCGGCGAGCGCGTGGCGTTCGTAGGCGACGGCATCAACGACGCCCCGGCCCTCACGCAGGCTGACCTCGGCATCGCCGTGAGCCGCGCGAGCGACGTGGCGCGCGAGGCGGCGGACATCATCCTGCTGAAATCGGAAATCGAAGCCGTGCCGGAAGCGCTCGGACTGGCACGGGCAACGTTGCGGACGATCAAACAGAATCTATTCTGGGCCTTTTTCTACAACGCACTCGGCGTGCCGCTGGCGGCCATGGGTTTCATCAGCCCGGTCATCTGCGCGGCGGCGATGGGCTTTTCCGATCTCATCGTCATCGGCAACGCGCTGCGGCTACTGCGGTGGAAAAAATAGCTGCATTTTGTGCCGCAACACCCCTTGACGCTGGCGCGGTCTTTGATTATCACAACACCTCTTAATTTATGAACAAAACGGAAACACATCATTTTCAGGCGGAGATTCAGCAATTGCTGAATATCGTCATCCATTCGCTTTACACGGACAAAGAAATCTTCGTGCGCGAGCTGATCTCCAACGCGGCGGATGCGTGCGAAAAGCTGCGCTTTACCCTATCATCCGGCACGCCCGCTTACCAGTCCGACGTTGCGCCGGGGATCAGCATTTTGACCGATGACAAGGCGGGCATCATCACCATCAAGGACACCGGCCTCGGCATGACGCACGGCGAACTCGTCGAAAATCTCGGCACCATCGCCCATTCCGGCACGAAGGCGTTTTTGAAACAGCTTGCGGAGGAGAAGAAGCCAGACGTGGGCTTGATCGGGCAGTTCGGCGTGGGTTTTTATTCGGCGTTCATGGTGGCGAAGAAGGTCACGGTCTTGAGCCGTTCCTTCGCGCCGGAGGAAACGGGCTGGCAATGGACGAGCGAAGGCATGGGCGGTTACGAACTCGCGCCCGCCGCCGATCTGCCGCGCGGCACCAAGATCACGCTGGAACTCAAGGACGCTGCGAAGGATTTCGCGCAGGAAAGCACGGTAGAGCGCATCATCCAGCGCTATTCGAGTTTCGTGCCGTTCCCGATTGAGTTGAACACCAAGCGGCTCAATACCGTGCAAGCGATCTGGGCGCGGAATAAGAACGAGATCAAGGAGGAGGAATACAACGAGTTTTACACGTTCGTCGGCCACGATCACGACAAGCCGCTGTTCCGCCTGCATTTCACGGCGGACGCACCGCTGGCGATCCAGGCTCTGCTGTTCGTGCCGGGGCGCAATTTTGAAACAATGGGCATGGGCCGGATGGATTCCGAGGTGAATCTGTATTGCCGCAAAGTTCTGATTCAGGCGAAGGCGAAGGGGCTGTTCCCCGAATGGCTGCGCTTCCTCAAAGGCGTGGTGGACAGCGAGGATCTGCCGCTGAACATCTCGCGCGAGACGATGCAGGACACGTCGCTCATGCAGAAGTTGAACAAGGTGCTGACGAGCAAGTTCCTGAAATTCCTCGATGAACAATCCGAGAAGGAAGCCGAGGCTTACGCGAATTTTTACACGGAATATCAGCGATTCCTCAAGGAAGGCGTGGTCACGGATTTCACGCACAAGGAAGCGCTGGGCAAATTGCTGCGCTTCGAGTCGTCCACGATGGACAAAGGCAAGCTCACCTCGCTCGCGGATTATGTGAAGCGCATGCCGTCGGATCAGAAGGAGATTTATTGCCTGCTCGCGGCGAATCGCGAAGCGGCCGAGGCGAGCCCGTATTTCGAGGTGTTCAAGGAACGCAAATGGGAAGTGCTGTTCCTTTTCGACGCGTGGGACGAATTCGTGATGGAGCATCTCCACACCTTCGACGCCAAGCCGCTCAAGCTCGCCGAGAAAGCGGATTTGAACTTAAGCGCCAAGAAAGACGGGGCTCTCTCCGAAGATGCTGCAAAGGAACTGGCCAAGTGGCTCAAGGAAACGCTCGGCGACAAGATCAACGAAGTGCGCGTCTCGCAGCGCCTCGTGGATAGCCCCGCCGTGGTGGTGGATTCGGATAAATTCATGACCGCCAGTATGCGCCGCATCATGAAGGCCATGAAGCAAGACGGCCCGGATTTGCCCGCCGCCAAACATGATTTTGAGATCAATCCAGCGCATCCGCTCATTGCGCGACTCGAAGCCATCCGGCTGAAAGACGCCACGCTCGCCAGCAGCGTGGCCGAGCAGATCCTCGACAACGCACGCGTCGCCGCCGGTTTACTGGAAGATCCGCGCGCGATGCTTACCCGGCTGAACTCGTTGCTCGAAAAAGTGCTGGCGAAAGAGTAAGTCACCATCCATCCAGCACGCGGTGAATAATATATTTTCACGGCGTGCCGTTTCGTTATCCTTGCGCACATGAATCTGTTGCCATTCGGAAAACTATTGCCCGCAAAGCCACGCACGTTTGTCCCACATGACATCGACCTTGGCAACTGGCCGCAGATTGCACCGCTATTTGACCAACTCGAAGCGCGCATGGCGCAGACCAGGTCGGTCGTCGACTTAGAAAAATGGCTGCTCGACTGGAGCGAACTGGCCGCCGCGCTGGATGAGGAGGCGAGTCGCCGCAACATCGCCATGACCTGTCACACGGATAACACCGAGGCGGAACAGGCTTATCTGCATTTCGTTGAGCACGTCGAGCCGCAGCTCAAGCCGCGCCAGTTCGCGCTGGAGCAGCTTTACGTCGCGCACCTGCAACGGAAATATCTACCGAAGACACGCTACGGGGTCTTTGACCGCGATGTGGCGAATCACGTCCAACTGTTCCGCCCAGATAACGTGGCGCTGGAAACCGAGGAGGCCAAACTCGGCCAGCAATATCAAAAACTCATCGGCGGGCAGACGGTGAATTTTCGCGGCGAGGAAAAAACGCTAGTGCAGATGGGACGCTTTCTTGAAGAACCGAACCGGACGTTACGTCAAGAGGCTTGGGAACTCGTCGCCAAACGTCGGTTGCAAGACGTGGAGAAGTGCGAGGAAATAATGGACGAGCTGGTCCAACTCCGTCACCAGATCGCAAAGAACGCGGGCTTCAATAATTACCTCGAATTCATTTTCCGCCAAAAAGGACGATTTGATTACACGCCGGCGGACTGCGTGAAATTCCACGATGCCATTGAAACGGAGATCATGCCCGCCGTCCGCGAAATCCAGAAGGATCGCAAACAACAGTTGAAGTTGGAAAAGCTGCGCCCGTGGGATTTGGCCGTGGATCCGCTCAACCGAGCGCCATTGAAGCCGTTTGCCGATGTCGGCGAAATGGTTGCGCGCACGCAGAAGATTTTCAACCACCTCGACGCGGGGCTCGCAGCAAATTTCCAGGAGATGCAGGATAAAAGACTGCTTGATCTCGACAACCGCAAAGGCAAGGCACCGGGCGGGTATCAGTCCACGCTGGCAGAGGCGCGCGTGCCATTTATCTTCATGAACGCCGTCGGCGTGCAGCGCGATGTGGAGACGATTTTGCACGAAGCCGGCCACGCGTTCCACGCGCAGGCGACGCGCGGCGAAGATTTATATCCGTATCGCAGCGCGCCAATTGAATTTTGTGAAGTCGCCTCGATGGCGATGGAACTACTCGGCAACGAGTTCATCGAGGAATTTTACGCGCCGACGGAAGCGGCGCGCGCGCGCAAGACGCACCTCGAAGGCATCATCGGATTTTTTCCTTGGATGGCGGTGGTGGACGGATTCCAGCACTGGATTTATACGCATCCCGGCCATACACGCGCCGAGCGCAAGGCGGCTTACTCGCAACTCATGGACCGGTTCGGCGGGGACGTGGATTTCGCCGGATTTGAGGAAGTGCGGGCACATTCGTGGCACCGGCAATTGCACATCTTCCTGTATCCGTTTTACTATGTGGAATACGGCATCGCGCAACTGGGCGCGTTGCAAGTGTGGGCAAAATCCAAAGCAAACAAGGCAAAGGCACTAGCTGATTATAAGAAATCACTCACACTCGGCGGCTCTAAACCATTGCCGGAATTATTTGCAGCAGCGGGGTGTAAACTTCAATTTGATGCAGCGACCATCAAGCCGCTAATCCATCTGGCAGGCGTTGAACTGAAGAAATTGTAGGCTGTATGGCTTAACTCTATCCGGCTAGGTGCCTTCGGTTTTATCGGCTACGGTCCAATACCAGACCGTGACCACTCCATCGCCACTATCGGCAGAATGGGAAATACCAACAACCCGATCCGAACCAACCTCGGTGGCAAATTGAGCCGCCTCACTGAATAATTGATCCCAAGTGGACAAGGTGCCGCGAAAGTATTTGTAGGCTAGCCGCCATTTCGTCTTGGACGCTTCGACGCTGTCGGAATTGCCAACAGGGTCAATGGGCATGACACCTTTGGGCGTCCCGCACTTCCAACAGGTGTCGAATTGTTCCTCAATTGACTCGCCGCATTTCTGGCAATTCCACATGGCAAATGATTTTGTGGCGCCCCGCTAACCCGCCGTTAAGTCTCAATCCCGTAGGCTTTGATCTTGTTGTAAAGCGTCTGGCGACCGATACCGAGCCGCTTGGCAGTTTCGAGTTTGTTCCCACCGGTCTCGCGAAGCATCTGGATGATGGCATTGCGCTCGACGCCTTCGAGCAGCGTGTAGCTGGTATCGTGGCCTTCGGACGGAACCATCCGGATTTCGCTGACCGAAAGGTCGCTGGCATCCACATCCGGGCCTTCGCAAAGGAGAACGGCGCGCTGGATTTCGTTCTGGAGCTGGCGGATATTGCCGGGCCAATCGAAGCTGGTCAACCGGTCAGCCGCCTGCAACGTAAAACTGCGCAGCGTGCGGTTGGCCTGCGCGGCAAAACGCTTCAGAAACGCGTTGGCGAGCGGCATGATGTCCTCGCGCCGCTCACGCAGCGGCGGGAGATAAACAGAAATGGCGCTGATGCGGTAAAACAAATCTTCGCGAAGCTTGCCATCCTTAATGGCATCCTCGGGCTTGCGATTAGTGGCGGCGATGATGCGGCAATTGGTCTGGTAATCAGTCTTGCCGCCGACCGGCCGGACTTTCTGGTCCTGCAGCACGCGGAGCAATTTACTCTGCGTATCAATGGGCATCTCAGAAATCTCGTCGAGGAACAGCGTGCCGCCCTCAGCCTGGCGGAAGAGCCCATCGCGGTCGGTGTGCGCGCCGGTAAAGGCGCCTTTGACGGAGCCGAAAAGCTCGCTCTCGATGAGCTCGCGGGGCAACGCGGCGCAATTGACCTTAATGATCTTGTTTTTGTTGCGCGGGCTTAAATTATGGATGAGGTCGGAAATGACTTCCTTACCGGTGCCGCTTTCTCCAGTGATCAACACGGTGACATCGCTAGGCGCAATGCGCTCTACGGTGCGCACAACGTTCTGCATGAGCGGACTTTGAAACACCGGCGCGGAACTGCCGCTCATGGTGGCGACAGCACGGCGGAGGGAATTGTTCGACTCCTTTTGCTGACGGTTTTCAATGGCGCGTTCAATCGTTACGAGCAAGTGCTGCGTATCGAACGGTTTGGTAATGAAATGAAAAGCACCTAGTTTGGTGGCTTCAACGGCAACCTCAAAGGTCGCCGCGCCGGTCAGGACGACGACTTCCGCGTCGGTCCAAGATTTTTTAATCTGGGGCAACAGGTCGAGTCCCTTGGCATCAGGCAAATTAAGATCCAGCAAGACCACATCGGGAGCTTCGCCGGGTAGTAGTTTTTTCAGCGCGGCACCGTTTTCGGCGGTGGTAACGGTATAATCGCCTTCCAAGATGGACGTGAGCAGAGTCCGCAAGTCCGCCTCGTCATCTACGATTAGAATTTTGCCTTTCATGATTTTTTTTAACTCTTCCGGACGCAGGCCGCAACAAATTTTTTAAAAATCGCGCGGTGTGCGGCGTAACGGGGCGTCAATCTCTCCGGGTGGAACTGCACGCTCAACAGGAACGGCAGTTTCCGCGCGGCCTCCGGCTTCAGCTCCATCGCCTCGACCAATCCGTCGGCACTCACGGCCGTGGCGACAAATGGTTCCGCCGGCGTTTGCACCGCCTGATGGTGCGAACTATTGACCCCCAATACTCGTCTGCCCGCAATCTTGGCGAGCAAAGAGCCGGGTGTCAACGCCGCTTCATGCACCAATTCAAAGGCTTTATCCAGTTGTTGATGGTTCAACGCCCCCGGCATCTGCTGCCGGATGTCCGCCACGAGCTGCCCGCCGAACGCGATGTTGAGCAACTGATGACCGCGGCAAATCGCCAGCAACGACTTGCGCTGGCGGAAGGTTTCTTCGATCAAAATGAGTTCGCGCAGGTCGCGGGCGCCGCCGTCGGGCGTCGGGTCCACGGTCTTTTTGATTTTGGCCGGCAGCTTGGCATCATAGAGATCGGAATTGATGTCATCGCCGCCAGTGAGCATCACGCCCTCCACGCGGCGGACGCATTCGGCCAGCACGGCGCGATCGGTGGTCGTAGGCACAGTCACAGGGATGCCGCCAGCATGCAGCACGGCAGCATCGTATTTCACCGAGAGGCTGGCAGACAAATCATGGAACTCCACACCGCGTATCTCGATGCTGGGGGAAACTAAAATCAACGGCCGGCTTGGCATGCCCAAGAAGATAATTCATCCAGGAAAAATTGTCAGGGGAAAACCACACTCGACAAAACGCGAACCACGGAATACATAGCTGCATTGCCGCATGACCGCAGAATACGTTTGAGGCCACAATGAAAAATCACCACTCAATCCTGCTTCTGCTGACCGCCGTCGCGTTGGCGGGTTGCCGGACTTATGCCGACGACGTGTTTTTCGACGATTTCACCGGTTCTGCACTCAACTCCAAGGCGTGGCTATTCGCCGAAAAGGCGTGGGGTGCCGGCGGCAACAATGGCGGGGTGGTGCATGACAATGTCACGCTCACCAACAGCGTGCTGCGGCTGGAGGCGCATGGGGACAACTACCCCGGTCCGGTTCGGGGCGTGGATAATTACGGTCAGCGGGTGACACGCGTGACACGGGTGGGCGGCGCGATCGCCACGAGCAACTACTTTGCCTCCGGTCGTTACGAAGTGCGGATGCAACTGCCGCAGCATTACGGGGCCGCCTCGGCAATCTGGACATTTCATTACGAAGAAGCGTATTCAGATACTCCGCTTTACAGCGTGCTGGCCGCGCTCGGCGGAGTGGCGAAAACTAATTTCCTAAATCTCGGTCTTTCCCCGGCACAGGTAGAGAGCCTGTGGAGCGATTTATCCACGAACAAGGCGGCCCGCGGCCCTTACATCGTCCCGGTGACGACAAACACGGCCACGGTGACGGAATATTTCCGCGCACACGCCTGGGACATCACCAAACTCGACCTCGTAAACGACTTTGGTCAGTTGAATAATATTTTTGTCATCCTGCACGATGGACTGGGGCTGGGTGTTGAGGGCAGCGCGTATGATGGTTATTACATCGTGCGCAACCATGAAATTGATATCGAAACACCCACCGCGCTCGCCGCCACACCCGACGTCATCTCTTATCGCAACGCCAGGCTCAACACCTGGGTCGGAGAAACCGGCGGAAATTATACCGACCCCTTTGACGACCTTGGCGCCGCCATGAACGACGGCCAATACCACACATTTCGCTTCGATTGGCACACCGGAGACACCAATCAAGTCAAGCGGGTGGTGTTTTATATAGATGACGCGCCCAAGCAGACAAATTACACCGATGTCCCGACCCTCGCCGGGCGCTTCTGGATTGGCCTGTGGTTTCCCTCATGGGCAGGAACGCCGACATTCGACGTAGACGCGTTGTTGGTGGATTGGGTGCGAATCACGCCATTTCATGAACCCGGCGACCAGTCGGTGCCGGAAAGCTACCCAAACGATGGCTGGTGGTATCCTCCAACGATCAACCTTGGCCTCAGCACTTCAGCGGGTGGAGGCAGCAATGTGCAGATCATCGCTTCCGTGTCACAGTCGGTCACCAACCTCGTGGACCTATACGACAGCACCAATATTATGGACGCCCAAAGCTGGACCTTGTGTGCGACCAACCTGGCTACTGGCGGATCAAATCAAATTTTCTGGACCGATTCACGCCCCCGGCAAAACACCCGGTTTTACAAGGCGACCCTGAAATAACCAAGGCGATTGATCCGTGTAGAGTTTACTATTCCAGCAACGCCCAAGCGCACCATAACATCGGCGCCTGCCCGTGCAAGTCGCCGGCGATTCGGGGACGATCCAGGTAAAATTGCCGGTCCGGGTTCTGGTTGGTGCCCACGCAAATGTCGAGCAGATTCGCATGCGCATCCAGTTTGCCACACAGCGCCAGCCAGCCGCGCCGCGCCGTGTCCCCGTAATCCGCCGCGCCCAGCCAGCCGTGTTTCACGCCCACAACCAGCGCGTAGGTGAACATCGCGCTGCCGGAAGTCTCCGACCACGACTGCGGGTCGTCCAATAACTGGTGCCACATACCATCCGCACCCTGGGTCGCCTTGAGTCCGGCCATCATCTTCTGATAGCCGGCCATCAGCCGCCCGAACTTCGGATGGGTCGGCGGCAGCGATTGTAAAACCTCCGCCAGCGAAGCCGCCACCCAGCCATTGCCGCGCCCCCAGTAATACGGCGCATCCGGCCCGTGATGAAACAATCCGTTCGCCAGCTGCAACCGGTCAAGATACGCCGTGAGTTGGACCGTGACGTGGTCGGTGTATTTTGCGTCGTGCGTGGCGCGCCAGGCCTGAATCTGCAAACTGCCAATCATGTAAGCGTCATCCACCCACCAGCGCGTCTCCCGGGTCAGGCCGTTGGCAAGCGGATTTTCCCATTGCGCGTCGGCTTTGCGCAAACCGAGTGCCAGGAAGTTTTTGTCACCATTGAGAAGAAATATTTCCAGCGGCATCACACCGAAGACATTGTTGTCCACATGGCCCGGCGGCGGAATCAGCCGCTGATTCTCCGGCTGCAATACCAGCGCATACCGCGCGACCAATTTCCGCTCCAAATTAGTATCGCCCGTCACCTCGGCAAACCGCAGCGCACCAAACGCCGCGCAGATTTCGGGATAAACAATCATGCCGGTCTTGTTGGTGCGGAGATTGCGCTCCAGCAGATTTTCCGCAATCCGCAAGCCGACGGTGCGGGGATTGGCGGCGGCGGGAAAGCCGGTGAGGCTGGCCGGTGTTTTCAAGTCCGCAGACGGGGCGGTGCAACCGGCAATCAGGGCGGCAACCGCGAGGAGACAGTGGGTCAAGGCAATACGGATTTTCATCATGAACAATATTCCGGACGCGGACTACCCGCCGCTGGTGACAGGAAAACCAACCTCACCAGTCCGACCAGCGGATGACTCCGGGTAATTTGCCGGAACGTTTGTCAATCTTGGCGCTGATCCGGCACTTTTTCTCGAGCAAGCGCAAGATTTTTTCCACCGCCTGCATGACCGTGAGCCGATCCGTGGGCAATTCAATTTCCGGCTTCAGCGGCGGTTCGTAGGGTGAAGTGATACCGGTAAAGTTTTTGATCTTTTGCTTGCGCGCCTTGAGGTAAAGCCCTTTCGGATCGCGCTGCTCGCACACTGCCAGCGGCGCATTCACGAACACCTCAAAAAAAGTTCCCGGCGGCATGAGATTGCGCACCAGTTCGCGGTCGGCGCGGTGCGGCGAGATAAAAGCCGAGATGCAGATGAAGCCCGCGTCGGCAAACAGCCGCGCCACCTCGCCCACGCGCCGGATGTTTTCGTGCCGGTCGCGTTCGGAAAAATCCAGATCGCTGCACAAGCCCTGCCGCACCGAGTCGCCGTCGAGGATAAACGGCTGGCACCCGCGCCGGAAGAGTTCGCGCTCCAGTTCGGTCGCGATGGTGGATTTGCCGGAGGCGGAGAGGCCGGTGAGCCAGACCACGCAACCGCGGTGGCCATGACGCCGCTCACGGTCGCGCAAGGGTATCTTGCCGGTGTGCGGATGCAGATTGTTGGCGGTGGGCTTGACCTTCATGAGACCCGATTTTTCAGAGATTCGCTTTGACTGGCAACCAAATTAAATCTCCGCCTCGGGAAATTTTTCACGGATCTGGGCGCGCAACCGCTCCTCGTCGTCCGGCTGGTAGCGCCGGCGGTTGACCAGCCGCTGCACGGCGTCGAGCAACTCCAGCCAGTCCTCCAGCGGCGGTTCTTTCACGCGCTGCCAGACATCGAACCGTTTGGCGCGGTGGAAAAAATGATACTCGTGCCCGACGTGGTGGGCATAGACCTGAAGTTTCTCACCGTCTGCGGTGACGCGCTTCCAGGCAATTTCAGCTTTAGGCATGTTTCAATGGTGTTTGACGTTCACTCAATTCTTTGTTGGCACTGATGATTGCGAAGTCGAAGCCTTTTGGTAAGTCTTTAATTCAGTGGCAATCTGATCCGCCAGCGCCGGCTGCAACTTCAAAGCGATGTTAAAGTGGCTGGTTGCCGCCGGATAATCACCTTCCGTCAGCAGCACCTTGCCCAGATTGAAATGGGGGCTGGCAAAATCCGGATGCAGTTCGATGGCGCGGGAAAATTCTTTTTTGGCCTCGGCCGATTGATGCGCCTGCATCAAAGCCACCCCGCGCGTATTGTGAAGCAATTCGTCGTTCGGTAATTCCACCAGCGCTTTGGACATGGACTTATCTGCCTCCGGAAACCTGCCGGCGCGAATTAATTCGCGGCCCAGATTAAATTGCGCCGTTGCCACGTCCGGATGCAGCCGCACGGCGGCGGCGAAGCAATCAATGGCCATTGCCGTCCGGCCGCTGCCGGCATAAGCCTGCCCCAGTAAATTTTGCGCCATGGCGTTGTCGGGATTGACCTCCACCACTTGCCGGAACAAGGCGACGCTGTCCTGCCAAGTCAGTAGTTGCCGCCCGGTCAACACCAGGCATGCCGCAAGAAAAATGGCCACCCCCATTTCCGCGACGGAGCGCAGTTGCGGCCGGAGACGCAAACTCTCATTAAGTCCTCCCGCGATGATCAAAAACAAACCAATCAGCGGCAGGTAGGCGTAGCGATCCGCGATGGCTTGCGCGCCCACTTGCACCAAACCGATGACCGGGACCAAAGTTCCCAGAAACCAAAACCAGCCGACTACCAACCAGGGGAATTTCTCGCGCCAACGCCACGCCATCAACGTCGCGACCAGGAGCAGCAGCAGCGAACTGATCCCGGCGAGCACAGGCGGAGTTTCAGGAAAGGGATACAAAACGCAAAGATTGAGCGGCCAGAGGGCTTTCGCCAGATACGAGAGATACGCCACGGGCACATTCAGCAGACGGAATTCCACCGGCACCACCGCCAGCGACCGAACGCCCCCCGCATGGTTTTGCACGAGGTAAGTGATGACGCAATCGACCAGTGAGCACACGAAGAAAGGCAGTTTTTCCAACACCAGCACCCATGTTTGTTTTTGCCGGATTATTTCTCCAAAACCTGAAGCTAATGAGATTCTCCGCAGCGGCCAGCCGTCCAGCAGTAACAGCAGAAACGGCAAGGTCACCAGCATGGATTTAGCCGCCAAGCCGCAAGCAAACAAAACCAGCGTCAGTGTATATTTTAACCATTTTGACCGCTGCGCGGCCACCGCATAACACCAGTAAGCCCAGATCGTCAGAATAAAAAAGAATGTGCTCAACACATTCTTTCGTTCTGCGACCCACGCCACCGATTCCACATTCATGGGATGCCAGGCAAACAGCGCCGCCACCAGCGCGCTGGGCCAGAACCATCCAGTCAATCGCACAAACAGCAGCCACAGCAGCACCGCATTCACGGCGTGCAGAAAGATGCTGGTCAGATGGTGGCCGCCGGCAAACACGCCATACAACGAACAATCCGCCATGTGCGAAATCAGGGTCAGCGGATGCCAGTTGGCCGGCTCCACGCAGGTGACCGCCCATTTCACTCCCGACCAACTGAGGCCGTTCAGCACCTCGGGGTTAGCGGTGGTATAGGCGGGGTCGTCAAAATTGACGAAAGGAAAAACCGTCGCGGGCCAATACAAGATTAGCGTGACCAGAAATAAAACTGCGCCGACGATCCAATTGCGCCGACGATCCATGGCTCAAGGAATATCAATGCTGGCCACCGCCATCGCCGCAATACCTTCTTCCCGGCCAATGAAACCCATCAATTCATTCGTCGTCGCCTTCACACCAATTTGCTGCTCCGAAACATCCAGCGCGGTGGCGATGCACCGTTTCATCTGGGCGATGTAGGGGTAAATCTTCGGCGCCTGCGCGATGAGGGTGGCGTCCACATTCACAATCTTCGCGCCCCGCAAGGCGATGATGCGCGCCGCTTCCTCCAGAAAAATCTTGCTCGGCACGCCCTTCCAGCGCGGTTCGGTGTTCGGGAAAAAGTGGCCGATGTCCTCCTCGCCCAGCGCGCCAAGGACGGCGTCGCAGATGGCGTGCATCAACGCGTCGGCGTCCGAATGGCCGTCGAGTCCCTTCGTATGCGGAATTTCCACGCCGCCAAGGACGAGCTTGCGCCCGGCGACCAATTGATGAACGTCGTAACCGATGCCTACATGAACCATGCGCGGAGGATAGGTTTTAAACCCGCGGCAAAAAAGAAATTAATTCGCCGCCGCCGGCAGCGTGAAGAAAAACGTCGCGCCCTGACTGAGTTCGCTGGTCACGCGCACCTCGCCGCCGTGCGCCTGGACGATGTGTTTCACAATCGCCAGCCCCAATCCCGTGCCGCCCTGATCGCGCGAACGCGCCTTGTCCACGCGATAAAATCGCTCGAACACCCGGCTCAGCGCCTCGGCGGGAATGCCGGGGCCGTCGTCGCGCACGAATACTTCCAGCTTCCCATCGTCCAGTATTTTCCCGCCGACGCACACCGAGCCATTGGCCCGCCCATATTTGATGGCGTTGTCCACGAGGTTCGTAAACACCTGATCAAGCCGGTTCGCATCGCCATTGGCCATGAGTCCCGGCAATTCGTTGGTAAGCCGGACGTTTTTATTTTCTGCCTTGGATTGGAGATGCGAAAACACCTTGTCCGTCAGCATATGCAGATTCAGCGCCTGCCAATCCAGCGTCACCCGCCCGGATTCCAGCGCCGAAATCGTGAGCAAATCCTGGATCAACAAATCCAGCCGGTTGGCGTTGCGCTCGATGATCTTCAGGAAGCGCTCGGCCACCTCCGGGTTGTCGCGGGCGCCGTCGAGCAGCGTCTCGACGTAGCCCTTGATGAGCGAGAGCGGCGTGCGCAGCTCGTGGCTGACGTTGGCGACAAATTCCTCCCGCGTCCGCTCCAGCCGCTTGAGCCGCGTGAGGTCGCGAAAAACCAGAATCGTCCCGTCGCGCTCGCCGGCGGCGTTGGTGATGACAGCGGCGTTGACCTGCAGCCAGCGCTCGTTCAGGTCCGTCAGCTTGATCTCGTAATCCAGCACCTGCTGCTCCGCCTCGACGCGCCGGACCAGTTCGTCCAGCTCATGCAGCCGCAGCGCTTCGACGATGGTTTTGCCGCGCAGTTCCGTCTTGAGGCCGAAGAGATTTTTGAAGGCGCGGTTGACGAGATAAATCTTCCGGCTGCGGTCAAGCAGCAGCAGACCCTCGAGCATGGAATCGAATAAAACCTTCTGCTGCGCCTGCGCGTCGAGCGAAGTCTGCTGCTGACGGCGCTGGGAAGCCTCGATCTCCGCCAGGCGCTGCTCCCGCTGGGCGTTGAACTTCGCCCGCCACCAGAAATGGAGGCCGACCAGCGCGGCGAGCGCGAGAATGAAAAAGAAAAACCACATGGCAAAGGCAGAAGTTAGAATGCAGAATGCAGAAACCAACCGCAAGTAGCGGAACGCGGCAAAATCAACTTCTTCATTCTGCCTTCTGCCTTCTTCATTCCACGAAGCGGTAGCCCACCCCGCGCACCGTGTCCAGATGCTTCGCGGCCGGACCGATCTTCTCGCGCAGGCGGCGCATGTGCGTGTCCACCGTGCGCGTGTCAATCAGGCTGTCGTATTCCCACACGTCGCGCAACAGCTGGTCACGCGACTGCACGCGGCCCGACCGCTGCGCGAGGACGGTGATGAGCTTGAACTCCGTCGCCGTCATCTCGATGGGCTTGTTCTTCCACGTCACGATGTGGCGCGGCAGATCGATCAGCAAATCGCCGAAGCGCAGTTGTTCCTTGGGCTTCTCCTCGGTCTGGGAGCGCGCCAGCATTTTTTTCACGCGCAGCAGCAGTTCGCGCGGGCTGAAGGGCTTTGTCAGGTAATCATCCGCCCCGAGTTCCAGGCCGAGCACGCGGTCGATTTCCGCCGCCTTGGCCGTGAGCATGATGATGGGCAGCTTGGCCGTGGCCTCGTCCAAGCGGAGCGCCTTGCAGATCTCGAAGCCGTCCATTTCCGGCAACATCACGTCCAGCACGATGAGGTCCGGTTTCTGCGCGCGGATTTTTTTGAGCGCCTCCGCGCCGTCGGCCGCCGTGGTGACGACGTAACCGGCCTGCTTTAAATTGAACTCGACGAGCTCGATGATATCCGGCTCGTCATCCACGACCAAAATGCGCGGTTTCACGCTGGCAGTGTGGCACGCCAGAATTCGTCACACAAATTCATTCCGGTGACAACCGTGTGACGATTGGGTGACAGAACCGTGAAGCGCGCCAGCAGCGCCAAGTTATTTGGCTGAAGCGGACGGCGGGTTGGTGGCCGGGAGCGGGATATTCCAGACCAAATTCTGGATGCGGATGGAATTTTGCCCCCGCCCGGAGGTCGTGGTGACTTCCGGCTCCGCCAATGTTTCATGACCGCTTCTTTGCTCCAGCGCGTGGATCACCATCCGGAAATTGGGATCGGTCAGGATGCCCTTGACCGACCCGGCGGTGAGATTCGCGGTGGGCTTGGCGGTCGGATTGGTGAGCGAAAGACAACGGAATTTCGGGTCGCCATATCTCAGGGCGTCGGCGATGGCCGTGGCCTCGGTTTCGTTCATCCCGATTAGTTCATCGGTCCGATCCCGGAGCCATTCAGCCTTCCAAGCGGCATAGTTGGTGAAGGTGGGTGTGGGCGCCAACCGGACCTCGAACGGCCGCGTCTCACAATCCCCGACCACCGTGCACGCCCGCTGCCCCGCGTGGGCTTCATTGAACGCCAGCAGCTTTTGCGCGCCGGCTTCCGTATAAGTCCACCGGACGGCAAAGAAATTGGTATTGAAACGAACCAGCTGGACGCTGTCGGGAATCACGTCCTCGGCCAGAATATGAAACGGGGCAATAGCGACGCCTTGCGCCCAAGCCACCGGCACCAGCCCGCACAGGGACAAAAGCAAAACAAGAACTTGGTGACCCATCCGGCTCATGGCCCCAACCGTATTCCCGCCGATAAATTCTGTCCAGCGTTCTCATGCGGCAAATACCAGGTCGCACCCGGGCCTGTGAAAACCGCCCGCGTCGGTTGGCCGGGCCAGCCCCCTGCCAAAACGGCGGAGGGCCGGCGCACTCCGGGACGCTCCGCGCGGCGCGGGAGCCATCGGTCAACGCGCCAGCGTCCGGAAGTGCGGCGGCCCTCCGCCGCTTTTCTGCCCGCCTTGGCATCTGGGTTTCATCTGTGCCCATCTGTGTTCAAGTTGTTCAAGCCCGCATAAATAAAGGGTTTCTTGAGCTGGTGGACGGCCACTGTCAGCGGATTTGTCAGCACGGCGGGGGGTTGAAAAACAATCCCTCACTAACCGGATGACGTCCCGCTGAAACCTGCCCACGACGCTCTAACGTGTCGCGACAATCCTAGTGCATGATTCAGAACCATGCACATGATCACAAAATACACAATGTTCCGGCGCAACGGAATCTATTATTCCCAAGATTCGGCGACCGTCCAGCAAAAAAGTCTGCGCACCCGCGTCGAAGCCGATGGG
>CAIXPZ010000072.1 GCA_903921455.1 uncultured Verrucomicrobia subdivision 3 bacterium | reverse complement strand
CCCTCAGAGCGATGCGGCCAGTATCGACTTTAGCTGGGCGCAAATTAATTGTCGCGGCAGAGTTATTCACCGCCGGCTGCGGGGAGCTTCCTTGGGCTCTCCTCGCCGTCGGTTGAATCACTCTGGAGATCGTATCAGCTGAGCACCGTGCAGGGCGCGAAACCGTTGACCGATGTCTGGCTGCTGATCGACGCCGACCAGATCGCGTTCGCGTCGGCTGGCTGGGTGGCCGACCTGCCCCCCAAGCCCGTTCACGGCAGCTTGCGCAACTACGTCTACTTTGACGGCCACGTGTCGACCAAGAAAACCGGCGGCTTGAACCAGTATTGACCGCGCCGCCGCCCCGGCAAGAGCACGGGGGCCGCGAACCTAAACAAAACGGGCGATCCTTTGCCGGATCGCCCGCGTCATTTTGGTCAGGAATCGTTTACTTGCCCGGTTCCGTCGGCAGTTTGGCTTCATTCCAGCCGGCGATTCCGGCGGACATGTGCTTGACGTTCGTGTAGCCCAGCTTCTCCGCCGCCTTGGCCGCGTGCAGATACGCACCGCACTTGGGATTCCCGCAATAGGCGATGATGAGTGTGTTCTTATCCGCCGGCAGGCTAGCCGCCAGATTGTCCTTGATGGCCGCGAAGCTCAACGCGCCGGGCACGTGGCCGGCCTGGTAGGAATCCGGGCCGTTGGCGTCGATGATCACCGCCGACTTGGCTTTGGCCGCCGCGAGGACGTCTGTGGGGCTGATGTCGGCGAATTCACCGGCGTAAACCGAGGCGGCGAACAGCGCCGTCGCGAGGAGGGTAATTATTTTTTTCATGGTGGTTGGTTGTTGGTTGGATCGTTTGGTTGTTGGTTTAATGGACGCCTCTTTGACCCGCCCGGCGCGCCGACGTTCAAATACCCGCCCGCCGCCCGTCACTTCAGCCGCATTCCGCACACGCCGTAGCCGATCTCTTTGCCATGACCGACAATTTCAACGCCGTCACCCAGCGGCTGCAGGACCAGAGCTATTCCATCTACCGCGATCTCCGCAGTTGGACCTCCGCGCTGACCTTCCGCGTCTCCAACAACAGCGGGAGCACCGCCGATGTGACCATCGCCCTCATGTTCTCCCTCAAAGCCCAGCCCTCCATGAACCTGGGCGAAGACGTGGCCAATCGCTACCGCATCGTCGGCGAATAAGCCTTCGGCCTCGGCCACGGTCGCAGCGCGACCCTGGATCGCAGCCGGAGCGGGGAACATGGGTCATCTTCCTGGGGAAGAGGAAACAGGTGAGGGCGAGCGATAAAGCTAATTGGTTCGAAACGTCCTCCCTCACGCCGGCCCTCTTGTATCTGAATATCCGTCTAACCTTGTCTGTGAATAATGCCTTGGGAAGATGGGACGGTCCTGCCGCCTGCAGGCGGCAGGACAGTGAACATGTTGGTATGAGTGGAGAGCCCCTTAAAGACGCGGCCGCGAGATGGGCGGTTTTTCCTGCGGTCCATCTTCAACCACCGCCGCACCCTGCGCGACCGCGCCGCCGCCTTCATGTGGTATGACGGACGACGTTGATAGCGAGTCGCGCTCCGATGACCGGCCTGCGCGCCGGTGCCGATTGAGCCGCAATCCGCCCAATCCGAGCATTTAAATGGGTATCTGACCGATTTAGCGGCCGCTTTGACCGGTTAAACCGCCAAAATCGAGGAAAAACCCAGCTGGATACGCCGCAGATCACTAGTGATACGTCGCAGATCCTATAGGATACGCCACAGATCCTATAGGATACGTCGCAGATCCTATAGGATACGTCGCAGATCCTATAGGATACGTCACAGATCTTATAGGATACGTCACAGATCCTATAGGATACGTCACAGATCCTATAGGATACGTCACAGATCCTATAGGATACGTCATCAATCCAGCTGGATTGACGACCCGATTTGGGTCGTTTCCCGGCACAACCGCCGGTCATGCCTAATGGTCAGAAGACAAAAACTGCCAATCGGGATACCTCAGCCATTGGCATTGAGGGCTGTATAAAAATAGCCAATAAGGGGGTTAAAAGGGTGGAAAAGGCGGGTT
Organism: uncultured Verrucomicrobia subdivision 3 bacterium; assembly: GCA_903921455.1. Next base: position 49,170 of record CAIXPZ010000072.1, on the reverse strand, counting down.
TTGACTCAAATTGGTGCAAAACCGGCCTCAGCCAGCCCGACTGGTTAAAACCGGCCCAAGACCGGGCCAAGGTATGGCCGGACGGGGGCTTGGGTGCAGGTTGGTCAGCGGTGATTCAGAAGTGCAGGGTTGAAAAAACGCAAGGAATGGCTTGAACGAAACGGGCGGGTGTCCTAAAAACAAAGCCTCGGGGCCAGCATAACTTTATGAAAACGCTTCACACCGGCGGCGGGAATTTGGCACGGATGCTGTTACTCGCTTTGTTGCTGCTCATAGGTCGGAGCGGTTGGACGCAGGGGTTTGCAAATTTAGATTTTGAGCAGGCTGTCATCGTTACAGATCCGTCTGTCCCTTATTATCCATACGGTGTCTATGCCAGTTATGCTCTTCCCGGTTGGACAGCAGTTGGATTTATTTCGCCCACGTATATCTTATACAACGATATATCACTTGGCGCTACGAGCGTGACACTTTGTGGCGCCAACTCATCATATAGCCCTTCCGCATTGAGCGGTTTGTTCAGCATTGATTTATACGGAGGCTCAGGGGTCGGTTTGTCTGCCGCTTCAATTAGCCAGACAGGCTTGGTCCCCGCCAATGCCATCTCCATTAGATTTATTGCGAAGGGTGTTCCACAGCCTTTTGGTGGACCCCTTTTGGTTTCCGTGGGAGGCCAGAATATTCCGTATTTCGCTATTTCGACTGATCAAAACTACACGGTGTATGCTGGTGATATATCAGCCTATGCTGGGCAAGTGGCGCAGTTGACATTTTCAGCCCCTAATGGCGTCAATAATTATTGGGAGTTTGATGATATTCAGTTTTCGTCCATTCCCGTTCCCGAGCCAAGCACGTTGGGCATAGTCGGTCTTGGCGTGCTGCTGCTTGGTATCCGCCGCTGGAAATCTTTTTAAGATATGAAACCTTGGATCAAAATCCTGTTTGTGCTGCTGCTCATAGGTCGGAGCGGCTGTGGGCAGGGGTTTGAAAATCTTGATTTTGAGCAGGCCACGATTGATCCAAATCCAGATACTTTTACATATCCTATGGACCCATCAGAATGTTTTCCTGGATGGATCGTTGGTGGGTCGGGGACGGTGGTTTTTTATAATGGCCTAAGTGTTGGCGCGCCAGCCGTCACTCTTATGGGACCCGATCCTTCAGGACGCAATCCGGGGTTTACTCCTTTTCAAGGTTCTTATTCTGTTTTTCTTGTTTATTTTAATATCGCAGGCCCACCTCCAACTCTAAGTCAATCAGGCTTAATTCCGGCAGGCACAAGATCGCTTACTTTCTTGGTGGATGGTGGGCATGGCGATGATGCCGTAGTTATGTTAAACGGCATTGTTATTCCCCTTGTTTCCGTCTCAGGTGGACGGTTAGCTGCAGATGTATCTGCTTGGGCAGGCAGCGTGGCACAACTCACCTTCTCAACCCCAACTGGCAACATTTACGCTCCCGAACTTTTTTATTTTGACGATGTTCAGTTTTCGTCCAATCCCGTTCCCGAGCCTAGAACATTAGGCATAATTGGTCTTGGTGTGCTGCTGCTTGGCATCCGCCATTGGCGGAAATCTGCAAAGGTTCAGTCCTGATTCGTTATCCAACGTAACGAGGTCAATTCTGTTGCGTCACGGAATGCGGGCCTTCAGGCCAAGCGCAGGCGCTTACGCCACGCCGACGAGGAAGACGATGAAGGTGGTGCCTTGGCCGGCTTCGCTGACGCCTGCGCCCCGACTTTCAGGCGCGGTTCACGGTTTCTTTTCCAGTTCGTTGAGGCGGGCGTCGAGGGCTTTGAGTTGCGCTTCCAAATCCTTGACCCTGTCCCTTTGCCCGAACAGGCTGCGCACCCAGCGGTCACAGCCGGTCATCATGGACAGAATCCACCAACTGACGCCGATGGCCACTGCCCAACTCACGAGTTGAAACGGGTCGTTCATGCGCAGATGGAATAACCCCGTCGCCCGCCTCCGGCAAGCGAAAACCAAAAAGCCCACGGCTTGCACCGTGGGCTTTGAAACATTGGCCGGTTGTGGCCGGACGACCTATTTCTTCTTCGCGTGGACTTTCGCCGCGACTTTCAGGCGCAGGCCGTTCAGGCGGATAAAGCCGGTGGCGTCGTCCTGGTTGTAGGCCTTGGTCGGGTCGGCTTCCATCGTGGCGATGTGCGGGTTGTAGAGGCTCACGGGGGATTTGCGGCCGCTGACCATGATGTTGCCCTTGTAAAGTTTCACGCGCACCGTGCCGGTGACGTTCTTCTGCGATTCCTCGACGTAGGCCTGCAGCGCGTAGCGTTCCGGCGCATACCAGAAGCCGTTGTAAACCAGCTCGGCATACTTCGGGATGAGCGCGTCGCGCTGGTGCATGACTTCGCGGTCCATGGTGAGGGATTCCATCTGGCGATGCGCGAAGAGCAGGATGGCGCCGCCGGGCGTCTCATACACGCCGCGCGATTTCATGCCGACGAACCGGTTCTCCACCATGTCCACGCGGCCGACGCCGTGCTTGCCGCCGATCTTGTTCAGCGCCTTCATCACGCCGAGCGGATTGAGCTTCTTGCCGTTGACGGCCACACAATCGCCCTTCACGAAATCGAGTTCGACGAACTCGGGCTTGTTGGGCGCGTCTTCGGGCAGCACGGAGAGGGTGGTGAAGTAACTGCGGTTCTTCAGGTCGTAGGAATCAAACCACGGATCTTCGAGAATGCCGGCCTCGTAGGAGATGTGCAGGAGGTTGCGGTCCATCGAATACGGTTTCTTGGCGCTGGCCTGCACGGGGATCTTGTGCTTGGCGCAATAATCAATCATCTCCTGTCGGCCGGGGAACTCGCTGCGATAGCGTTCGTCGCGCCATGGCGCGATGACCTGCAAGTCGGGCGCGAGGGCGGCGGCAGTGAGTTCGAAGCGGACCTGGTCGTTGCCTTTGCCGGTGGCACCGTGGGCGATGGCGTCGGCCTTTTCTTTCTTGGCGATCTCGACCATGCGCTTGGCGATGAGCGGGCGCGCGATGGAGGTGCCGAGGAAATATTGGCCTTCATAGATCGCGCCGGCGCGGAGCATGGGGAAGATGAAGTCGCGGGCGAATTCTTCCTGGAGGTTGTCGATGTAAATCTTGGAGGCGCCGGTCTTGATGGCTTTGGCCTCGAGGCCGTCGAGTTCCTCTTCCTGGCCGATGTCGGCGCAGAAGCCGATCATCTCGGCGTTGTATTTTTCTTTGATCCAGGACATGAGCACCGAGGTGTCCAGTCCGCCGGAGTAAGCGAGAACAATTTTCATGTGGCGGACATTCTAGCCACGCGCGGGAAGGAAACGCAAAATGGAAATGAATTTGAAAATGGCATGCTGGCGGGGTTTGGTTGCCGGCCGGATCTCCGTTTTCACCGTCCGTTGGCGCTGCCGGGGTAACACCACAGTTCATTGGGGCCGGGCTCCCCGAGCTTGGCCGTCCACTCGGTGAGCTTCATCAATTTGGCCGAGCCGTCGAAAACGCCGGTGATGGCCACCCGGCCGTGCCGGCCACTGGTGTTTTCATCGGGGCTGCTCGCGCCGTCATTGAACCAATTCTGGTTGTCCACCGCCGTGGCGTCGGCGCATTCCCAGAACGACACGCCCGCCGGCGACAATTGCGACAACCTCACCGCCGTGCTGACGTTGCCGTAGTCACACACGGCGCCATTCATGACGTAACTGGAAATCTGCTGCCCGCGCATCTTGAAAAAAGCCGAGTTGGTATTGTCGCTCGGACAGAAAAACATTTTCGGACTGGTCAGGATCGGCCAGAAACTGCCGGTTTGCGCCTTGAATTGGGCCGCGTCGCTGGCGGCGAGGTCCCGCGTGTAAAGCCAGCCCTGCGGCGTGGGACTGGACTCTTCGCCGGAGAGCCAGTTCGGCCAGGGCATGCGATCCTCGTTCTCCGACGCCACGAGATTCATCGCCACGCCCAACTGCTTGAGATTGTTCAAATCCACGGCGCGATAGCTCGTCTGCTTGGCCTTGGACAGCGCTGGCAACAACATTGCCGCGAGAATGGCGATGATGGCGATGACCACCAGCAATTCGATCAAAGTAAAAGCGGCGCGTTGGCTCGGGGTGAATTTCATGAACACGGCAATATTCTCCAGTAATGACTTTAGTCCTCCCCGTCAGCCGGGCTATCCCGCAAACACGGGACGGAGACAAGCAAGGCGGGAAATTCTCTGACGCAGGGAATGATTTCCGCCGCTGCTCTGATACAGACGCGGGAAAAAGAGATGACGTTACCCATAATCTTTCGGGCGGAAAACGGATCGCCAGCGTCACGGCGGCGCGATGGGCAGCCGGGCTTGCAGCGGAATTTCGCCGCGCAACATTTTGCCGGCGGCGTTCGCCAGGCGCAGATACCAGTCGCTCGGCAGGCTCACGCCATCGATATCCAGCGGCACAAAGGTGCCGGACGCGGGCAGTTGCGCGGCGGTCGGCGCGAGCTTGAACATGGCGGTGCCCTCGTCCACCTCGTCGAACATGGCACCGTAAATCATCGGGCAGCCGGCGGCGACGGCGTTGTAAACCTGATGCCAGTAAAACGCCCCGCCGCGCCGGGGGATTTGATTGAGCTTCCCGCCGTTCAGGTTGTGCCAGGAGAATCCGGGGAAGACGACGGGCATGTAGTCGCGTCCGGCTTTCACGGCTTCGGCGAGGTCCGGCGCGATGACGTTTTGCCGAAATCGATCCGCGCCGCTGTCGTCATCATAACGGCCGACCGACCACGGGCTGATGACATCGAACGAACGGAAGACCGGCGCCCACGCGGGGTCGGATTGCGCATCCCGGTTCAAGGTTCGCCAGTAAGCGGGCACGCCGCCCATCACGGTGCAGCCGGCGGCTTTGAAAAAGTCGATGACCTGCCGCGCCTGCGCCGGCGTGTCTTTGCGCCCGGCAAATCCGAAGCCCCAGATCGCCACCACGGGTTTGCCGTGGTGCTGCAGATATCGCGGGCTGTCGGTGAGGTTCAGGGTGTGGACGAGATAACTCCAGTCATTCGTCAGCGCGCGGACGAGGGTGTTCGTCGGCTGACCGGAGATGTCATACATGATGGCGAAGACGCGGCCGTAAGCTTCCGCACCGGCGCGCACATTCGCCGCCACCTGATTGCGCAACGCGAAGAAGCGCGGGTCAGCCAGCTCGGACGTGAAGCGTTGAAGCATGACGCCGTCCAATTGATTTTCCTGCATCCATTGGAAATGGCGCCGCACGGTCTTGGGGTTGAAAGCGGAATATAGTTTTGCGGGCGTGCCGTCGGGCAGGGACATCTGCGTGGGAAACAGCTCATCTGCATCCAATCCGGAAACGTCCGGCCAGAAATCCACGGTGGCATTGGACGCCACCGGGGTTTGCCTGCGGAACCAATGCACCCAATGATGGGGCGGGGAGCCGTCGTCCGGACACGCAAACCAGCCTTGATAACCCATCAGCAGCTTGTGCTGCATCGTGCCCGCATCCACTTCGGTGACGGCCAGAGGCAGATTCGTCTGGGCCGACATGGCGATGGCCGCCAGCAATCCGATCCCCGCGAAGATGAGTCGGAGATTCATGCGAGAAAATCAAACCATGACGCCAGTTTGCGGCTCACGGGGGGAAGCCAATCGCCAGCTTCACGGCGGAATATTCCGGGTGAATCTTTCCGTCGCGCCTGCGGATGATCAGCTCCGGCTCCGTCCACGTCTGCCCGCGAAACCAATCCGGCAAATCCTCCGCCCGCATCATGCCGAACAAGCCGACGAGCGGCGGATCGCCCTCGCGAAAAACCACCGGGCGTTTGCGGACAATGACGAGTCCGGCCGCGCGCGCGCCGGCCTCCACGCGGGCGAGCTGCGCCGGTTCATGCGGGAACACGCACGCGAAGAAGCCGCCGGCGGCGAGATGTTTGGCGGCGGTCGTGCAATAATCCGCGACGGTGCCGCGCAGTTCAAAACGGCAGGCAAGTTTCTGCGGATGCTCGCTCTCCACGCCGTCGCCGAGGGGAAAATACGGCGGGCTGCCGGTGACCAGATCAAATCTCTCGTCGGCGCGAAGCATGCCCGCGTCGCGGAAATCACCTTGGCGGATTTCGTAGCGTTCGGTGAGTCCGTTGTAGCGCGCGGATTTTTGGGCCAGTGCAACGCTGTCGCTTTGTGCTTCAACGGTGACAAATCTAGCGGCAGCCAGCCGCCACGCGCAAATCATGCCCACCGTGCCGATGCCGCTGCCCAGATCGAGCGCGGCGCGCGCGGTCGGGCACCAGCTCGTGCCATACCACGCCGTCAAAATGTCGTCGGTGGAAAAACGGTGGCCGTCGCGCAGTTGAAACAAGCGGAAGTGTCCGCTGACGGCGTCGAGGGTTTCGTGCGGTTCAACGGACACACCCGCCGCGAGACCCGGCGGGATGATTCCCGGCTTGGCCCAACCTTTGAAATGGGATTCGACCTTCACGGGTTGACTAGCTTAGTTTTTCATCCGCCCACGACGCCGGGTCATCCAGCGATTCGAGATGCGTGAAGGCGACAGAATCCGGCAGCGCCCGCCGGATGTCCGCCTCGATTTTGTCGAGCAGCTCGTGGCCGTGCTGCACCGTCCAGTCGCCGGGAACCAGAACATGCATGGAGACAAATTTCCGCGCGCCCGCCTGCCGCGAGAGCAGCGCGTGAAATTGAATGCCCGTTTGTTCGTAGGCTTTCAAGGTGTTTCGCACCACCGCCATGTCCGCCGGCGAAAGCGAAACATCCATCAAGCCGGAAATCGAGCGGCGCACAATGCCTACCCCGGTCCAGATGATGTTGGCCGCCACCAGCAGCGCCACGACGGCATCCAGCCAGATCCAATGTGTCCACGCCACGAGGCCGACCGCCACCACCACGCCGACGGAGGTCCACACGTCTGTCATCAGATGATGCGCGTTGGCTTCGAGCGTGATGGAATTGTGTTTGCGGCCGGCGCGCAGGATGAGCAGCGCCACGACGAGATTGATAACTGAGGCCGCGACGGAAACGAGCAGGCCGATGCCGATGGCTTCGAGCGGGCGCGGGTGCAGGAGCCGTTCCACTGCGGTTACGGCGATGCTGACGGCCGCCACGAGAATCAAAGTTCCCTCGACGCCGCTGGAAAAGTATTCCGCCTTGCTGTGGCCGTAGGCGTGGTCTTCGTCGGCCGGTCGCGCGGCCACGGTCAGCATCGCCAGCGCCATGATCCCGCCGATCAGATTCACGCCGGACTCAATCGCATCCGACAGCAGACCGACCGAGTCCGTGATCAGATAGGCCACCGTCTTGAGCACGATGGTGGCAATCGCGGCGGCGATGGACAGCCACGCGAAACGGGTGAGTGAGGAACGGTTCAAGCGGGGCAAATCATAACGGCCGGGCGAAAGATTAACCACGAAAGATTTTCTGGGCAACCAGCATTCCAGACTCCACCGCCTTACGGTTCCAGCAAGGAACGAAACGGCGCGGCAGGATGGGCCTTGTGCTCGCGGAGAATGTTCTCCAGCCGTTGCGTTGCGACCCACGCTTCGATGTCGTGCCAGGTGACGTCATTTTCTGCCAGATGTCGGCGGTCCACGCGGAACTGCCATTTGTCCAAATCTTTCACGCGGTCAAGCGCGCCGAGAATGCGCAGCGATTCATAAGCGGCAATCGTGTCCTGTGCGCTGCCGTCGATGTGGTATTCATTGTAGCTGCCTGAATCGGGCGAGGTGAAAAAGCCTCTGCCTTCATGGCGGTAGAGAATGCCCGTGATGCACGCCTCGCGGTCAATCTTGTCCAGTCCGCCGAGCATTTCCAATGCGGCGAGCGATGTATATGTGTCCTGCAATGCGGGAAAGCACGGCGTAAAAAACAAACCGCGCACGTCGCGCCAGTCGTGAATGGGCGGATTGCCAGGCGGATGTTCGGATAGCGTCTGCACGGCGGCGATTTGTTGGATGAGTTTTTCCCGGTCAACCAAGTCGAGAGAATTTACTTCACTCAAAAAACGCAGGTCCCATACACCCCAATTTTGAATCCGCATCACGTCGTAATGTTGTGATTTAACCCATGACCAAGCATCGCAACGTGATAAGAAACGATCCCAATTTGTTCCTGAAAATGCTCCAGAGTAAATCAAAGAACGATTTGTGTGCAAAAATGCTTCGCAATCGGCGGGTTGCAAGTTCAATAACGGCCAGCTTACCCAACCTTCGTAAATCGCACGCTGATACTGGCTATTCACAAAGGATTGCAGACGATTTGATTTTTGCCGCCATTTTTCAAGGTCGTCGCTTCCAAGGATTGTCGAATAAACTGCCTGTAATCCGCGCGGGGTGAAAACATTTGTTCCCGGCAGCACCAGGCAGCCAAATAAGGCATTGTGGGGATCCCATGCAAATCCTTTTTGAGAATAGCCTTTTTCTCCGCCAATCAATTTTTCAGGAACAAGCGGATTTGGATTGGTGCTGATCAGACTGAAAAACTCTCGCACTTGCGCCTCGGTGAGATAGACCGGTTTCATGCCGGAAAGCCTTTCTTTAAAGAGCCAGACCAGGGCCATCATCAGCAGACATATCGTCAACATGCTTCCGAAAAAAAGACGCTGCCAAAATTGCGCCCTCGTCCGGGTCGGCGGCACGACAAATATTTCGGCATCGGGAACCTGGCCGATGGCTCGCTGGGCGCCCGTGAAATTGCCGGCTCGAAAATTCTGCCATGTCTCCGCCACGGCGAGAGCTACTTGATTTTCCAATCCAGGCAGGTCGGCGGTTGCATGGCGTCGCAAGACTTCCAAGCCGGCCGCGTCTATTCTTCCACAATGCGCCACCACCAAGCCATCCCAACCGAGCGTGACACTGGAATTATTTCTGACTGATGGGAAAATGCGGTTCCAGATCGCCATCAAAGGCGATTTCACACCGTGCATGTAAAGCGTCAATCCGTTTATTCCCCAGCGAAAATTATTGACCAATTGCCGTTCGCCCAGAAATCGGGCAAAGGCGCGGAGGCTGGAGCGGTCAAAACGGGTTGAGGATTCCTTCGTCGCCGTCGTGGTGGCGGGCGGCAACATTCCCTGCGTTGCCCGGAGGAACAGATTGTTGTCCATCCGCAGCAGCCGGGAGTTCTTTATGAACATGGTCAGAGATGAAGTAAGCAAACTGGCATAGACTACGGTAAAGACCGGCACCCATCCCGCAGCGATAAACAAACAGACCGCGCACATGACAAGGTTGGCGAAGAGCGAGCAGACCTGAAAGCGATTGCAGTTTATTTGAAGCTGTCGCGCGGCAAAACCCAAGCATGCCAGCATGAACAGTCCGAGGATGAGAAAAAACTCTTTGGTTCCAAAAAAACGGGACGCGGTCCCGATATATACTAGAAACATCCCAATCACCACTAACGAAACCACCAGGAAACTTGGATTGATCTGACGGTGCAGGCTGGCTCGAAAACCCTTTGGATCCCGGAAATTCCGTTGTTCATCGCGCCTCTGCCAGCGCTGAAAAAATAATCCTGGCAAAATCATGATCGCCGGCAGCATCAAAGGTAGCCATGCAAGAAAAATGAAAAGCCACTTGAACGGCGTGCCCTTTGCCAGCGTTCCCAAAATCGTCGCGCCGATGCCGCCCGCCGTCGCCGCCTTGGCGGACGATGAGGCCAGGACCCCGGCCATGACGGCGGGGACGAGCGATTGGGCCGGGCGCAGTTTGGTCAGCGAGACTTCGAGTTTTTCCTCCAGCCGTTTGCGCATGGCGGCGCGGGCGCGGTGCAGGCGCACGCGCAAGGCGGTTTCGGCAATGCCCAGCGCTGCCGCCGCTTCCGCGCCGCTCTTGCCTTCGAGATAAAACAGCACCAGACATTCGCGGTGCGCGACGGGCAGTTCTGCCAACGTCTGTCGCAAGGTTTCCGGTGTGGGCGGCGGCTCAGTTTCGGAAGAGGAATATTCCGCCGCCGATTCGTCGGAGTTTTCCAGCGCCCAGCGTTCGCGCTTGTTGAGTTCGCGGCGGTGGCGCAGGCCGGAATTGATGGCGACGCGGCGGGCGATGGTGTTGACCCAGCCGGAAAATTTCGCACCGTCGCCCAGCAGCCACAGCCGCCGATACGCGCGGATGAACGCCTCCTGCGTGACTTCCTCCGCCAGCGCGGCATCGCCGAGGCGGCTCCACGCCACGGCATAGACGCGGCGCTCGTGGCGCTCGACGAGTTCGCGGTAGCGTTCGGCATCGCCGCCGCGCACGGCGGCTACGGCGGATTCGTCCTGTTGCGCGCTGGTCTGGACGCTGTCGGTCATCTCGATGGTTGCCATTTAACTGCAAGACAGCCGCGAAGGGAAATTGTTACAAAGCAAAAAGCGACGCCCGAAAGAGCGTCGCTTGGCTGCACAACAACACTTCAGATCATGTGGCAGAACATCGCGTCGCGGAGCTTTGGCTCGAACCAGGTGCTCTTGGGCGGCATGATGCCGCCCGCGTCGGCGATCTCCATGAGGTCTTCGATGCTGGTCGGGAACGTGCTGAATGCGCAGGCGTATTCGCCGCTGTTCACCAGCTTCTCCAGTTCCGCCGTGCCGCGGATGCCGCCGACGAAATTGATTTTTTTGCTCGTGCGCGGATCGTCAATGCCGAAGACGGGCGCGAGGACGTGCTTTTGCAGCAGCGTCACATCGAGCTTTTCAATCGGGTCGGCAATCATGGTGAACTCGCGCTTGAAGGTGAGCCGGTGCCATCTGCCTTCAAGGAACAATCCAAGCTGGTGCTTGCCTTTCGGCGTCGCTTCGCCGGTGCGAATGGTTTCAAATACCTTTTCCAGTTTCAAAATCAGTTCCCGCGGCGTGAGGCCGTTCAAATCTTTCAGCACGCGGTTGTAGGGCAAAATCTGCATCTGGTTGTGCGGAAAAATCACGGCAAGGAACTGCCCGCTGTGGCCCGCGCCGTTGCGCGATTTGAAAACGCGGCCCGCCGCCGCGCTGCGATGATGGCCGTCGGCGATGTAAAGCGCCGGAATTTGTGCGAACTGCGCGGCGACAAAGGCGATATCTTCTGTGTTGAAAATCGTCCACGAAGTGTGGCGCACGCCATCATTGCCGGTAAAATCAACGGCAGGGGTCTCGGAAATTTTTTTCGCGGCGAACGCATCGAAATTTTCGGAGGCGCGATACGTCAGGAACACCGGGCCGGTCTGGGAATTAAGCGCCTCGATGTGACGCACGCGGTCATCCTCCTTGTCCACGCGGGTCAACTCATGCTTCTTGATGATGTTTGCCAGGTATTCCTCGCAACTCGCGGCGGCCACGAGGCCGACCTGCGAATGTTGGCCCATGACTTGGCGGTAAAGATAAAAGGCCGGCTGCGCATCCTGCTTGAGTGCGCCTTGAGCGATGAGCTTCGCAAAATTCTCTTTGCCCTTGGCATAAACTTCTGGCGAATACAAATCCGTGCCCGGCGCGAGATCAATCTCCGGTTTGCTGACATGCAGGAAGCTCAACGGTTTGCCGGACGACATCACGCGGGCTTCCTCGGACGACATCACGTCGTAGGGCAGTTCGCAGATTTGGGCGGCGAGTTCGGGTTGCGGTCGCAGGGCGGCAAAGGGTTTGAGTGTAGCCATAAAAATTGCGCCGTGAAGATACGTTTGGCGCGCGGCAAAGGCACGCAGAATTTCCCGGAAAAAGAACTTGTCAGCGGGGATTTCGCTGCTACGCTTTGCGGCTCTTTAACGAAAGAACTATTTATGGCACGCATTTGTGAATTGACCGGCAAACGCCCGATGAAGGGCAGCATCATTTGGCGCTCTGGTAAAGCCAAGAAAACTGGCGGCATCGGCACGCACATCACCGCGATCACCAAGCGCAAATTCCACGTGAATTTGCAGCGCGTGAAGGCGCTCCTGCCCAGCGGCGAAGTCCGCTACATCCGCGTTTCCGCCGCCGCGCTCAAGCAGGGCATCGTCACCAAGGCGCCCAAGCGCACCTGGAAAAAGGGCGATGTCGCCAAGAAGGCGTAAGCCGAACCAGACAATTACTTGAAAGCGAGGTCTAACGGCCTCGCTTTTTTGTTGGCAGCGGGGCGTTCTTTTTCTTCCTTCGTTCGGCAATAACGGGCTAAATGTCAGTTCACCGTCACAAAGCCATGCGCCCCAAGTTGCCAATCCAAATTACCCTGCTGGCCTTTCTGATTGCCATTTCGTTTGCGCAATCGACTCTTGCACTGCCTGGTAAAGTTGTCCGGCCTGTGGCGCGGATTTTCGATGCCGCGCCCGGAACCAACACACTCGTGGCTGCCCGGGATTCTGTTCGCGTCTGGCGCCTGACTGGTCACACCAATCAACCGGCGACCATCCTTCTGGTGCGCGGCAAGTATTAGCTAACCCAAACGCTGGTGCTTGATGAGCGGGATGCCAACACTTCTTGGGAAGCTTCGGATCCAGAACATACTTGCATCAGCGGCGGGGTGTGCTTGACCGATATCTCGCGGGACGCAACCGGTGTCTGGCGCGCACAAACGGACTTTCGGTTTGAGCAGCTTTACGTCAATGGCCGTCGCGCCACCCGCGCCCGATGGCCGGTTGAGGGATTTTCCAATATCACCAGCCTGAAACAGGATGAGTTGTCGGATGGCATGGCAACCCTAACCGTCGGCGTTCCCGCGAGCGCTCTGGCGGCGCTGCCCGTCGAGGCGGCGGCTTTGCATAACGTGCAACTATTGGTGTATCATAAATGGGATACCAGCCGTTATGCGGTTTCCTCGTTTGATTCAACTTCCAACACCATCACCGTCTCAGGTGAGCGGATGAAACCATGGAATCCGTGGAACACCCAAAGCCGCTTCATCCTTGAAAACTCACCGCAGATGCCGATGCCGCCCGGCAGTTTTGTCCTGGATGCGAATGGCGGGTTAACTTATCGGCCGTTACCGGGTGAAACTTATACCAACACGGAACTGATCGCCCCGGTCCTGGAACATTTGCTGGAAATCCGGGGTTCAGCCGGGATTCATTTCAAAGGGCTCCGCTTCCAGCACGCCGGTTATTTGATGCCGGCCACAGGTTGTCCTCCCATGCAGGCAGCGGCCGCGATGGGAGCCGCGATTGAAATGGATGACGCACGGAATATCACTTTTGAGAACTGTGAAGTTGGCCACACGGGAAATTATGGCATCTGGTTCCGCCGGGGATGTCATGATGGTCGCGTGCAGCATTGCCGGCTTGAAGATCTCGGTGCCGGCGGCTTGCGCATTGGCGAAACGATCATCCGGGATGATCCCGAACAACAGACCGCCGGCATAACTGTTGATAACAATATCATCCACGGCTGCGGGCGGGTTCATCCCAGCGCCGTCGGGCTCTGGGTCGGCCAAAGCGCCGACAATCGGATCACGCACAATGACATCAGCGATACGTTTTTTACCGGGATTTCCATCGGCTGGACCTGGGGTTATGGCCGCAGCCTCGCGACCAATAATTTCATCGGGTTCAACCGCGTTCATCACATCGGTCAGGGCATCTTGAGCGATATGGGCGGTATTTATACCCTGGGCGTGAGTTCCGGGAGCGCCTGTGTCGGCAACGTCTTTTTTGATGTGCGGGCGCATGACTATGGCGGCTGGGGTATCTATCCCGATGAAGGCAGCACCGGCTGGCGGATTGAGAGCAATCTGGTGTGGAACTGCACTTGTGCCATGCCGCGCACCGGCGGCGCATTCCACCAGCACTACGGTGCGACCAATCACGTTGCGAACAATATCTTCGCCTTCAGCTCCGGCCCGCCGATGCAAGCGACGCGGGTTGAAGACCACCTCTCCTTCAACCTCGAACACAATCTCATCGTCAGCTCCAACGCGCCCTTTTTCACCGGGCCCTGGGCAAAGATCCAGTTTGAAAGCCGCAGCAATTGTTTCGTCTATGTCGGCTCGCCGATGCCGCTTTTTCCGAATGGGGATTTGGCAGACTGGCAAAAGACCGGCCATGAATCCGGCTCGCTCCTGACGAACTTAACGTTTGTCGGCAATTGGCCCGACGTCACCCTGCCGCGGAGTTCGCCGGCGTTCCGAGTCGGCTTTGAGAAGATTGACCCGAAGACGGCCGGGGTTTACGGCGACCCGGCCTGGAAGAATTATGCCGCCAAAAATTGAGGCGATTTCCCGGCTCCTGGCTATTTTCCTTTCGTCCACTTCATCGTCGCGCGTTTCATCTCGCGGTCATCATCGCGCTTCTTGAGATCGTCGCGTTTGTCGAAGGATTGCTTGCCCTTGCCCACGCCGATGGAGACTTTCACTTTGCCGTTTTTCCAATAAAACGCCAGCGGGAACAGCGCATTGCCCTTCACCGCCGACAGCTCCTGGAGTTTGCGGATCTCGGATTTGTGCAGCAGCAGCTTGCGCGGGGCTTTGAGCGCGTGATTGTGGACGTTGCCGTGCGAATACTCGTCAATGTGCGCGTTGTAGAGCCAGGCCTCCTCCTTTTCGACGCGCGCAAAGGCATCGGCGATCTGCCCCTTGCCGGCGCGCAGCGACTTGACCTCCGTGCCATGCAGCACGATGCCCGCCTCGAAGGTCTCGAGGACGAAGTAGTCGCGCCGGGCTTTGTGGTTGGTGACGATGTCGGCCATGAAAAAATCTTCCGCGCAGCTTACCCGGATTTTGAGAAATAAAAAAGCCGGAAGAAATATTCCTCCGGCTTCGTAAATTGTTCGGCAACGCGCTTAATGCTTCTTGCGCTTCTTGGCGATCGGGCGGACGGCCGCTTTTTCCTCGGGCAGTTCCCAGCCCATCTTCTCCTCGATGATTTCCGTCAGCGCGATGTCAGCGAGGCCCATGCTGGCCGGCACATCCACGAGCGGGCGGCCCAAGCCGCCGCCGCCGGCGTTCAATTGGCGCACGCGGCGCGACACGATGTTCACCAGCACGTTGGGGTTACCAACTTTTTCCAGGGCCTTTTTGCAAAGTTCAGCGTTCATTATAGTTTCAGAAAACGAGCGGGTCAGAATACCAGCCATCGCCTTCAAAGCAATCTTAAAAATTCCCGGCCAACCGGCTTCTTGAGCGCGGTGCGCGGCCGCAAAGGGCGGTCACCCACCGCAGCTGCAAATAAAACCTTCAAACTTGCCGGTCTTTCCGGCATTTTCTCCCGATAATTTATGGCTGCCAAACAATCCTCCTTTGACCTGAACCAGTTTCTCGTCACACGCACGGAAACCGTCAACGCGGCGCTCGACCACTTCCTCCCCTCCGAGAAAACCAAGCCCGCCACCATCCACAAGGCGATGCGTTACTCCCTGTTTGCCGGCGGCAAACGGATGCGCCCCGCCGTGTTGCTGGCGGCGGCGGCGGCGTGCGGCGGCAAGGAAGCCGACGCGCTGCCCCTCGCCTGCGCGGTCGAGTGCATCCATACCTATTCGCTCATCCACGACGATCTGCCCGCGATGGACAATGACGATTTCCGCCGGGGCAAGCCGACCAACCACAAAGTCTTCGGCGAAGGCATCGCCGTGCTGGCGGGCGACGCGCTGTTGACGCAAGCCTTCGAGATCGCCGCGCAGGCGAAAGGCTGGCCGCGCTACGCGCACAAGGATTTGATTCTGGAAATTGCGAAGGCGTCCGGCTCCTTGCAACTCGTCGGTGGGCAGGTGGCGGACTTGGAAGGCGAGAACCAGAAGCTGTCCATCGCCGAATTGAAATTCATCCATGAGCGCAAGACCTCCGCGCTGCTGTGCTGCTCCGTGCGGCTCGGCGGCATGAGCGCGAATTGCACACCCGCGCAACTGCAGGCATTGACTGACTTTGGTTACAATGTGGGCCTCGCGTTTCAGGTGATTGACGACATCCTGGACGTGACGCAGACCAGCGAGCAACTCGGCAAGACGGCGGGCAAGGACGTGGCCGTGCAGAAGGCAACCTATCCCGCCATTGTGGGTCTGGAGCCATCCCGGAAGATTGCGACGCAACTGACGAACAAGGCGTTTGCCGCCCTGAAAATCTTCAAAGGCCGCGCTGTCGCCCTCGAAGCGCTGGCGGAGTTTTTGTTGAAGCGGGATAAGTAAGTATATCCGGCCAATTCCGTCACAGGACATTTCTAAGACGCGGCGCGTGTTTCTCCCTCTAATGAAGAGGACCGTTATTGTTGGACAATGTCGGGAAAGCATTTCCCAATGTCGCAAACTCACTTTAATTAATCGCAAAGTCGTTTCCCGATGTGGGGAAATCATTTCCGAATCAAAGTAAATGCGAGTTTGTGGAGCTATTTCAAAAACAGTTCCATGAGAAACGACTTCAGCTGCATCAAGAACGATGTCCTTTACATCATATGTCAGGTCCGCTGGATCAGGAACGACGGTCGATACACCAGCAATGATTTCGCTTAAACCGGAAACCTTCTTGAGTGAAAAGGAAACGCTGACCATTGAACCGTCCCCCCGATAGCCATTGTATTGGCAACGACCGTCAGTAATGCGGCAGGCTTCCAAGAGAGTAGTGATGGCGGCGAAGGAGAGTTGTCCGGCCGGATTCGTAAATCAAATTGAAGGTGGACAAATGGATTAGTTTATCAAGAATGCTTTCATGACCAAAATTCAAGCCTTCACCTGCACCGCGTGGTTCTGCTGTTCGCTTACCGTCTTTGCGGGTTTGTTCTCGGAGGAAAATACGCCGGCGGCCGGAACCAACCCGGTCGTGCGGCTGACGTTGGATTTGAAGGACGGCAGTCGTGTGGAAGGCCGGCCGGTGAATTTAAAATGGCCGTTGCACTCGGAGTTGGTCGGCTCGCTCAAGCTGGAGCTGACCCAGATCGCCTCCCTCGAAGCGGCGAAGACAAACGGCTGGACGGTCAATTTCCGCAACGGCGACCGGCTCAAGGCCACCGTGGAACTGGCGCAGATCGAACTGAAGACGTCCTTCGGCCAGGTGAGCATAGCGCCGGACTTGATCCGCGCCATCCGCGTGGCGGCGGCGGGCGCCGGCCGGCCGGCCTTGAAGTTCAATCGGAGCAACCGGGTGGAGATTCCCAATGATCCGGAGCTGCAATTCGGCGACGGGCCGTTTACGATTTCATTCTGGTTCAAGACCGATTCCGACCTGTCCTCTCTGAACTTTATCGCCAAGCGGGAGAATGCCTATGGCGATGGCTGGGTGGTGAATCAGGAAAATGGACAATTGCTCTTCTACTGCGCGGGGTGTGCCAGTCCCAAATCGCAGCCCGTCAGCATCCGCGATGGTCAGTGGCATCAAATGATTATCGCCCGTGCCGGCAGTCTGATTCAGTTTTATTTGGACGGCAAAGACGTTGGCAGCGGCGGGACGCAGTGCAATCACTTCGACAATCATCCCCTCCGCATCGGCATGGATGCGGACAACAACAGCTGGCACTTCGATGGTGAACTCTCCGAGGTGCACATTTACCGGCGCACCTTGACGCGCGACGAAGTGGCGGAGGAGTGGAACAACGGTCAGGGTCTGGTCGGTGCGGTGGCGGGCGGCGGATTGATTGCCGGCTACCATTTTGATGAAGGGCAGGGCGGCACGGCCAAAGATTTCTCCGGCCATCACCACGACGGGATGTTGATCAATCGCCCGGAGTGGACTCATTAGCCCGCGCCGCGAAACTAACCCGCAAAAAGCAGATAAAGACTTGTCGTCCGTCGCCGGCGGCATAAACTGGATCCATGAATACGGCATTGGCTAACCCCTCTGGACGCCCGAAAGCACCCGCATTGCTCCCCGTCATCACCCCCGTTCTCCTGGCGCTCGCAATTTTTTTGTGGCCGGCGGCCGCCTTCGGCAACGCCGCCAACGAGATGTTCAAAACCAACCCGACCTCGATTACCGGCGGTGTGGATCCGCACGGCGATTCGCTGTTGTCCATCCAGCACAGCGTCGAACAGTTTTCGCATCCGGAATTCATCCTGCGCCTGCTGCTGAGCTTCACGCTCGCGGTGGCTTGCGCCTGGCTGGTGGCCTGGCATCCGCGCCGCTCGACGCGCATCGATGCGCTGACGGACCTGGAGGAGCGGAAGGCGCTCGTCCTGCTCGGCCTGGTCGGCGCGATCGTCGCCGAATTGAGCGGGAGCAACCAGACGCTGGCGTTCGTCATCTTCGGCATCGGCGCGCTATTGCGTTTCCGCACGGTGCTCGACAATCCGAAGCTCACCGGCAAGGCCATCACCGTCGTGGTCATCGGCCTCGCGTGCGGCATGGGCTCCTGGGCGATGGCGGTGTTCGTCACCATCTTCAGCTGGGTGCTGATCTTCTGGCTGGATTCGCACATCACCTGCCGCCTGCGCGTGCGCCTCGATGAGGATGTGGATCCGAAACCGGCGTTTGGCGTGGTGCAGGCGCTGCTCGTCGCGCGCCATTGCCGGCTGCAAAGTTCCGCGCTCTACAAGGGCAAACGCCAGATGGTTTTCCTGCTGCACATCCCGGCGGATCTCAACCTGAAACAGTTGGAATCTGACCTCCGGGCGAAGCTGCCCAAGGGCGAAGACGCGCGAATCGATTTCAAGGTGGTTTAAACTCCGCGAAGATTTCGCCCGCGCGGTGGCCGGCCGGCGACACGTGATTTGATTTGCTTAAATCCGGCCGGCGGTTACAACGGAAGGATGAGCGAACCTACCATTGCCCAAAAATCCCCCTACGTCCTCGACATGAAGCCCGGCAGCTTCTACTGGTGCACCTGCGGCAAGTCCAAAGGCCAGCCGTTTTGCGACGGCTCGCACAAAGGCTCCGGCTTCGCGCCGCTGAAGGTGGATCTGGTCGAGGCGAAGAAGGTCGCGTGGTGCGGCTGCAAGCATTCCAAGAATGGCGCGTTCTGCGATGGCAGCCACAGCCGGCTGGCTTAAGTTGACGGTTTTTCCGCCCGCAATTTTTCCAGCGCCGCCAGCGCCGCTGCGCTTTCGGCGTTTTTTTTGCTTTTGCCGGTGCCGCGCGCCAGTTCCGCCCCGGCGTGACGCACGGCGCATTCAAACACGCGGTCGTGGTCCGGTCCGGTGGCGGCGATGAATTCATATTCCGGCGCCTGTGGCGAACGCGCTTGCATCAGCTCCTGCAGCTCGCCCTTGGGATTCTGAAAGTCGGTTCCCGCCACCAGCGCGCCGATGTCCGCGGCAAACTCGCGCAAAACAAATTCCCGCGCCGCGTCAAAACCGCCATCGAGAAAGACTGCGCCGAGCACCGCTTCAAACGCATCCGCCAGCGCCGACGCGCGATCGCGGCCGCCGGTGTTCTCCTCGCCGCGGCTCAGGATCAGATGCGCGCCCAGGCCGAGTTCGCGGGCATGGGCCGCGAGCGAGCCGGCATTCACCAGCTTGGCGCGCGACTTGGTGAGCGCGCCCTCGTCGGCGTCGGAAAACTTTTCGTAAAGCGCCCGCGACAGGATCAGGCCCAGCACGGAGTCGCCGAGAAATTCCAGCCGCTGGTTGTGCGTCAGCGCGGTGTTGGCCTCGTGCGCGACGGAGGGATGCGTGAGCGCGAGGCGCAAGCGGCTTTCGTCGCGGAAAGGATGGCCGAGGCGTTGCTGAAGTTCGGCGAAGTCGGACACGGGGAATCAGTTGGCCGGGGCCGTTTCCCCGGCGGGCGGCGGCGCAGTTTCATTTTCGGCAACGGGAGCCGGGTCAGCCGCCGGAGCCGCGGTCTCTGCCGCCGGGACCGGTGGATTCAAGCCGTGTTCCAACAAATGCGCCACATCGCGCTGCACAGCCTCCAGCTGGTCCAGGTGCAGGTCCGGATCGGTGATCGCAAAGATATCTCCCGTCTTGGGCTGCTCGTAGATGAACACGCGCCTGCCCTCGCGGGTGATTTGCTCCTTCACCTTGAGCAGGCGCTTGCGCTCGAGCATCACGGCGAGAATATAGGCGGCGGGCGCGTAACGCGGATCGTTTTGCTCGACGAGTTTGCGGAGGACGGTCTCGGCGGTTTCCTTCTGGATGGCATCCACTGGCTGAGCGGGCGGCGCTTCATATATCCCCTGCCAGTGTGAGATGAAACCGGCGCGGCTGCGGGCGTCGCCGGCAAACTGCTTTTGCCAGCAGGGATCGCAGATATCCGACCGGCGCAGCTCCGGCGCGATTTCCAGCAGCAGGGTGTGATACGGCTGCTTATCGGCAAACGGCTGGATGCATGCTTCGCAGGCGTGCGCGCGGGACTGGATGTTCCACTCGTTCATGGGCGCAGGAATTTAACAAGAACGGGGCGGATGAACACGAAGAAATTTCAACTCGCCGACGGGCCGGGACTCAGCTTTTGGTCGGCTTCGTCAAAAACAAATGGCTGGATGAACCCATCATAACGGCCGCGCGACGGGTGCATCTTGGTCTTGAATAGTTGTTTTCCCTTCAGTTGACGAAGCCGGCCCAGCACAAACTCCTTCCGCTCCGTGAACGGATTTCCCGATCCCCAGCCCAGGATGATGATTTCGGCTTCAGCCAAGGCCGACTGGATCGCCGCGTTATTTCCCGGACCAATCTCATGTTCCCGCCCTTCAAAAGCACGGGTTTGAATGAACGCGAATTGATTAACCACAATCAGTCTGGTCACTCCGGCAAATTCCGGAACTTGCTTTTGGAAGACCACTTTTTCCATGAACTGCACCGACTTGTCAGCCACATCCTCGCCCGCGTAGCTGGGGTTCATCATCACCACACAGGCGGTTTTGCCCTCGCGCAAAGCCTTCTTGAGCGTGATTTCCAGCCGGTAGCGGTAGCGCCGGTCCCTGGAAAACGTCGCCCTGACCCTGACCCCGTCGATATGGTTGTAGCGCATGGCCCGCTTGGGAAGAATCATCCCAGTCCCAATCTTTTTGATTTTTCCGTGGCCGCGCGAACGGCGCTGATCACGGTGGCGCGCAGCTTGCCTTTTTCCAATTCGTGCAAACCTTCAATCGTTGTGCCGCCGGGACTGGTGACCTGATCTTTCAGCGCGCCGGGATGAACTCCGGTCTCCAATACCATCTTTGCGCCACCAAGCACGGTCTGCGCAGCTAGCCTCGTCGCGATGTCGCGCGGCAAACCGGCCGCCACGCCGCCGTCGCTCAAGGCTTCGATGAATTGATAGACATACGCCGGGCCGCTGCCGCTCAAGCCGGTCACGGCATCGAGCAGGCTTTCCTTCACCTGCATCGCGATGCCGACGGCGGAAAGCAGTTTCTTCGCCAGTTCGCCGTCCGCGGCGGTCGCGTTTTTCCCGAGCGCAAAGCCGGACGCGCCGGCGCCGACGAGCGCCGGTGTGTTGGGCATCACACGGATGACCCGCGCCCCGGCGGGCAAGTCGGATTCGAGTTTGGCCAGCGTCACGCCGGCGGCGATGGAAATCAGTAGATGGTTTTTGGTGAACGTGCCGGAAATTTCTGCAAGCGCGGTGGCGACTTGATCGGGTTTGGTGGCGAGGATCAAAACCGTCGCGCCCGCAGCAACTTCGCGGTTGGCCGGGACGGTCTTCGCGCCGGTCTCGGCGCTGAAATGTTTGCGCGCGGCGTCAAACGGGTCGGCGGCGCGCAGCTGTTTGGCGGAGACGAGTTTGGCGTTCACGAAGCCGCGGGCGAGCGCGGTGGCCATCTTGCCGGCGCCGAGAAAACCGATTTTTAATTGCGTTGCCATGCGCAGTTTGTAGCAGGCAATCCGCTGGCGCGGAAGTGAAATTGGTTGGAATGACTGCGGAATTCACAGCTTGTTTTCGGCGGGACGGAAGTTATTCTTCCTCGGCTGGTATCAATGTCCATCAACCGAAAATCTTGGGATACGTTTGAAGCGATGCGCGCCGCTGCGCAGGAGGGTGACGCGCAGGCGCAGTGCTACCTGGGGGTTTGCTATCAGAACGGCCAGGGCGTGCAGCAGGACAATCACGAGGCGGTAAAATGGTTCCGCAAATCGGCCGAGCAGAACGATCCCGTGGCGCAATGCTATCTTGGGGTCTGCTATTGGATGGGGCAGGGCGTTCCGCAGGAATTTGGCGAAGCGGCGAAATGGCTCCGCGAAGCGGCCGAACAAGGCGATCCTGCGGCGCAATTCAATCTCGGCACGCTTTACGAAACCGGCCAGGGGGTCCCGCAAAATTATGCCGAGGCGGTGAAATGGTATCGCGAATCAGCGGAACGCGGTTATCCTGCGGCGCAATTCAATCTCGGCGTTTTTTACGAGCAGGGGCAGGTGGTGGAACAGGATTTTGTGGAGGCCGCGAAATGGTATCTGCTCGCCGCCGACCAGGAACTTGCCGATGCTCAATGCAATCTCGGTCTCTGCTACCAGACCGGTCGAGGTGTCCGGCAGAATACGCAGGAAGCCGTGAAGTGGTTCATCAAGGCCGCGCGGCAGGGAAATAAAACCGCGCAGCACAATCTTGGTTTGCACTACGCCACCGTCGAAGCCGGCCAGTCGGAAGAATAATCAGCTCGCCAGTTCCGCGAGCTTGGCCGCCGCCGCGCCGCCATCGATCGTTTCGCCCGCCAGTTCCCAGCCTTCCGCCAATGACTTCACTTTCCCCGCCACGAACAAACCCGCGCCGGCATTGATCAAAACGGCGTCGCGCTTCGGCCCGCGTTCGTCGCCGCGCAAGATCCGGCGGATGATTTCGGCATTCACCAGTTTGTCGCCGCCATGCAAGTCGGCCAGCGTCGCGGGTTGCAATGGGAAATTTTCTGGCGACAAGACCGAGGTGGTAAAGCCGCGCTCCTGATAAAATTCCGCGATGTGCGTGGTGCCCAGTGTGGAAAGCTCATCCAGATTTTTCCCATCCGCTTGTCCGCAGACCGCCATGCCCCGTCGGACGCCCAAAGTTTGCAACGCCTGCGCCATCGGCTCGCATAGTTCCGGACGCGGCACACCAACGAGCGAAGCCGACGGCCGCGCAGGGTTTAGCAACGGGCCCAGAATATTGAAGATGGTCCGCTGGCCGCGCTCGGCGCACAATTTCCGTGCGGCGGCGATGCTCTTGAACGCCGGATGAAAATTTGGCGCGAAGAAAAAGGCAAAATGATGTTCGCGCAAAGCGTGGGCGGCGTCCGCAGGGGACAAGTTGACCTTGATGCCGAGCGCCTCGATGACGTCCGCGCTGCCGACGGACGAGGTGACGGCGCGGTTGCCGTGCTTGGCGACCATCACGCCGGCGGCGGCACACAGGATGGCCGCGGTGGTGGAAATGTTGAAGGTGCTCAAGCGATCGCCCCCGGTGCCGACGATGTCGAGGATTTCCCGGTTGCGTGTCGCGGCGTCAAGGGGGGGTGACACGGATTTCTCGCGCAGCGCGGCGGCGAATGCGGCGATTTCCACCGGCGTCTCGCCTTTGTTTGCAAGAGCGCTAAGAAATGCGGCCTTCGCCGTCACCGGAAAATTTTCGGCGGTCAGATGTTCGACAGCCTGACGCACTTGCTCCGCCGTCAAAGAGTGCGCGGCAGCGAGTTGAGTTGTGAGAATTTCCAGCACGCAAAGATTTTACGGGGCAGCGCGGAAGGAACAAACTGAAATTGTTATATGATTTATTCTTTGCCCGCCGGCGAAGCGTCACGGGGTGGAAAATTTTTCCCCGCTTGTCGAATTTGACGGGCGTGGTAGATTGACGGCACTCACATGAGCGAAGGCACACGACCGCTGAAGATGGTGACCTGTCCGGGCTGCGACGCGAAGACGTTCATTCCGGGCGATTTGCCGCCGCTGGCTTCCGAGCCGTGCAAAAAGTGTGGTCATGCCATCATGATGCCGATGATGCTGCGGCAATTCGAGCTGCGCAGCAAAATCGCCTCCGGCGGCATGGGCACGGTTTACCGCGCATGGGACATCACGCTGGAGCGGCTCGTGGCCGTGAAGCTGATGAAAAAGGAGCTGCTCGACGAGCCGAAGATGCTCGAAAGCTTTTACCTCGAAGCCCGCGCCTGCGCCAAGCTCAACCACACCAATATCATCCACATCTACACGTTTGATGAATGGGAAGGTGAACGTTATCTCGTGATGGAAATCGCGGATCAAGGCAGTCTCGACGCGCGGATTGAAAAACTGCATTCGCTGCCGGAATTGCAGGTGCTCGATATCGGCATCAAAATCGCCTCGGCGCTGGACATGGCGTTGAAATACGATTTGCTGCACTGCGATATTAAGCCGGGAAATATTCTGTTTAACACCGACCACGAGCCGAAGCTGGTGGATTTCGGCTTGGCTCGTAAAACGGATGCGGAGGCCGAAGGCGCGGAATTCACGCGGGGCACGCCGTATTACGTCGCCCCGGAAAAAATCAAGCGCGAGCCGGAAACTTTTTTGTCCGACATGTATAGCCTCGGCGCGACGCTGTATCACGCCATTACCGGTCATGTGCCGTTCGACGCCCCGACGGTGGAGGAAGTGGTTATCGCGCAGGTGCAGACGCCGTTGACGCCGCCGAATCTGGTGGTGCCGGAAATTTCGCAGGCCACCAGTGATGCGTTGGGTCGCGCGCTGGCGAAGAATCCCAGCGACCGTTTTCTTAGCTACGATGAATTCATCATGGCCCTGGAAGCCGCCCGTAGCATGCTGCTGCGTCAGCAGTCGCAGGCACCTGAGCAGGCGCAGCAGCCCAAGCGGATGACAAGTTGGTGGCGTCGGCAGTAAATAAAAAAGGCGGACGTTGCCGTCCGCCTGCGTTGAGATTTTTCTCTGGGCTATTCCGCTTTCTTCTTCTTTTTGGGTTCGCCCTTTTCACCAATATGAATGGTCGTGGCGTTCAATTTCCCGGCGTCGTCCTTTTTGTAAGCGCCGCGAATGGCTTCGCCGACGGTAATGTCTGATAACGTGGCGGGCTTGCCAGCCTTTGCAATCTTAGTGTCGGAGGTGATGTTGAAAGTCTGGGTGGCGATGGTCACGGTCATGGCCGTGGTGTCAACGGCTGTCACTTTGCCGTGAAATGGCAAAACCCCGTGTTTCTTGCCGGGGGCGGCGGGTTCGGTGGAATCAGATTTGGCGGCCGGTTTGTCTTCGGCGCGAATAACGGTCGGCGCGGATAGCAAGGCTGCCGCCACGATGGCATATAGAGCGATATGTTTTTTCATAGTTATTTATTGGTTTAACTGTTCAAGTTTCCAGACTGGCGAATCCGTCGGAAAGTTTCAAATAAATTTACCAGGCACCTTCCGCCAGCAGTTCAATGATGTTTTGCGCCAGATTCGCGGCAAGCAATGGAGCTGCCTGTCGCTCGGAACTGGCGAAGTCGGGTCCGACATTGACGAGCGTGTGGCCTTTCACATCGCGTTCGAGAATGGTTTTTCCGGAGACCCGCTCGCGAATAATGACGTGAACAGTTACCCCGACACGGTAATTCTGGGTGGTCGAGGCGTCACGGTTCAAATAGCCCAGACTTTCGCGGTCATAGCCCTTGATGACGCCGCTGATAATCAGGTCGCCCGATTCGCGCGTCGCGAGGCGGTAGGTGGCGTCGGTCTGCACCCGTTCGCGTAAGGCCTGCGTAACCGTGTCACCGAGGCGTGGCTGAAGCGTTTGGTTGTTGAATGGCTGGATCTCCACGGTCTTTTCACCGGCCACATCGCCATTCACCGAACCGAGGCGATAGCCGCCACAACCGGACAAGGCCAGCGCTACGAGGCAGGGAAGGAGAAGTTTTACGGCGCGCATGGCGGCTTACTTTTGGGGCGTGGCTTGCAACCGGGGCTTCAGGATTTCAATACGCTGACGGGCTTGGGCGCCGAGCGGCGAATTGGCATCCAATTGGAGCACATCGTTATAATAGATGATGGCCCCGGCCCACTTGCGGTTGCTTTCGTAAAATTTGGCGATCTGAAAACTGCCGCGCACTTGCTCGGCCTTGAGTTTGGTTACGGCGGCTTGGGCGTCCGGCACGCGTTTGTCGTCGGGAAAGACCACCAGAAAATCCGTGTAAGCCGCGATGGCTTGAGCGGCTGCGCTCTGGTCGTATTCGGCGGTGTCGGCCTGTCTATGCCACGCTACCCCGGCGCGATACATGGCGTCGGCGGCAATCAGCGGTTGGCCGTTGTAGCGGTCAGCCGCAGTGTTGTAGGCATTGACGGCATCGGCGAAATTTTTTTGTTTTTCCCGCGCAGCCCCGATGTTCAACTGAGCGTGCGGGGCGACCTCGCTGTAAGGACCGTTGGCGACAATTTTGTCGTAGAGTTTCGCCGTCTCGTCCATCGAGGAATAAATCGGGATCAGGTTCCACAGTTTAAAAAATTGCCCGTTAAGGAAGCGGCCGGCGATGGCGAACTGCCGCCACAGCACTTCGTTGTATTGCGTGCTCTTTGGATATTTTTCAATGATGCTTTGGTAGGAATTAAAGGCGGCCTCGTCCTTGCCATCAATTTCCTGGCACCGGGCGACCAGATATGCGGCGCGCGGGGCGTAATCTGAAAACGGCCAGACGCGTAAAACGCGATGCGCGGCGCGGAGTGTGGTGGAATAATTCTTGGCCGCGAACGCATCCTCGGCTACCTGTATCTGGTCCTTGGCGCGGGTGCGCTGCCACTTGGCCGTCTCGCCGTAGGGTTCGTAATACCAGCCCTCGCCGGGCACATACATCAAGGGAGCGGGCGAACGCGCCGGCAACAACACCAGCGCGGTGACGATCAAAAACCAGAAGCCAAACCGGCGATTCATTTGCGCGAAACGGTAACGGCCAATATCCCTCAAGTCAAAGCCATTCAACCCCGATAGATGATTAATACGCCGTAATCTGTCATGATTTTTTGGATACCCACGTCAAACATCTCGTAGCTGATCGTGTGGACGGCGACAAGGTTGGTTTCGGTGACTTCCTGCAGAAACGCCGTGACCTTCTCGTCAAACTTGTCGTGGCCGGACTCGATGCACGCCGCGCGGCGGATGGTGTGGAGGCGCAGTTTTTTGCCCGCGCCTTTCTGGACGACTTCCAGCGGCGGCTTGGGTTTGTCAATCAGCGATTCGCCCGGCGTGTCGCGCACCGGCACCTTGAGGTGCAGCGGCACCTTGGCGGCGGCGGAGGCGGCGATGGGGCTGGCCGTTGGCGAAGGCGGCGGCGGCACCGCCGGCAGTGAGCCGGTGGTCACTTTGCCGCTCGACGGAATGGTGAGCCGGTCTCCGCAGGCGGGGCAGTCAATTTGCGAGCCGGCCCCGGATTGGTCCACCGCGAGTTCTTGGTCGCAGTTCGGACAGTTGAAGACGATGTCCATAAATAGAGGGGATTAATTTAAGTCAGGCTACGACCGTGTGTGCCGGCAAACCAGAAAAAAATCAGCCGTTTTTCTTGTGAAAAAATTCCTGCGGGTTCGCGGCGTTCAATTCCGAGAGGTCCAGTCCCGCCGCCGGGCTGCGTTCCTGCGCGCGAATCAGTTGCTGCGCGATGCGTTTGACGGCAAAGCTAGCGTAGAATTTCACCACCCCCACGCCGGCTTGCTGCAGGAAAATCACCGCCAACAGGCAATGTTCATCCACGTTGATGACGAACATGCTGAACTTTTCGCCCTGCTGGTAGATGCTGTTGAAATTCTTTTCGTTCACCAGGCCCGCGATAGTCTGGTTGGCCATGAACGCACCGGATGCCAGTGCCCCAATGGTCGTGAGGTCGAATTGCGAGGAATCGCCCTGATGGGCGATGAGGAAGCCGCCCTTGTCAATGATCAGCGACGTGGTTGCCTCAGTCTGCGCGTTGAATTCCCGCAGCGTCTCGTCGAGCTGCTGAATATCTTCCTCGATGAGTTGGGGCAGGGTGGGCATGTCAGGCAGTGTGCGGGGCGCCTTGGTTGATATATTTCTGGAGCAACATGCGCGTGATCATGTTCAACGTCTCAAACACACCTTCACATTTGTGCGCGGTGCCCGGAAACGACGGCACCTGCACGTCGCGGTTGTTGAGTAGGTAATCCAGATATTCCGTCGGTGCGGCGTTCGGCAGGTCGCGTTTATTATATTGCAGGACGTAGGGAATCTCGGTGAGGTTGAGCTTGAGCGAATTCAAGTTTTCCACCAGGTTCTGGAAGCTTTCCACGTTCTCCGGCATTTTTTCGTATTGCGAATCCGCTACGAACACGATGCCGTCCACACCGCGCAAGACGAGTTGCCGCGTGGTGTTGTAAATCACCTGGCCCGGCACGGTGTAAAGCTGGAACTTCGTCTTGAAGCCTTTGATCGTCATCGCCTCGATCGGCAAAAAATCAAAGAACAGCGTGCGGTCCGAACTCGTCGCCAGCGAAACGAGCTTGCCCTTGTTGCCCGCCGTCGTCTGGACGTGGTCGTGCACTTGCACGAGGTTTGTCGTCTTGCCGCCCATCGCCGGGCCGTAATACACGATTTTGACCTGCAATTCCTTGGTCGCTTGATTGATGATGGCCATAATTTTATTGCGTCCGTTTCCGATCCAGTTCACCCGCCAGCGCAGTGAGCTGAACTGTCGGTAAGGTGTCCCCGGCGCGGCCAAATGCCGCGAAATACACCGAGTTCACCCGGAAAATCCGCCACGGCACATTGCCCACCGTGAAGCTCACGTTGTTCAGCGAGCCCATCCGCAGCTCTTTTGCACTTTGGTTCACCCGTTCGAAAATTTGCGGGACGAATGCTGCCAGCGTGTCCGCGTTGAACTCTGCCGGCACCTCGCTCGCCACCCGCAAGCCGTCCGGCAGCGTCACCAGTGCCCCAGTCACGCCCGGCAACGCGACCGCTCGGGCCACCACGTCTTTCGGCGGAGCCTGGCGGCTGGTGAAATCTGTCTGCGGCACGGGGGGCGCCACAAAGGGATTCGCCTCCACCTTTGGCGTCTCGCCATCGTCGCCCCAGACATAGAAATTGGAATCCGGGGATTTTCGCTCCGGTCGCTTTGGGAGGCTGACTGGCGGTGCCGGCGCGGCCTGCGGAAAGCCAAAAAACAAATTCGGGATTTCCTCTGAGACGGCGGCCTTGGGTTTGGTTTTTTGTAAATTTTTTTGCGCGGCAAAAAACAGCGGCGCAATCACCTTCAATGGCAGTTCCAATTCCAGATTGTCATTTGGTGAGGCTAGGGAACTCGGCTTGGCCAGCGTGCGAAGCTGTTTCCATGGCATCGTTATGCGTCCGCGTTTCAAGCCGGCTTCCACCACGCTGCCCGCGAGCGGGACGCTGACGTTGGCCAAGGCAGACTGAGAGATTTCATTGCGCACATCCTCCGGCCAGATTTCCGCGAGATCCCAAAGCGCGGCAAAAATCGTGGGCTGCGTGGGTTCCGGGCGCGGCGCGGCGGGCGTGGGAACGGGCGCAGCGGAAATTGGGGAGATTGCTGGTGCGGGGGCCGCTGGTTGAACCGGCGGTGTCGGCGGTGCTGCAGGGGTGGGGCGTTGCAAATTTGGCGGCGGCGTAAAGGGTATTGGCGCGGATGGTTGAACCGGCGGCGCGACACGGTTTTCCACTCGCGGGGCGGTTGGTGGTGGCAATGGCGTGGGCGTGGGCGATTTGAGCGGCTGGGTGGTGAAGGCAACGCCGCTGCCGTGTCCGTCGAATGGCCCGTTGATATCCTCGCCCACTTCCACTTTCGGGGCGGTGCGCCGTGAGAGCAACGCGGGATTCAGGCGTGGCAGGATTTCATTGAGCGGTAGGTTGACGAGTTTGTTGTCATGTTCACCTCCAGAATTGACGAAGATGCCGGGCGCGAGCTGGCGGAGTTCGCCGAAGGAAATTTTCACGGCCCCGAATGCCAGTTGGGTCGTCACGGTCTCCACCGGCAGGTTGATGGTCAGGTCGGCTGGCGGCACGGTCATGATTTTTGCGCGTAAATCCATTGGCAGACTGGTGATGATGGTGGCCAGTGGCAGGGCAATCTCATTGGCATTGGCCGGCCGGCTGACGGTCGGCGGTGGCGCTGCGGGCGTGGTGCCCGCCAGAATCACGGGGGCTGCGGGCGCTGTGGCCATGACGGGACGCGCCACCGGCACCGGCGGCGCGTCTTCCGCATCCATGCGCCGCAGAAGACCGCGGAGGAGACCGGCAAATCTTGATTTAACCATGTTCGACATGACTTTTGTTTTTCGGGTTCGCCCTGTCAACCTTCTAAAGGGCGAGGGATTTTAAGCAAATCTCACGCCATAACGGTTCGAAGCGCAGATTTCCCGCTTTTGTCCCACGACAGGACTGCCATCGGTTGGCGTTGTCCAAATTTGCGGCCAAATATCGGCTGGCAGACGGGAACGCTGAATGCTTATATTGTCTTACCAGATTTTTAACGCTTGAGTTTCGCCCGTCACGAGGTTAGCCGTAGCGGTGGGCCGACCATGGATAAAAAACATAAAATATTGATTTTGGACGACGATGCCGACTGGCTCACTTTGAGCCGGGAAATGCTCGCGGCCCTGCCCAGCCATCCGGAAATCCTTACCGCCAATAATGGCAAACGGGCCTTGTCGCTACTCGAATCCGAGCCTGTCCGCCTGCTAATCTGCGACTTGAAGATGCCGCGTATTGATGGTTTGCAGATTCTTTCCATTGTTCGCCGCCGCTATCCCGAGTTGCGCACGGTTGTTTTGAGCGCACTGGAGGATGAGGAGTTTCGCTCGCGCGCCTATGCACTGGGCGTGGATTTGTTTTGGATCAAGATAGACATGCAGCGTAATTCCAAGCTGTATATCGAATGCCTCGAATCCTTGCTGGGTCGCGATGATGAACCCGGTTTTCGCGGTATCCAGAGTAAGAGTCTGATGGACATCATCCAAATGGAATGTCTTTCCCGCAGCTCATCCGTCCTGCGGATTACGCGCGGCCCGCTCGTGTCGAAACTGTGGATACAAGATGGCGAATTAATTGATGCTGAAGCCGAAGGCGTGCGTGGCGAGGTAGCGTTCCGCCGGATTCTATCTTGGAAGTCCGGCACGTTTGAGAATCTGCCCGCCGAGCCAACCCGCGAACGGACCATCACCAAGCCGGTGAACGCTTTGCTGCTAGAGACCGCGCAGGACATTGATGAAGAGGCCAGTCCGGCCACGCCCGAATCCATCGAACAGTCGGCGCACCGCAAGACGGTCTGGAAACTCGCGCTGCTCACGCGTGAGGGCGCGGAATTTGTCATCTCCATCCCGCCTGAAGGCACGGGCGAACCGGAAGCCATCGGCACGCAGATTGTCATGCCGCTGGTCCAGTGGACGCGTCACGCGGACGCCATTGCCCGCCGTCTAGGTGATCGCTTGGAAGCCGGTCCGATCCTTCAGGTCAACGGTCAAAACATGGAACGTCAAGTGCTGGTGTTAAGCCACGAGGATCGTTTATTCCTTGTCGGTTGGCCGGCCGATCTGGCCGGCAATTTATTGGAAAAAAGCCGAAAACTGGTTGCGTCATGGGATTCTTAAAACGATTTTTTCGCGCCCGCGCAGGGGTGCAACAGTTGCCCGCCGGCACGATTACGGTGGACCGCAACGGTCACATCGTCACCTCGACGGTTTCCTCGGCGTATCCCAAGAGCCTCTTGCACGATATCGGCCGCGATGTGCTTGCGTTGTTCCGCGAGGCGCGCACCGCCCAGATGCCGCTGGCGGAGATCAGCCTGCAATTCGGCAGCCTGCATATCACCGCCCGCGAATTGCGCGGCGGCGCCATAATATTCCTGCTCCCGCAAACCGCGTTGCTGCCGACGCCAACCCGTTCACGCCCATGACCACCAAGGATATCAACCAGCTCGTCACCCAGATCGAGACGCACATTGAATGCTGGAAACAATTCAACCATTTCATCTCCATCGCCCGCGCCAAAAAATTCGGTCCGGCGGATGACAATCATTTTCTCGAGATAAAAAGCATCATCGTGCAGGAGCTGGAATTGATTTTTGCCTCCGTAGAAGTTCATTCGCCCACCCGCGAGGAGATTCACGGCCTTATTACCAACGCCCCATCGCTCCGTTATTTGAGCGAGATGAGCGAGGGCGCACTGCGCGGTCTGGAAACCCAGTGGCACAAGATTTATATCGGCTGGCACGCCATTCTTGGCCAGCTCAAGGTCAAACAGATGGCTGAGGAAAATAAAAACTTCTGGGGTGGAAAGAAATAATCATGTCTGACTGGCTTATCGTCCTCATCCTGGGAATCGTCGAAGGCATCACCGAATTCCTACCCGTTTCCTCCACCGGCCATCTGCTCATCGCCGAGAAATTTCTCCACTCGCACCAGAGCGACCTCTTCAACGTCGTCATCCAGTGCGGCGCGGTTATTGCCGTGCTGCCGCTGTTTCCACAACGTATTTACAAATTCATCTTTGAAATCCGCGAACGAGAAACCCAGGACTACCTCTTGAAAATTTTCGTCGCCTTCGGCATTACCGGTGCGGGCGGACTCCTGCTCGATCACTTCAAGGTGAAACTACCGGAGGAGCTCGCGCCCGTCGCGTGGGCTTTGTTGCTCGGCGGCCTTGCGTTTGTGGTCGTGGAATTTCTGCTGCGCGGTAAGAAGCTCGGCACCGAAATTACCTGGCTCGTCGTTCTCGCCGTGGGCCTTGGGCAGCTGGTCGCGGCAATCTTCCCCGGTTCGTCGCGCTCGGGCACCACGATCATATTTTCACTGTTGCTGGGTTTGAGCCGACCCGCCGCCACGGAGTTTTCCTTCCTGGTCGGCATCCCCACGATGCTCGCGGCGGGCGGCTTGAAAATCTTTAAGGCCATGCACCATCCCGTCCCCGGTGCGCCGCATGAAAACTGGAATCTCCTCCTGCTCGCCACCGTTGTTGCGGCGGTCGTATCCTTCATCGCCGTGAAATGGCTGCTGCGCTACGTGCAGACGCACACCTTCATTGCGTTCGGCTGGTATCGCATCGCGCTGGCCATCGGGATTTTCATCCTGATCGCCCGCGGTTGAAGGTGATTTGAGCGACTGCAACGGTGGACTGTGACCGCTGCCGCCGTTGTCGCACATAGAACGACGTTGTGAATGGTTTACTTCGTGTTTGCGTCGGGGATGAAGATTTTTTTCCCAGCTATCAACGAATTGGGATTCAGCTTCGGGTTCGCCGCGATGATCTGCGCTGTCGTCACCTTCACGCCCTGCGCACGATACGCCTTGGCGATGGCCGAGACCGTGTCGCCCGGTGCGATGGTGTATTCATATCCCTTCTGTGGCGTGGGCGGCGCGGTGGCGGTGTCGTCCGATGTTTTGGGGATGCTCGGAGTGGCCTTGTGTGGAGGTGCGCTGCCGCCAGCTTTGGCGAGACCCTCGATCTGCTTCACGATGAGTTCGCGATCCGCCTGCCGCTTCTTGTCGATCTCCTGAACCTTTTCGGCGAGACTTTTTAAATCGTCGGCGCTGGCGCTGTTGTTGAGTTGCGGAGTGCTGACCTTGTCGCGCAGGTCGGAAATTTCTTTGGCGAGCGCGTCGAGGCGTTTGCCCTGCTGTTCCTGCGTTGCTTGAATATCCTGAATCTGCCCGAACATTTTGTCCAGCTGCTGCTGCGTGGCGGCGTCTTGCGCGCGCGCGAGCGAAACCGTCAGCATTAAAACCCCGAGCCAAAGTGAACTTTTTCTCATGCCCCGAAAATAAACGTCTGTCCGCTCCCGTCAAGGTGAAGTGCAAGCTGCCTTGCCCGCCTTGGTCCGTGGTCGCAGCCCATTGGCACTGGACAAAATCTGGTGAGCTATTCATGCTGACCGCGATTAAACTAAACGGATTCACATGGAAACTCCTCCGGTCATTCCCATTTTGGGATCAATCCCGGCGCAAACCACGGTTTGGGCGCGGCTGTTGAATGTTTTCGCCGCTCCCGGCGAGGTTTTTGAGGAGGTGAAGATCTCCCGGCCCAGCACGGCTAACTGGCTCGTGCCGGCATTGATTTATGTCGTGGTCGGGGTGGTTTCCGCCGTCGTCATTTTTTCACAACCAGCCATCGTCCAGCAAATCCGCGATCAGCAGGCCAAAGTCATGGACCAGCAGGTCAAAGCCGGCAAGTTGACTCAAACTCAAGCCGATCAGGCGACGGCTGTGATGGACAAGTTCGCCGGGCCGGCGATGCTGACGGCCTTCGGCTGCGCGGGCGCGGTGGTGGGAAGTTTCGTCCACATCTTTTGGTGGGCGCTGGTGTTGTGGCTGATTAGTCTGCTGTTTTTGAAAATAAAATTTCCCTTCATTAAAGCCTTAGAGATCGCGGGTTTGACCACGGCTATCACAGTGCTGGGAGCCGCAGTCACGATTTTGCTGACGGTGATCATGGGAAAATTGGGGATGACGCCCAGCCTCGCGTTGTTGGTCAGCCAGTTTGATCTTAAGCGCAAGACGCATCTGTTGCTCGCCTCCGCAAACATTTTTTCCTTCTGGCATCTTGGTGTGGCTGCGTGTGGTTTGTCCCGGGTGACGGGCGCATCGTTCGCCAAATCCCTGCTGTTAGTCGGTTTTTACTGGATCGGCTTTACCCTGTTTTTCATTGTGATTGGTTTTGGTCAAATGGCAATGTGACCGGAAGCATTCAACATCCCTGAAACCTTTGCCCAATGTCCAACCCCAAAAAACGGAGAAAATTACTAATCCTGACGGCCATCGTCGCCCTGCTGGTGACGCTGACCCTCGTGGCGATATTCAAGCACCGCGATCCGGTTATCACCGTGCAAACGGAAAAAGTTGCGCGCCGCAATCTCACGGAAGTCGTCGTGGCCAACGGCAAGATCCAGCCGGTCATGCAGGTTCCCATCAGCGCCGAGGTCAGCGGCGAAATCACCGAGTTGCCGGTCAAGGAAGGCCAGTTCGTTCACAAGGGCGATTTGCTGCTGAAAATCAAACCGGATTTTTATGTGGCGGCGTTGAACCAGAGCAAGGCGGCGTATGAATCGTCGCTCAACGGTCAGACTACGGCGCAGGCGAACTTGGAAAAAGCAGAGGCTGACTACAAGCGCAACCGGGATTTGTTTGAGCGCAAGCTGATTTCCGAGGCGGATTACATCGGTTTCAAGACCGGCGCCGACATCGCTAGGGCACAATTGAACAGCTCTGTGCATCAGGTGGAAATGGCGCAAGCCTCCGTGGCCAGCGCTGATGAGCAACTGGCCAAGACTACCATCGTTTCGCCATTGGATGGCACGGTGAGCCGCCTGAAGTCGCAGGTGGGCGAACGCGTCCTCGGCACCGTTCAAAATGCTGGCACGGAAATCATGACCATCGCCGACCTCAATGAAATGGAAACGCGGGTGGATATCGGCGAAATGGATGTGGTGTTGATCCAGCCGGGCCAAAAAGTGCGGCTGGAAGTGGATGCGTTCAAAGATCGGAAGTTCGCCGGCACCGTCACGCAGATCGCCAATTCGTCTAAAGGTTCCGGCCAGGCCGCAAGTCTTTACAGCAGCAGCCAATCGCAGGAGGCGACGAAGTTTGAGGTGCGGATTCATATTAACGAAAAAGAATTTTTTCGCCCCGGCATGTCCGTGACGGCGGAGATTGAGACCCGTTACCGCACCAATGCGTTGACCGTGCCGCTGGCCAGCGTCACCACGCGTCCGCCCAAACCGGCGGATAAAAAAACGACGAACAGCGTCAACACGGCGACTAATGCGCTCGCTGCGACCAATGCTGTGTCATCCACCAATACGGTGGCCGCCGACAAGAAGAGGGATGCCTCGGCCAAATTGAGCGAGGTGGTTTTTGTGGTCGCTGGCGATGTGGCAAAGATGGCACCGGTGAAGATCGGCATCTGCGACGATAATTATTGGGAAATCACCGAAGGCCTTGCCGAGGGCCAGGAAATCGTCACCGGTGGATACAAGGCCATCAGCCGTGATTTGGCCGATGGTAAAAAAATCATCAAAGGCTCCGTCACTGACGACGCGGCCAATAACTAGCCGTGGCGCTGATTCGCCTTCAAAACATTTCGCGCCGCTATCAGATGGGCACGGAGACCGTGCACGCTTTGCGTGACGTATCGCTGGAGATTCAGCGCGGCGAATATGTCGCCATCATGGGGCCGTCCGGTTCGGGCAAATCCACGTTGATGAACCTGCTTGGCTGCCTCGACACGGCCACCGCCGGCAGCTACGAGTTGAACGGCACCAATGTCGGCGAAATGGGCGACAACCAGCTCGCCGAGGTCCGCAATCGCGAAATCGGTTTCGTGTTCCAGACCTTTAATCTGCTCGCGCGTTCGAATGCGTTGCATAACGTGGAATTACCGCTTATCTACGCCGGGGTGTCGTCGGAGGAGCGTAAAAAAATTGCGCTGGACGCTCTGGCGAACGTCGGTCTGGCCGACCGCATTCATCACAAGCCCACGGAACTTTCCGGCGGCCAACGCCAGCGCGTCGCGGTAGCGCGCGCCTTGGTGAACAAGCCGTCCATTTTACTGGCGGATGAGCCGACCGGAAATCTGGACTCCAAAACCGGCGCCGAAATCATGGCGTTATTCGAGGAGCTTTCGCGCAAAGGCAACACCATCATCGTCGTCACCCACGAGGAGGAGGTGGCCCGGCTATCCCGTCGCATCATTCGTATCCGTGACGGTCTGATTGCCAGCGACGAACCCGTCGAGCATCCGAGTCGCGGTTCGCCATGAATCTTTTCTCGGAACTACGCGAAGGCTTCGGCATTTCGTGGGACGCCATCCGCGCGCACAAATTGCGTTCGTCGTTGACTACGCTCGGCATCGTCATCGGCATCGTCACGGTCACGCTGATGGCCGCCGCCATCGAGGGTTTGGACCACGCTTTTCTGCAAAGCATTTCTTCGCTCGGCGCGGACGTTTTTTATGTCCAGCGCAATAGCTGGATTAATGAAAACACCGAGGGCACCTGGCTGAAATCGCAGAAGCGGCGCCCCATCCGGCTGGCGGAGGCCGAGGCGCTGGCCAGCCGGCTTCAGCTCGCCTCCGTCGCCCCCGTCGCCACCGACAGCGGTGATGCTGTGAAATACAAAGACCGTAGCGCCAACACCGCATTTATCATTGGCACCACCGATGAATATCTCGACACCAGCGGCGTGGGGATCGCGCAAGGCCGTTTCCTGACCGCCGCCGATGCCGAGGGCGGCCGGCCAATTTGCGTTATCGGCAGCGAGGTGGCGACCAACTTGTTCCGTGGCGAATCGCCGCTGGGCGCGAAAATTAAAATTCAAGACCAGTCGTTTGAAGTTGTTGGCATCATGGAGAAGCAGGGCGCCATGCTGGGCTGGAGCCTGGATAATCGCATCATCGTTCCGCTGCGGCAATTTCTCGCGGAGATTTACAGCCGCCCGCAGATTGAGATTCACGTGAAGGTCAAAGGCTTGGCGCAGCTTGATGAGGCGCGCGAGGAATTACGTCAGGCAATGCGCCATGTTCGTCATCTCGCGCCCAATCAAGGAGATGATTTCGCCATCAACCAGCAGGATCAGATCGTGGAAATGTTTCATCGCGTGACCGGGCGGATTGCGATCATCGGCCTCTGCGTCACCAGCCTGTCATTATTTGTCGGCGGCATTGGCATCATGAACATCATGTTCGTCTCGGTGGCCGAACGGACGCGGGAAATCGGCGTTCGCAAAGCCATCGGCGCCAAGCGCCGGACGATCCTGCTGCAGTTTCTCATTGAGGCCGCGTGTATCTGTCTGCTCGGCGGCGCCATTGGTTTGGGCATCGCGTGGCTCGCGACGTTGGCGGTGAAGCATATTTTGCCGACGTCGCTTTCATTCAACATCGTTGTCATGTCGCTGCTCGTGTCACTGCTGACCGGATTGATCTCTGGTTTTCTGCCCGCTTGGCGCGCGGCGCGGATGAATCCGGTGGACGCCTTGAGGAACGAATGAGATTTCACAAGCCAACCTTGTTGCTCGCCGAGGTCCGGGAAAGTTTTACGATGGCCATGAATGCGCTCGCCTCGCACAAGCTGCGCTCGGCGCTTACGCTGCTCGGCGTGTTGATCGGCGTTTTTTCCATCATCGTCGTGATGACTGCGATGCGCGTGCTGAAGCAGAATATCGAGTCGGAGATTAGCCAGCTGGGCAGCCAGACATTTGCGATCCAACGCGAACCAACCATCCAGTTTGGCAACAATTCCGACTGGGAAAAATATTGGCGGCGGAAATTCATCACGCTAGCACAGGGCCGGCAGGTCGAGGAGAAGGCCACGCTGGCCGGCACCGTCGGCATTGAGGGCAACTTCTGGCGTGGTCAGGTTCAGACGCGCTACAAAAAAACACCCCCCACCGTCGGCATCTTCGGCGAAACCCCCGGCAGTTTCCCCGCGAAGAACTGGCTGGTCGCCGAGGGGCGCGGATTGATGGCGAGCGACGTGGACAGCGCCCGCAACGTCTGCGTGATCGGCGATAGTCTGGCCAAAACAATTTTTCCGCTCGGCTCGCCCATCGGCGAGCAACTCAAGCTCAATGGCATCAACTACTCGGTCGTCGGCGTGATCGCGCCCAAGGGCGGCTCGTTGAGCGGCGACCAGGATAATTTCGCCGTCATTCCCATCACCACTGCGCTCAACCGCTATGGCCGTTGGTGGGAAGACCTCACCATCCTCGTGCAGGCTCGCAATTCGGCCAACTATGATGATTGCGTGGAACAGGTGCGCGGTATTCTGCGCAACGCGCGCAAGGTCCCGCCCGGCGCGGATGACGATTTTGAACTATTCTCCAACGATTCACTCATCGAGCAATTCAACAGCTTCACGTTTGCCGTGCGCGTCGGGGTGACCGTGGTCAGCTCGATCGCGCTGATCGCTGCGGGTATCGGCATCATGAACATCATGCTCGTCTCGGTGACCGAACGGACGCGCGAAATCGGCATCCGCCGCGCAATTGGCGCGAAGAAGCGGAACATTATGACGCAATTCATCATGGAAGCGGTGGTGCTCTGCGAAGTCGGCGGTGTCATCGGCGTCGGGTTGGGAATTCTGGGCGGCAACAGCGTCGCCTGGCTGATGAAAGTCCCGCCCGTGATTCCGTTCGACTGGATCGCGCTCGGTTTGGGCATCTGTTCTCTCGTCGGGGTTGTCTTTGGCACCTATCCCGCGTGGAAAGCGGCGAATCTGGATCCGATCGAGTCGTTGCGATATGAATAAAAGTGGAAATGCTGGTGCCGACACACGGTGTCGCTGGTGGATGAGGATTGATTCGTGGCCCGCGACTTTCTAGGCTGAACCGCAAGCTCATGACCACTCCACCTATCATCCAAGGTTCGCCCATTCGTCCGCAGGGAAGCGCGTTGGCCGCGGTCGCGCCGATCTTCATCACCGTTTTCTTGATCGTGGCGATCATCAGCACGGCGATCACTTTTATCCTGCCGGAATCCTACGCCAGCACGGCGCGTCTCAAGGTGGAGCCGGATGTCAGTTCCAGCACCAATGGCATGGCGTATGATCCCTATTTCATCCAGACGACATTCGAAATCATCCAGTCCCAGCTTGTCCTTGCTGCGGTCATCGACCATCTGAACTTGAATGTCGAATGGGGTAAAAAATATTTCAACGGAGAGACCTTAAAGACCACTGAAACGCTGGAGATCTTAAAAGGGCGTTTATGCTTGTCCCCGGTGCGCGGCACCAAGCTCATCGCCATCACAGTTTACAGCGATGACCGGAACGAGGCGGCGCGGGTCGCCAACGCCATTGCCGATGCCTATGTGAATTACCGCGTTGAATCGGCTGGAAAGGTGGACGGATCAAAGGCTCCCGCCGGCCCGCCGGTGGTAATCACTGACCGCGCGTTTCCGGGCCGGGAACCGGCGAAGCCGAACAAGCCGTTGAACATCACGCTGGGTCTGCTGGCGGGAGCCGTTTTAGGTTTGGCTGCCGCCGCGCTGGTGGGGGCTATCAGGTCGCGTTTGCGAACGAGGTAGGGACCAGTTCCATTGCAATCCCTCGCCTTTTCCTTAATCTTCCGAGAATAGATATTCCAAGTCCGTGGCCGTGAGGCTGCGGGCGAAGCCTTCTTCACCAAGCACGTCCGCAATCGTCTGGGCCTTGCTCTGTTGGAGTTCCCAGATCTTTTCCTCAACCGTGCCGGGCGCGATGAGGCGGTAGGCGTTAACTGTCTGCGTCTGGCCAATGCGGTGCGAACGGTCAATGGCCTGCGCTTCCACGGCCGGGTTCCACCACGGATCGTAGAGGACCACGTAGCTCGCGTTGGTGAGGTTCAAGCCGGTGCCGGCGGCGCGCAGGCTCAACAGGAACACGCTCGCGCCGGTGTCCTTCTGGAAATCGTTGACGACCGACTGGCGGTCCTTGGTCTGGCCGGTGAGCGTGTGGGTGCGGATGCCGCGGGCGTGACATTCCTTCTCAAGGATGTTGAGCATCTGCACGAATTGGGAGAAGACCAACACTTTCTGGCCCTCGGCCACGAGCGAATCGAGCAATTCAAAAAGCGTATCGGTCTTGCCGCTGGCGGTATCGCTCCCGACGAGCGACGGATGGCAACACACCTGCCGCAAACGCGTGAGCGCGGCGAGCACGTGCATCTTGCTCTTGTTGAGCCCCTGCGTGGCCACGGCTTGTTCAATCTGCTCGCGGCTGCGGCGCAGTTCGGCGAGGTAAAGTTTCCGCTGTTCTTCGCCAAGCGGGCAATCGCGGCGTTCTTCGATGCGGTCGGGCAGGTCTTTCGCAACGTGCTTCTTGAGTCGGCGCAACAGGAGTGGACGGAGCTTGGCGGACAAGCGCCGGCGCGCGATGCGCTGGGCGGATTCGGCGTTCTCACCACCCTTGGGTTCGTAGGTGTCGAGAAACTGTTCCTGATTGCCGAGGTAGCCGGGCTGGATGAAATCCACGATGCTCCATAGATCCAGTAGCCGGTTTTCCAGCGGCGTGCCGGTGAGCGCGATTTTATTTTCGCACTTCAACTGCTTGACGGATTGCGTGACCTGCGCGCCGGGATTCTTGATGAACTGCGCTTCGTCGAGAATGACGGCGCGGAATGCGAACTTGTGAAATTCCTCGAGGTCGCGGCGGAGCAGGGCGTAGTTGGTGACGATGATGTCGTGCTGCGGAATCTGCTTGCGGAGATTGTGCCGCGCGGCGCCGCTCTCGAGCACGAGCACCTTCATGTCGGGCGTGAACTTCTCCGCTTCGCGCCGCCAGTTATGCAGCACGGACGCGGGACAGATGACGAGCGAGGGCTTGGGGTTCTTCTTGTTCTGTTCCTTGAGCCACGCGAGCCACGTCAGCGTTTGCAATGTTTTGCCTAGGCCCATGTCGTCGGCCAGAATGCCGCCGAGCTTCACGCGCACCAAGTGTGCGAGAAAATCGAAGCCGTCTTTCTGATAGGGGCGCAGTTCCGCCTGCAAAGTTTTCGGTAATTCCGCTGCGGGCACGCCCTTGAAATCACGGACGCGTTCGCGCAGCGCCTTGGCCTCGGGCGAATCCACGAAACGTTGCAAGCCGTCCTCGTCGAGGTGCGCGACGTGTTCCATGCCGACTTTCTGCGGCACGGCGATGAGGCCTTCGACGCCCATGTCGGCCATGGCTTCATGTGCGCCCTGCACGGCGGTGGTGTCGAGTTCCACCCAGCCGGAGTTCGGCAGCTTGACGAAGCGGCTGGTCGCGGCGGCGAGCCGTTCGAGGTCGGCCTTGGAGAGCTTCATGCCTTCCGCTTCCCACTCGGCAGAGACGGCGAGCCAGTCGATGCCGCTGCCCTTCACGACGAGGCGCGGCTTGAGCCGGTGCGGCGTGAGGAACAGGCGGTGGAACGCGGCGTTGCCGAGAAACTCGGCTTCGGCCGGACGCGCGGCCCATGCCTCGGCGAGCGAGCCGAGGAAATTTTCATTCGCATCGCCGATCCATAAGCCGGGTTCCTGCATGAACCAATCAAGCTTGCGCAGCCATTGCACGACCGGCTCAAGGCGCGGGTCGTCGAGTATCTCGGGCTTCTCGCCGGGCTTGATGACGCGGCTGTGCGGCGTCCACTCGTGGCCGTTCCAGAACCACGTGCTCTTGTCGCGCGCGCTTTTGGCCATCAACCGCAGGCGCACGGTGTCGTCGAGCAATTCAAACACAAATTGCGGCGACGCCGGATGCGCGACGCAGAGCTGCTCCCAGTCCACGCCGTGGTTCGCCTGCGACTTGCGCAGGTGCAGCAGCAAGCGGTGGCTCAACTTGCGCACGGGCACGGAGGGTTTCTGCGCGAGATATTTCAAGACCCCGGAAGGTGGCGCGTTGCGCAGGAGGAAAAATTCATTGCCTAGCAGCGCCACGGGCGACTGGCGGTTGAAAAACTTGGCGTCCGCGACGGAATGATTGATGCCGTCTGGCAACAGGATGCGATGGGTGAAAGAGAGCTCCTTATCACCATTTTCCAGATGCGGTGCGAGCGAAACGACGTGGCCATGGAAGAATAGCGCCTGGCCGTTCGCGGCGGATTCAAGGCGGTTGGTGTGGCCCCAGCGCGCCAGCCATTGCAGCAACTCGGCGTCGGCAAGCAACAGCGTGGTCTCATGGCCCGCGCGTTCGCGGTGCGTGTCGTAAATCCACTGGATGAACTCCCAGTCCCATGGCGTGAACAACTCCTGCTCATGCGCCGCCCGGACAACGAGATCCACGAGGTCGTGCAGCGAGCGCGCCTTCTCGCCGGTGCGCGGCCGGAGCAAAAGGAATTGGACGGCGAGGCGGAAGCGCGACGGCTCCTGTTCGTCCGGCTGCGGTTTGCAAACGACGCGCAAGGTGGCGCGCGGCGTGTCGAGGTGGAGTGGCGCTGGCGGTGAGAGCCAGTTTTCCAATTCCTTCACCAGGCGCGATTCTTGTTCAGCCTCCTCGGCGCGGGCGAAGCGGTCGAGGCTGGCGTGGGCTTGTAATTCCGGCGGCACGGAACGCTTGGCGCGCAGAAATAGAAAGGCAAGTTCCTCCAGCCGCGCCTTACCGGTGGTGGCGAGCATCTTGGTCCACCAGTCGGTCGCGGGAAAATCGCGGCGGGAGAGCGCGAGCTTTTCAAAGTAATCCTCGAGCAGCAGCCATGAGCGCTGGGAATCGGGGCAGGTGGCGAAACTTTTCAGGATATCCTCGCGCTCGTTGACGGTGGTCTTGGAGTCGGATAACTCGCGGCGCAGGTCGGCGAAGGCGCCGTAGGTTTGCGACAACACCTTGTGGTGCGCGTCGTATTTGCTCGCGCCGGTGCGCGGCGTTCCGTTTCCGTTTCTGACTGGAGTTCTCGGCATTTGGGCAAAATTACTATGTTCTATCATTTCGTCATAACCCGCGTTGCCGGTCAATCTGAAATGATTTTTTTTTTGGTCGGGTGGGCTGCCTGAGTTAAAATGGCCGGGGGGGTGTTCCCCCAGCGTCTGGAGTGTCGGGATTGGAGAAATGACTCAGAAAACACGGCTATCGGGGCGGCGAAGCCAGCTCGATAACGCAGGCTTCCAGCGCCTTGGCACACGCAGGCGTCAGACCATCGCGCATCAATTCTGCGCCGGTAAACGTCTTACTTTCCCGCGACAATGCCGCGCGACCGGGTGCGGGATTGAGTTCATGGACGAAATATTTTGTTTCCGGATCCAGCCCCTGCGGTTTTACCGGCAAGGCTTCACCGTCTTGTAATTGGAACACAAATACCACGGCGCGGGTGCGGTTTTCCGCCACATAATTTAACGCTCCGCGCGCGGTGCCGTGCGGTGATTCGAGCCGATATAGATCGCCTTGCAACGTTACCTCGCGGATGTGTTTGTAGGCGCTGATGGCGCCGGCGCAAATCGCCTTGTCTTCCGGCGACAGTTTTACCAGATCGAGATCCATGCCGAACCGGGCACTCATCG
Source organism: uncultured Verrucomicrobia subdivision 3 bacterium (assembly GCA_903921455.1). The sequence continues at coordinate 5,623 of CAIXPZ010000072.1, read as the reverse complement.
CCACGCTGCAGGCGAAGTGCATGGGCCGCTTGCCCCAATGCGTGACGTGGCTCGCGAGCGCCAGGTTGGGGAAGAAATAGGAGTAGTCCCACTGCATCGGCACGCGCATGACCGGATCGGTGTTGTCGCTCGGCCAGAATTCGTGGAAATACTTCAATGCGCCGTAATCCGCCCGCGCGCCGCCGCCGGAACACAGCATCAATTCCGTGTCGGGAAAGCTCTTCGCCGTTTTGTCCATGAGCCGGTAGAGCGCGTTCACGTAATCAATCGTCAGATGCGACTGACGATCCGGCCCCAGCCATGATGACCCGGGCTGGGTCAGGAAGCGGTTGCAGTCCCATTTGGCATAGCTGATGCCCGGCACGCTAAGCGTGTTGCTGATCACCTGCCATTCGAATGCCTGCACCGACGGGCGCGTCAGGTCGAGCACCATCTGGTTGCGTTGCAGTTCGTGTTTGCGGTTCGGTTGGGCGATGACCCAGTCGGGATGTTGGTCAAACAATTCACTCTTGGGATTCACCATTTCCGGTTCGATCCAGATGCCAAATTGGAATCCACGTTTCCCGGCTTCGGTGGCGAGCGGCGCGAGGCCGGCGGGCAGGCGCTGGTGATTCGGTTCCCAATCGCCAAGCCCGGCGTTGGCGTTCACGCGGGGATACTTATTGCCGAACCAGCCGTCATCCAGCAGGAATAGTTCCGTGCCGATTTCCTTCGCCGGATCATAAAGGCCGACGATGCGGTTGAAATCGAAATTAAAACCGGTCGCCTCCCAGTTGTTCAGCAGCACGGAGCGGATTTTGTGGCCGTTGCGCAGGCCGAAGTCGCGCGCCCAGCGGTGAAATTTCCGGCTCATGTCGCCGAGGCCGTTGGCGCTCCAGACCCAGATCATTTTCGGCGTGGTGAAAGTCTGGCCGGGCTCCAGATGATATGCGGAGGCGAACGGATTCACGCCGCACAACGCGCGGATACCCTGGCCGAAGTCGTCAAACGCGCATTGAAAACTGCCGGACCACGCGAGCGAGCCGGCCAGCACGCGCCCGGCGTTTTCCTGCGGGGGACCGTCCAGCGACAGCACGAATGAGGTGTTGCGAAATTGTTCCGCGCGCACCCCGATCTTGGAATCCAAAATTTTTGTGCCGGGGGTGATGGGTTCCGTGATGGGTGCCAACATTTCTTTTGCCCAGTCGCCGAAGAAATGCGTGAGGTAAACGTTCGTGGCCGGCAGCAGTAACGCCGTTGAAGCCATGCGCTCCAAAGTCACCGGACCGGATTCATGATGGATGATTTCCGTCCATTGCTCCACCACGTCTTGATCGTGATGCGTTCGGAAACACAGCGTTGTTTCAAATGGGTAAGCCGGGTCGCGCAGTTGGATGCGCGTGACTTCAATGCCCGGTGCTTCATTGGTCCGGTTGGCGCTGTCAAATATCAATGCCGTGGAAGTGTTGCCGTCGGCATGAACCGCTTGCAGCGCAGGTTCCCAGATGTAGCCATCGCCAGCCTGCGGATAAGCCTCCTCCATGCGCGGCAGTTTTTCCTTTGCCTTGCCGGCGCCGGCCGCCTGCTGGTAGAGCCGTCCGTCGTTGCCCACCCGGAACACCAGTTCAAAGTGGGCGGTGGCAAGGCGGACGACTTGGTTGGTCGGCGGCGATGTTTCCGCGAATAGAATGTTGGCGCAAGCCAGCAATGTGGCGGGCAGGCTGATGCGATTGAAATGTTGCAGGCCTTGGCGCAAGCTGCGGAATTTAAAAAGGTGTTTCATGCGTGAAGAGTCCGGAATTGAAACATGTCCGCTCGGGCGGCGGAAGAAAAATTCAGGTGACAAACCTTCTCCCGGAGGATGTTTTGTGGGCAGGGGGTAGTGCGAAATTGACGCTTGCGATTTTTTTGCTACATTATCCGGCCATTTATGAACCGTAATCCTCACGTTGCAGTTGTCGGTGCCACTGGCGCAGTCGGCATCGAGATGATCAAGACCTTGGAAAAGAGAAGTTTTCCCGTGGGCAAGCTGACCTTGCTCGCGTCCGCCCGCTCGGTCGGCAAGAAATTGAAGTTTAAGGGCCAGGACATCACCGTGACGGAACTGACGAAGGATTCCTTCGCGGGCATTGACATCGCGCTGTTCAGCGCGGGCGGCAGCATCTCGAAGGAGTTCGCGCCCATCGCGGCCAAAGCTGGCTGCGTGGTGGTGGATAATTCCAGCGCGTTCCGTCAAGACCCCGATGTGCCGCTGGTCGTCCCGGAAATCAACGCCGCCGATGTGAAGAAACACAAGGGCATCATTGCCAATCCGAACTGCACCACCGCGATCACGCTCATGGCGCTGTATCCGTTGCATCAGGCGTTTGGCGTGAAGCGCATTTTCGCCTCCAGCTATCAGGCAGTTAGCGGCACGGGCGCGAAGGCGTTGGAAGAGCTCGAACGCCAGGTGGAGCAAATCGTCACCAACCAGCCGGTGACGAAGGAGGTTTATCCCCACCAGATCGCGTTCAATGTGATTCCGCATGTGGATTCTTTTTTGCCGGGCGGCTATACGAAGGAAGAAATGAAGATGGAGAACGAAGGCCGCAAGATCATGCATCATGCGAACTTTCGCGCGAGCGTGACTTGCGTGCGCGTGCCGGTCTATCGTTCGCATTCCATCGCCGTGAGCGCGGAGTTTGAAAAGCCCGTATCCATCGAGGCCGCGCGGGCCGTCTTGAAGCAGGCTCCCGGTCTGGATGTCGTGGACGAACCGGAGAACAAGAAATATCCGATGCCGCTCTTTACTTCCGAGAAATACAACTGTGAAGTGGGCCGCCTGCGGCTCGACTGCGCCTTGGACAATGGTCTGTGCTTCTGGGTTTCGGGCGATCAGCTCCTCAAAGGCGCGGCGCTCAACGCGGTGCAGATCGCGGAAGAGCTTGTCAAGTAACCGTTTGGTTATTAGCCTCTGATTCGAGCTTAAATTCAGCCGCCGTCCCCGTCGGTTTGCGGGGCGGCGGTTTGCGTTTTTGCTCGCACAATAGTTTTTTACATGAGCAAGCCACACAAATTGGGCGCCGGTCACCTCGGCAATGTTTTTCGCTTTAACCTGACGGGTCTGATTGTTTTCAGCCTCACCTTGATGGGCGGGGCGTCGTTAATCACCTACAAGTTGACGGCTGTGAATCACGCAAAACTGGCGGAATCATTTGCGCGCGATCCCAAGGACAAAACTTCCTCGGTGCATGTCGGGCCGTGGGGGGAATTGCTCCTGCGCGAAATTTCCCTGGAACGTCCGGTGGAGTATCTGACCGAGGAAGTGGCCAGTCCGCAGCCGGAAGTGTGGACCTTCAATGGTCTCAAGCCCGATGCGGTAAAGGCGCTGTTCATGAAAAATGGGTTAACCGAAGTTCAGGCTGCGGCAGCGCTGCGGCCGGAGGCTTGCCGGGAAACCGCTGCGGGCACGCAGCTCACGCCGTCCGGCGAGTTCATGCTCTCGCTCACTTCGGAGAACCGCCGGAAGCTTTTCCCGCAACTCGCCGGCTACAACATCAATCTCTATCTCGATTACCCCTACATTTTTCCGAGCGAAACCATCGAGTCCATTTACACGGATAGCCGGCTGAATCCGGATGATCTGGCGTTGCTCAAGCGGCTGGTATATCCGAACGGCGATGCGCAACAGCTCGCGGATTATCAGTTTTTGCTCAACCAGATCCCCACCGCCGACCGGCGCGTGGCGCTGACCCGCGCCCTGTCGCGGCAATCCGCCGTGCTCGCTCGCCTCGTTGTAAAACCGGATACGGACATTGACAAGGTCGCGGCGTATTGGGGCAACATGCCGAACATTCACTTCACCGACATCCGGCCGCTCCTTGAATCCCTGAAACAGCTTCCCGAAGGCGGCAACATCAGTCTGCTTTACCTGCTGCCCAAGTTTGCGCGCGACCGGCTTTACACATTTCCGCTGCCGCCGCAACCCGGCGAGCCGACCATGGACTGTCACTGGACGACGTTCAACTTCAGCAACGAAACGCCGGACAACCGCTTCAACGATCCGAACTTTGCGGTGCAATACATCCAGAAAAATTATTACCAGATCGCGGCGCCTTCGCTCTACGGAGATGTGCTCTTGTTGATGAAAAACAAGAACGAGATCAAGCATTACGCCGTGTATCTGGCCGACGACCTCGTCTTCACCAAGAACGGGAATAATTACCGCCAGCTGTGGATGCTGATGCGGATATCCGACCTGCTCGCCACTTACCCGAACACGCCGCCAATGCGGACGGTTTACATGCGCAAGAAAACGGACTAGACGGACTAGACCCCAGTATTGGTGGCAGCTGATTGACCCTCAGCCAAACGGTTAAGTAACCAAATAGTTACTATTTAATTGTGGTCGTTGAAACTTTCGTTAACCTCCATGCGTCCTTAGGGACAGTATGATGATGCTCCGGTTATTCTCCCCAGCGGAAACGGCGGCGGTTTGGCTATGAGTCGTTCGCGCAAGCAGGAATCCGCCTCGGCATCCAACGTGTTTCAATTTACGCTGGCTGGTTTGATTGTATTCTGCCTTGCCCTGGTTGGCGGTGCGGCCTTCGTAACCTATAAGGTGGCCGTGGTAACTCATCCGAAGCTGACCGAGACTTTTGCGGTTGACCCGAAAGACAAGTCCCGCTCGGTTCATGTCGGACCGTGGGGTGAGCTGATTACGCGTGATATCTCGCTGGAACGGCCGAAGGAGTATCTCACCGAGGAAGTCACCGTTCCGCAGCCGGAAATTTGGACCTTTAGCGGTCTCAACCCTGACGCGGTAAAGGCGCTCTTAATGAAGAATGGTTTGACCGAGGCTCAAGCCTCGGCGGCGCTGGTGCCAGCAGCTGGCCGGCAAAACGCCGCCGGCACGACGCTCACGCCGTCCGCCGACTTTCTGTTTTCGTTGACGCCGGAGAACCGCCAAAAGCTTTATCCGCAACTCGCCGGCTACAACATCAATCTCTATCTTGATTATCCCTACATCTTCCCCGCCAATACCATCGAGTCCATTTATGCGGATGAACAATTGCCGCCCGCCGACGTGGCTCTGCTTAAGCGGTTGGTCTATCCTAACGGCGCCGCGCAGCAACTCTCTGATTATCAATTTTTGCTCAACCAGATACCAACAGTCGAACGGCGCGTGGCCCTGACCTGCGCGATGTCCCGGCAATCCGCCGTGTTTGCCGGTCTGGCCATCAAGCCGGGCACGGACATTGACAAGCTGGCTTCTTATTGGGGCAACATGCCGAACGTCCACTTCACCGACATTCGCCCGCTTATGGAATCTCTCAAGCGGCTTCCCGAAGGTGGTAATTTGAGTCTGCTTTACCTGCTGCCCAAGTTTGCGCGCGACCGGCTTTACACGTTTCCGCTGCCGCCGCAACCCGGCGAGCCGACCATGGACTGTCACTGGACGACGTTCAACTTCAGCAACGAAACGCCGGACAACCGTTTCAACGATCCGAACTTTGCGGTGCAATACATTCAGAAAAACTTCTTTCAGATCGCGGCGCCTTCGCTCTACGGCGATGTGCTCTTGTTGATGAACAACAAGAACGAGATCAAGCATTCCGCCGTGTATCTGGCCGACGACCTCGTCTTCACCAAGAACGGGAATAAT
>CAIXPZ010000071.1 GCA_903921455.1 uncultured Verrucomicrobia subdivision 3 bacterium | reverse complement strand
ATCAAGCCCGTAGCCGACGACGAACGCATCGGGAATCTGGAAGCCGACGTAATCGGCGCGGATGTTTTCAGTGCGGCGGGCGGGCTTGTCGAGCAGCACGCAGGTCTTGAGGCGGCGCGGCTTGAGCGCGCGGATTTTCGAGACGACGCGGCTCATGGTTTTGCCGGTGTCGAGAATGTCATCCACGAGCAGCACATCGCGCCCGCGCACGTCGAGGCGCAGCTCCTTGGTGAAAACGAGGTCGCCGGATTCGGTGCCGCTGCCGTAGCTGGAGACGCCGATGAAATCCAGCCGCAGCGGCAGGTTCAGGTGGCGGATCAAATCGGCCAGAAAAACCACCGTGCCGTTGAGCAGCGAGACGACCACCATTTCGCGCCCGCGAAAGTCGCGCTCAATTTCGCGCGCCAAAGTTTTGACACGGCGCGCGAGCTGCGCATCGGTGATGAGAATGCGCTCGACCTCCTTGCGCCAGCGGACAGGGACGGTGCGAGTGTTGAGTTTTGAATTTTTAGTTTTGAGTTGGGCGTTCACGGTGCTTTAAGCGCGGCGACCGAGCGCCTTGGTCATTTCCTGCACAAGCCAGTTGGCTTCCGGCGCGCTGGCGATGCCGCTGGCGAGGGTGACGCCGTCAGGACTACTTACGGCGAATTTCAACGGCGGACGTTCGCTGGTTTGCTGATAGCGGGCTTTGCGCGCCGCAAAATTGTCCTCGCTCGCGCGCGTGACCAGCTTGAGATCTTGAAACGTCTGTGTGCCGCTCGTCATACCGACTTTGGTGGCAAAGCGCACAATGTCGGCGGCCTCAAACCGGCGCGTCCGCGAAAAGACCAGCCAGCGGTTCACGGTGGTGATGCCGGTGGAATCAATGGTGACGCGGCTCGTCTTGAACCAAAGGCTGAAGGTGAAACAAAACAGGAGAACGCCGAACAAACTCAAGACAATCGGAAACATGATGGGCGCGTGAAAGTGAATGGTCGCAACAACCGCGCCGTTGAAAATCAAGGCGAACACGGTCGTCACGATGGCCGCGCCGAGGTTGCGCGCGGCGGGAAAATAAAATTCGCGCCCGCGCGGGCCGTCGGTGACTTGGATTTTGGAACCCTCGTCGCGGCGCAGTTCCTCGACGGGCATTTGCAGCGCCGCCGTGGGATCAGGCTCGTCGGCCGGCTCGATGGCGGCGCCAGCCACTTGAAACACCGGCACTTCAAACGTCGCGCCGAAATCCGGCCCGGCCATCTTGGCCTTGGCCTCCAGCCGCCAGAGGATGGCTTCGTTGCCGCGCGCAAAACATTCCGGCTGATCCGCCGGCAGCTTGAAGAAAACCGGAATGCCGCTGCGGCCGGGTTCGGGTTCGGGCAGGCTGGCGTTGGGCGCGAAAACTTTTTCGTCCTGCCAGAGAATGTTTTCCTGTGTGCTGCGGTTGTCGCCGGAGCCGGAAACGGTGCGGCGGATGCACGACAGCTTCAGGTGCAGGCCGTGTTCGAGCCGGATTCGCGCGCCCGTTTGAATCATGCCGTCCAGCGAACCGCCGAGCGCGCCGGGGATGGATGCCATTTCAAAATAACAGTCGCCAAACCGGCGGCGGGCCAGCGCGGCGCGCACGATGGCGATGACAAAGCCGATGCCGACGGCGGGGAACAGCAGGATGAACAGCGCCTTGTCGTTTCCGTTGTGCAGTTCCTTGGGCAGAACGAAAAAGGTCATGAGTCCGCCGAAGCCGCCAAAAACCAGGGCGAAGATGACAAAGATTTTCGTCTGCGCGCCGGCGGAAGATTTGATTTTACCCGCCGCCCAGTCGGCGCGCTTGAGCCAGGGCTTGTCTTCGCGCGGCGGCACGACGATATCTTCGCGGGAAATTTTACGAAAGTCGTGCCAGAGGCTGAATACCGCCACCAGCACAAAGAGCAGAAAAAAACCACCGAAGATTAACAGCGGTGCGCTGGAATGATTTTGTCCATTTTGCCTAGCGTGCCAGAAACCGCTGAAAATCGGCGCAAAAAAACTTCCTATCAACACCAACATGACCACCACGCCAACAACTGCGATGGCGATGCGCTTTTTCCGGTCGGACGCTTCCATGACTCAAATGTGCTTCGAGTCGTTCTCGTCCTTCTTGACGTAGCCGCTGTCCTGGCGCTGGAAGTTCACGGCGTTCTTTTTGACGTAGGCGGCGAAGACATCGTCCGCGCTCATGCCGAGCACCTGCGCCATGCTGATGAGAAAATGAAACAGATCCACGACCTCGACGCGCGCGTTCTGCTCGTCGAACTTCTGATACTTGGCCCACCATTTCCACGGCACGCTGTCGGTCAGCTCGGCCATCTCCTGCTGCATGGCGCGGGTGTAGTTGAGCAGCCACTTGGTCTTTTCCTCCTCGCTCATGCCGTCGGTTTTCACGCCGATGCGCTCGTTGAGAGATTTCTGCATCCGGAAGAGTTCGCGTAATTGGTCGGGATTTTCCATGCGCGGAAAATACAGGAGCAGGCGGCCATGCGTAAGTAGAAAATTGCCGTCCGGCTTCCGGCTCGTTGCACGGTTCTCGTTTTTACGCTTTTAACTTGCCCCGCAAAGCCCTATACCAACGCCATGCTGCCGACACTTTTAGGAAATGGCGGGCCGGTCATCTGGCTGATTCTCATTGCCGCCGCCACCGCCGCCGTCGTGTTCATTGAACGCGCGCTGTTCTGCCACCGCTCGCAGATTAACTCCGCCGAGTTTCTCAACGGCGTCCGCACCGTCATCAAGCGCGGCAACATCGTTGAGGCCATCGCCATCTGCGACGCCACCGCCGGCCCGGTCGCGCGGCTGGTCAAGGCCGCCATCCTCGCGCGCGAACTCGGCCGCGAACGCGTCCGCGAAGCCGTCGAGGAAGCCGGCCTCATCGAAGTGCCGCGTCTCGAGGAGAAATTAAATCTCCTCGCCACCATCGCGCAAATTGCGCCGCTGCTTGGTCTGTTCGGCACCGTTCTCGGCTTCATTGATGTCTTCGGCCAACTGGAACAGGCGGGTTTGTATGCCCACATCCAAGTCTTGTCCCACGGCGTGTGGAAGGCGCTCATCTGCGCCGCCGCCGGCATCGGCGTGGCCATCCCCGCCCATGCCGGCTATAATTATCTCGTCAGCCGCGTCAATAAAATCGTCCTCGACATGGAGCGCGCCGCCGCCGAGATCGTCAACATCGTCACCGAAAACGGCACCGGCAACGGCAAATGAAATTCCCGCGCTCCGCCAAAATCCTGCGCAGCCAGTTCGACGTCGCGCCCTTCGCGGCCGTGCTGTTCTGTCTCGTGATTTTCCTGCTGCTCGGCGCGCTGCTGCCTGTCACCGGCCTCCGCATGAACCTGGAGCCGCCGTCCGCCGCCGATTTGCCCGGCGTGAATCATCCTGTCGTCGCCATGGCCGTGGATGCGCAGGGCCGCTTGTATTTTGAAAACGAGATTGTCACCGAGGCGGTCTTGAAAACTTCGCTCGCCGCCAAAGCCAAGGGCGCGCGCGAACCGCTTACGCTCGTTATCCACGCCGACAAGGCTGTGAACTACGACACGCTCGCCCGCCTCGCCCTGCTCGCGCGCGAACCAGGCATCGGCATCACCAACCTCGTGCTGGCCACACTGCCGCGGATGCCATGAACGCCGGGCCGACCGAACTCCATCCGCCCGCGCCCCTGCCGCCGGACGCCGGCTGGAGCTGGGCGAAAACCTTCCTCGTCATCCTGCTCGCGTTCGCCGCGCATTTCGCCTTTCTATATTTGCTCGGCTCAAAAAAACCGACCGTCCCGCGCGCGGTCAAGAATGTGCCCGTGTTCCGGCTCGCCGACAATTCCAGCGAACTCGTCCGCCTGACCGATCCCACTCTGTTTGCGGTGCCGCCGGCGGATGCTTTCGCCGCCGCCTTCGCGACGCGGGCGCCCGGCGTCGAAGCGCCGGCGAACCGCTTCACGGAAGCGCCGGTGTTTCTGGCGAACGACGCCGCCACGCTGGGCGCGGCGTTCAGCGCGTTCATGCAGACCAACCGTTTCGCCGCCATTCCCCCCACCTTCAAGCCGGAACCGCAACTGCTCCTGACGCTGACCCCCATCGAAACCGTGTTGCCGCAAAATTCCATCTGGTCGCTCGCCGGCGAACTCGCCCGCCGCCGTCGGCTGAACACCTTTACCGCGCCGACGCTCGCCATGAATGACGTCATCGCCCCCAGCCGCGTCCAACTGCTCGTGGACACCGACGGCAACGTCACCTCCGTGGTGCTGCTCGACTCCAGCGCGTCGGACACCGCCGATCAAACGGCGCTGACGCTCGCGCGCACGCTGCGGTTCACGCCGGCGGACAAGCTGATGTTTGGGGAAATCCTTTTTACCTGGCACACCGTGCCGGTGGCTGCGCCATGAGCATTTCAACCCTCCTGCTCATCTATGTGGCGCTGACGCTGGGCGTGCTGTGCGGGGTGGGAATTTTCTCCGAGCTGCGCCGCCGCCACTTCGGCCCCGCGCATCCCGAAGACAGCGTCTTCCGCTGCGCCAAATGCGGCCTCGTTTATACCGACGATGCCGACGTGGACCGCTCCCGCTGCACCCAATGCGGCAAGCTCAACGAGCCGATTGTGTTTTAACCCGCCCCGCCCCGCCCGCATCGTAGGGCAGGCTTTCCAGCCTGCCAGTTCTTGGAATCTCCAGATTTTTGACGCCACGATGGGGAACCAGCCAGCGGCGGTTTTGACCGGCGGCATGGCGACGGCTGGCAATGACATGGTTACCCAAGACAACGACATGAATACTGCCAACATCCACGTGGATACTGAGACCAACGACATGGATACCGCGACTATCCACATGGATACTGCGAACATCCACGTGGATACCTGTATAAAAAACGACAGTTGGCGGGCTAAAAGGGCTGAAAATCGAGTTTTTGACTCAAAACGTGGCAAAAATGCGGGAAAACACCGCCCGCCCGCCGGTAATGGACTAAAGGCGGCAGTGGGCGGCGGGAGAATTCAACGCCTAGGGGCCAAGCCGCCAAGCCGCAAGGAAGACCGGGGCAGCGCCAGCGGTGGCGAGTGTCCCGAATCCTGTAAGGATTCCATCATTCAGCCCAAGGTTGCGCCCTCGGCGCTACCTTGGGTAAAGCCCCCCAGATTTTAACCAACCCTGTAGGGGTTGGCTGGATTCAACCCTTTCAGGGTAGGGAAAAATTGGGTGGACGCTGACCCAGGGTAGCTCGTTCCTCGCAACCCTGGTCTGAATGATTCAATCCCGTTGGGATTGCCGCCGGCCTTTGGTCTTGGGCGTGGCGGGCCGGGGCGCAAAAAGGAATTGACCGGGCCGGCGAAAGGGCAGAGATTTATTGCCACCGATATGAATTTCCCCTTGGGCAAAATGGTTGGCATTGGGTTGGGCTTGTTCCTCGCATTCACCGCCGGTGCGCAGCCGGTCATCACCAATCAGCCGGTGAATCAAACGGTTTGGGGTGGATGCTACGCCACATTTAGCGTGGGCATTTCCAATGCGGAGTCATACACCTACCAGTGGCTGCAAAACAACACCCCTCTGCCAGACAACCTCCTCATTTCGATGGTTGGCGGGCCCAATAATAAATTGCTCAATGGTTATCCTGTTCAATTGCCACTGAATGCGTATGGAGTAGCTCCGGATGCTTTAGGGAATGTTTATTTTTCCGATTATAATGCCGGACTAATCTACAAACTGGATGCGAATAACTATCATGTCCAATTAATCGCTGGCGGCGGCACCGCCACTGGAACGGGCCCAGCCACGAATGTAAGCTTGTCCGGCCCCGCCGGCCTTGCCGTGGACCGGACAGGCAATCTTTTCATTGCGGATGTTTACAACTGCTGCATTTGGAAAATCGACACTAACGGTATTATCAACATGGTGGCGGGCAATGGCACGGCGGATTATGCGGGTGACGGCGGCAACGCCACAAATGCCAGTCTCTGCTTCCCTTTTGGCGTGGCTGTAGATGGGTTTGGTAATTTGCTTATTGCCGACACTGGAAACCAGTGCATCCGGAAAGTTTCGACCAATGGCATGATTTCAACAATCGTCGGCAAATTTTCAAATTCCGGCTCTGGCGGCTTCTCCGGCGATGGTGGTGCGGCTACCAACGCAGAAATAAGTTTACCCTTCGGCGTGGCAGTTGATGCCAACGGCTATTTGTTTATTGCTGACACCGATAACAATCGCATTCGTAAAGTGGATACTAATGGCATTATTACCACCGTGGCCGGGGTTACATATTCCGGATCTTTTTCTGGCGATGGCGGCGCCGCCACGAACGCAAACTTATATGCCCCAGATGGAGTGGCGGTGGACACAAATGGGAATCTGTTTATTGCGGATGGCGGCAACAACCGGGTTCGGAAAGTAGATACCAATGGGATTATAAACACCATTGCAGGGGGAGGTTTCAGTAACGAGGATGGTGCTGCCACGGATATTGCGTTGCCAGCACCCTCTGCTTTAGCGGTTGATTTGAATGGCACTATGTTGATTGCGAACAATGGGGGCACTTCACGCTTGAGCAAATTATACGACACGCATAAACAAACTTTTACCATCAACACCAAACTCCCAATTTATCAAATCATTATTTCAAATGGAATTGTAGTCAGCAGTGGCTTTGTGACGATTAACGCTGGCACTTATCAAGTCATCATCACTGGTTCAAGTGGCAGCGTGACCAGCAGCGTGGTTAACCTAACCGTTGCCTCTACACCGCTCATCACCCAAGCCGCCCGCATTGGCAATGGAGACATGGAGCTGAATTTCTTAAGCCAGCCCGGTTCAACCAATCAAGTGCTATGCGCCACTAATCTTATCCAAACCATCTGGCAACCCATCGCCACCAACCTTGCCGGAGCTGATGGCAACTGGCAATTCACAGATACCAATACCGCCAGTTCCACGATGCAGTTTTACCGTTCCCAAACCCAATGAGGTTTGGAGGCTTGTCACAGTAGCCACGGACAACGACTGGCGCATCCGCGCCGCGCCGTAGCGTGTAGGGCAGGCGTCCCCGCCTGCTGGTTCCCGGAATCTCCCGATTCCGGGTTCCAAGATAGACGGCAAAAACAGGAACAGGCGACTAGGAAGTCGCCCGCACCGGCAGACCGGGAGGTCTGCCCTACAAGGATCCGTCGCCTTCTAATCGTAATCGTAATCCCTTTAAGCCAGCGATTACGATTAAGGATTACGATTAAGAAGAACGGATGCCGAAATGTCGCCTACCGGGCTGTTGACCGCCGGGGCGTGGAAGGCAAAGACGTTGTCGTCGCGATTGGCCGCGCGGATGCCAAGCCGCGTGCCCTGCTCGCGCACGGTCCGGGTCAGGCTGCGCAGGCCGTCGCCGAAGTTGGCCATGCAAAAGTTATACCAGACGATATGCTTGTCCACCACCAGCCCGTCCACGCCCATGCGGATGAAATGCCGGATGGCCCAGGGATTGTTCACCGACCACACGCCGACGAAGCGGATTTGCTGCTGCGCGTCGCGCAGGCGGCAGGCGGCGCGGACGGCGCCATGCACGGTGATCAAATTCAAGAGCGGGTTCATCGGGACGATACCGTCGCTGAAAGCCTGGTTGGTGACGCCGGCCCCGGTGAAGTAGGCGCTGACGGCGGCGGGGTCGGAATAGCCGTCCACCATCAGCCCTTCGCGCGGGCCGAGCTGATTGGTGAGGCTGGCGAACATGGCCTTTTCCTTGAGCTTGCCCACGGAGATGAGGACGTTCATGTCCACGCGGTCGGCCCCGTCGCCGGTGAGCGCAGTGCGGATGGTGTCGAGCAGCGTGCGGCCGTGTTCCGGAGTGACGACGAGGGTTTTGCAGTCGAAATAGACGAGGCAGAAGTTGTGATTGGTGCGGGCGAGTTCGTGCAGGCCGCGCAGGAATTCGGCGAGCGGCACGGAATCACGTTTGCCCGGCGCGCCACTGCCGACGTTGGGGCCGTGGCCGATGCACAGGGCGTTGGTCTGCCCGGCGATCTGGTTCACATCCACTTCCAAAGCGTTCGCGCCGGCATCGAGGTATTCCCTGGCCAGGGCGAGCGTGTTCGCGCCGTGGCCGATGAGATAAAACGGCCGGAGCGCGCCGGCGACGCCGTTGGTCTCCGCGGCCGTCGTGGCGGCGGCGGCGAAAATCAAAATTCCCGCCGCGAGGATTGCGGGCAGGCAATGTTTCCAGGCACGTTGCATCGCGGGAAAATAATGTGAAGCCCGGTCGAGGAAAGCAAAAAGTGCCGCCCGTCACAGCGCCGCCGGCGACACGCCGACGCCCACGATGCTGCACGCCTGAATGACGTTGAGGCCAAGCCGCTCCGCCGCCGCCAGCACGGCGGCGGATTCCGTGCCGGGATTCAGCCAGAGTTCGTCGCAGCCCTTGGCGGCAATCTCCGGCAGCACGGCCAGCAGCACGGCCGGCGGCAGATAAACGCTGATGAGGTCGGGCCGCACCGGCACATCGGCCAGCCGGGCGCAGACGGGCAGCCCTTCAATCTGCGTCTCTTTGGGGTTCACCGGATAGACGGCGTAGCCTTGCTGCAAGAAGGCGCGCACGGCTTTGTTGCCGAATTTATTGCGGTCGGCGGACGCGCCGAGGATGGCGATGGTTTTCATAATTCATTCCTTGCGGCACAAGTCCGCCAGCGCGGCGCGCAGTTGGGGGAACTGAAAGGGAAAGGCCAGTTCCAGAAACTTCGCCGGCACGCAGCGCTGGCCGGTGAGCGCCAGGGCCGGCTCGGAACCCAGCAGCCGCGCGCCGAGGCGCACGGCGAAGGCCGGCGCGGGCGGACTCCACGGCCGGTGCCGCGCGCGGCGGAGTTCGCGCATGAAGACCGTGTTGGTCACCGCGCCGGGCGCGACGGCGTTAAAAGTTCCGGTCAGCGAATCGCGCGTTACAGCGGTCACAAACATCTGCACCAAGTCCGCGAGGTGAATCCAACTGATGAATTGCCGCCCGCTGCCCGCTGCGCCGCCGAGAAACCATTTCGTTAGCTTGCTCAAGACGGGCAGCGCACCGCCGTCGCGCCCGAGCACAAAGCCGATGCGCAGCGTGACCTGGCGCGTCTTCGGAACAGTGGCGGCGGCAAAAGCGTCTTCCCATTGCCGGCAGAGGTTCGACAGCGCATCGGAACCGGCGGGAGAAAGTTCGTTGCTGGCGGTGTCGCCGGTGTCGCCGTAAAACCCGACGGCGCTGGCCTGCACCCAGACGCGCGGCGGAATTTTGACGTGGAGCCACGCGGCGGCGAGGGCATTGACGGAGTCCACGCGCGACGCGGCGAGGGCGCGGAGGTTT
>CAIXPZ010000070.1 GCA_903921455.1 uncultured Verrucomicrobia subdivision 3 bacterium | reverse complement strand
CGTCAGCGCGAGCGTGCCGGACAATTCGCCGTTGATGTATACCCGAAATTCGGAATTGTCCGAAATGACCGTGAGCATGAACCAAGTCCCCTGGATGATTTGCCCGGGCAACAAACCCGCCGAGCTCGAATCCCATCCAGCATCGTAATGGCTGCCGAACTCGTAAAAACCACCATCGGCACACATGCGCAGACTTAGGCCCGTGCAACCGCCGAGGCCGTCATCCGTCACATCGGAAAGCAGAAAATTCCCGTGCCAGCTCTGCAGGTTGATCCAGCAATTGACGGTGCGGGCCGAGTAGTTGTCGAAAATGGTGGACTTGCTGTAAAAGAGATCGGCCTCGGTGGGCGACTCGAACACGAGCCCAGTCGAGCCGGACGGCAGCAATTGACTGGAACCAAAAATCCCTTCGCCCGTGTTCGAGATTTCGGCAAGGCCAAACTCGTCCAGATAGGTATCGCCGTCCCAATACGCCGCCAGCCCAACGAGGGGCGACAAAGGCGCAGCCGCATCCTCCGGTCGAACGGCATTGCTGCGCTCGGTCACTTCGTTGCCGGTCTCATCGACGCCGACGATGAAGTGCAGTTGACCGCCACTGTCGGGCGCAAATTGCCGGGCATCGCCATACATCCAATAACCCTCCACGAGAATGTAGGAAGCCCCGCCGTCGAGACTTTGCCAGACGTTCCACTTGTAGGGATTCGGCAAGTCCCAATCCCACACCAACAAATCAGGATACGTTGCGCGCAGCACGGGCGCCGGCAATAGCGCATCTTCCGGCCGGATCCAATTACTCCGCCGCGTGACCTCGTTCCCCGCCTCATCCACGCCAACGATGAAATACAATTCGCCGCCGCCATCGGGCGCGAATATTCCCAGGCTTAGGAAAGACCCCGGTCGGATTCTGCTGACCGTTTTGGATTTGGCCACTAGGTGGCTGTAACAACTGTTGTTCTTCCTTGTCAGTGCGGCCCGTGGGCAGGACTTCACCCTTACGGAACAGATCAAACATCGTGGCTTGGCTGATGGCTCCAGCTTGCCAGGCACCAACGATGGCAGTGAGTTCCAGACTGGTCAGACCTTTGGCCGTGAAATCAGTATTGATCTGGAGCAGCACAGTGTTCTCAGTGATGTCTTCAGGCAGTGCTTCAGTGCTGTTCCACCAGTAAACCCAACGAAGAACCTGTGAAATAGAATCAGACACAGACAGAGCCAGCGTCATCAAGATGCTGTTCTCACCTGCTTGACGTAACTCAATGGCATCAGCCGTTTCACCAACACGCTTGGTGTCTTCCAGCATCCGGGAACCCAGCACAGCCATGAGACGTTCATCACGGTTCTGTGCATTCTCAAACGTGGACAAGCCATGACCTTTGAATTCAAGGAAGCCAGCGACAGCACCAGGTGTCTCGGCAACCCAAGCCGTGCTCGAACCAATGCGGAGTTCAGAAGTTTTATCAAAGCCTGAAACCCAAGCCGTGGGAAGAGCCGTGAAATGCTCACCATGCTAGTAATCAGCATCCAATCGGTAATGGTCGAGGTTCACATGGATGATGTCGGCCAGCGGCATCTTATCCACATCGGGCAGTGCATTCCGTGGACCATGAAACACAAAGGGAATCAACGGAAGCGGCTTGCCAAGACGAAGCGGGATCCGGGATTCAATCAACTTCCAATCCGTTTTCTTGCGGCGGCTGTTGGAAGCTTGCTCCTGTTGCCAAAGCTGAACGACGTAGCGTGTGCTGCCATCGGATTGAACTTCGAGTTTAAGAACTCGAATATTTTCGGTCAGGTCCACGGCGAAAGGATCTTCAGCATCGGGACTTTCAACTAATTCACGGAGAGCAATCAACGTGACCACATTGCGGCCGTTGATGCGTTGAGTCTGCCAATTCAAAATATCCTCAGCCTGATAACGAACAACATAAGCACGAGATTCAGCATCAGACTGCCAGTCAATGAGCGTGCCACAGCGACCCACGGCCAAGACTTCACCGACCACGCCTTTGCAAAAGGTGAACAAGGTCGTGCCCATCAAATCGACGTCATCGGTGAAGACACGAAGCGCTACACCGATTCCGGCATGGCGGTCAGGCAACTTGACTTCAGGATCACGGCGAAAGAGCAGGCCAAGAAAGCCATCACAGGTGCGGCTCGTAGCATTGAAGAAGCAGGCACGAATCTTGTAAGCGAGATACTCGTCATCAGACTGTGAATCGAGACGAGGGAGATACTTGATGCCGCCAGCCTTCACGGCATCATCACCAGCAATCACATCACGGGCACGAAGCCAGGAGGGCAGGGCACTGTCATATTCGAGATGGGTGGTGTTTGCCGGCACGTGCGCAAACTAGCACGGGTTTTTCACGCGACTTTTCAGCGATCAAAAACGACTCGTCAGGAGATAGCAGGAGATAGCAGGACTCGTCAGGAGTCGTCAAAAAAAGTGTAAATATTTATTTGACGGAATTTATTTCGCCGTAGCAGCCGACGTGAGGAGGCTCTAATCCAGCGTCTTCAAGCCTGCAATAGTGTTCGCGTTACTCAAAAGTGAATTTAGTTCGCTTCGCTCAATAGCGACGGTCGCGCGGACATATCACGGTTTCCATTTGCGAATGCCAATTGCGCAGGAAGCGGGCGCGCCATTCCCGCGGCCCGACCGACACCACCAGCGGAAACGCCAGCGCCGACAGCGCGCCCAGCACCCGGCCAAAATCCTGCGACTCGCAGAGCATCACCGGCCGGCCCGGGCGCTCCACCAGAACCATCACCTCGAAGCCCGACAACTCCGCGCCCGCCTTGAGCCGATGCAGCAGCTGCCAGAAATCCGCATCCGCCGACGGCATCGGCCGGCAATCGAAAACGCCGTTTACGAACAACGCCACGCCGCCCGCTGCACCCGGCACAATTGCGATCATGAATTTCATAAATAAGATCAACGGGGTTGGGGTTGGGGCCGGTTCGCGAGTTGTCGTTCCACTTCCGCGCTGGAAAACCGGACCGCCCGACGCATCCGCACCGTGCGGATTTCGCCCGCCGCCCGCATGCGATCCAGCGTCGAGATCGAAATGTTCAGGAGCTCGGCCAGTTGCGACCGCGTCGCCCAGCGCGCCGCCGCCGGCGCCACTGCGGCCGGCGCCACTGCGGCCGGCGCCACTGCGGCCGGCGCCACTGCGGCCGGCGCCACTGCGGCCGGGGCAAGGGCAGGGGAGCGGTCCTCCGGGAAGGTCCCCGCCTTCGATGTCCGGGGCGGCTCTGTTTTCGTCAGTTTCAGTTTCATAAAAGAAAACCCGCCATTCAGGCTTCTTGCCTATATGGCGGGAACAAGCCGTTCCCATTTGGGAACAAGGCGTTCCCAAATGATTATTTTTCGTTTTATGACCAACGAACCCGCTCCCGCCGGTGGGATGCGACCCTGAAATCCAGTTGCTAAAGTGCTTGTCTGAAGCCAGTTCCAGCATTCTCCCTGCATCGGTTACTGGCCACCGTCACCGCGTAAAAAAAAATCCGCCATACAGATTTTTGCCTGTATGGCGGAGACGGACCGATCCCATTTTGGGAATTTAGCGTTCCCATTGGGAACAAGGCGTTCCCAAAGTTGTATTTTACGAGTCTAATCCCAGTTAACGCCCTCCGGCTGGTTGTAGATGAGGATGTAGCCCGGGCTGATGAAGTTGCTGATGTGTTGGGCTAAAGCCTGTTCGGCCTTGCCCCCCTTGCGCAGATTCTTCACCACCTTCTTGATCGCCTGCCGCACATTGTCCCGCGACCGCTCGCCCGAGTCGTTCTTGAGCAGGCTTTTATTCTTGATCACCCGGACCAATTTGGCGATTTCTCCGCGCAGCCGTTTCACGCCGGCGTCGTTGCCTGTTGCCAGCGCCGCTTCCAGGTCCGCCTCCAATTCCTCTTTTTCCCGTTTGGCCGCCGCCTTCGTCGCTGCATCCACTTTGGCTTGCGGTGACGTCTTTCCCCGGATCTCGGCTTTTTCCGGCTTGATGGTGTAAACGGCGGTTGAAAAGTGCGGCGGGTGGCGCTCGAAAAGTGCCTCACCTTCCGAGCAAAGGGAACTGGATTTTCAGGTCTCCGTCAAGCTGTTGATTCCGCTTCGAGGTAGAAGCAGCAGGAGGGGGAGCTT
>CAIXPZ010000069.1 GCA_903921455.1 uncultured Verrucomicrobia subdivision 3 bacterium | reverse complement strand
GAAGACCAAATTAGACCAAGACTCCGGCGCAGGGGCTTCGCGGCCTGCTGTCACAGGTTTTGCCCGTGCGGCTCGCACCCCTGACTCCCGCAAAACTGGCCATCATTCCGCTACACCCCAACGCCGGAGACTTGGGAAACACGGCATCGCGCTGGCGCGACGATGCCAGGGCACGAGACCAGACGCCCCGACATAAATCAGTGAGCTTCGCGGCTCCGTTGGCATGCAGGAACGGCTGCGGCTGACGGTGCTCGTGCCTGCGCGCCTGTGGCCTCGCCTTGCTTACCCGGACAAAACACAAGAGCAGTTATATTCAAAGCCGCCCCTAAAACCGGTATCCGCAAGCGGACCCTCCGGTTTTGGGTCCCCGCCGTCTCCCCGCGCTGGTGGCCAGTGTGGCACACACCGCGCCCGACGGCCCGGTTCATTGAGATATAACTGCGTCTTGTGTTCAATCCGGCGGCTGCCTTGTCACCCCGATAGCTCCGGCGTCCCCGCCGGTCGCGCCATTCCCCATGGCGCTGCTATCGGGGCGCCAACTCGCCGGCATCCTGCACGCCAACTCCGCCGCTACGCTGTTTTGAAAGTGTGGTCGGGGCGTCTTGCCTCAATGCTCGCCAGTGCGGCTCGCGCCCCCCGCCCATCCCTTGCGCTTTCGACCCTTCCATCCCCAAGGGTCGGCGCTGGCACGCTCGCCAGCGGCTCGCTCTGGTCCGCCAAAGACGGACGGCACGTTTCACTTCTGTGCTCGCCGACTCGCACGGCACGGCGCGCCCGCGCCTTTTGTGCTACGCGCTGATCGCGCTTCGCACTTTGCCACGCCCGCGCCCGCGGGCTATGAACTCAATCGCCAGACCGGCTTTCACGCTCCGCTTCTGTCTTCGCTGATAGCTCAGACGCACGCGCCAAGGCGCTCTTGTGTTCCACACTCACGCGGCCACCGGCCGCTTTTGTGGCTGTCTCACGCCAGCCACCGCACGCTTCGCTTTTGTCCGCCAATGGCGGACGGCTTCTGTCCTCATGCGCCGGACAGCTATCACCATGCCCCCATGTGTTGCGGCAACCGACCGCGAACCAACACCGCAGCTTTTAGATTAAAAATTGTCTCGCCGTCAGAATCCCCGCAGCTTCCTAACGGTGATCGTCCGCGACTTCGTCGCCACCAGATACCGCAAACAGTCCGCCGCATCGTCGCCGCCGATTCCATCCTCGTCCGCGTCAACCTTCAAAACATCTTCGGGCCGGTTGGGATCGTGTTGCAGATTCGGAATCGTCTCGATGAGCCGCTTGCAGCGTTCGTGGATGAACAGTTTCGGCGCAATGCCCGCGTCCGGATCGCCAAACCCGGACATCACCTCCGCCCATCCGTTCAGCCGGTCCATGCTGGCGGCCTTGAGCCGGATCCCGCACCGGTCGTAAGCCTGGGCCACCGTCGAACCGTCGCCTTGCCGGCTGAACACATCCGCGCCCGCCACGAACCGCCGCAGCCGCATCGGGTCCAGATCATGCCGGCCCAACATAGCCCGGATCGCCATCGCATGCCGTTGCGGCAGCCACAGCCGCTCCGCGTGTTCGTCCACAATAAAAGTGTTCCCGTCCCCATCGCGACAGCCCAGCAAGACCACCGTGTAATGTGCGAAACCGTAATCCATCGCACAGAACCAATCCATTCCGCGACTGTTATCGAACGTCGGCAGAACGTGGATTTCGCGCCGGAAGTTCGTGAAAAATTGCCCGGCCGCAATGTCCCAATCGCCGTTGAGCCAGGCGCGCTTTTGCCAGCCGGTGAGCCCCTCGAGCACGCGGACGTAATCCGGATTGTTCCAGCGATTGTCCGTCACGCGCGCCGGAATGAAGCGCGTGTCGGTCTCGCGCCGTTCCAGCAGCGGCGCCACGAACTTCGCCCGATACCAGGCATGGCCCACGCCGCCGGGATTCGTGGTCGAATAAATGCGCGGCCGCCAACCCGGCTTAGATGACCGGCAACACGTCGTGATGTCCTGATATTTCCGGCTGGTCAGGGTGGTCGCCTCCTCAATGCCGATCACGTCGTATTCGAGGCCCAGATAGGCGTCTATATCTTTTTCTGACTGGAAGTGTCCCGCGATGATGCGCGAGCCATTTGCAAACGTCAGGATGCCCCGGAACGCCGAAAACTCGTGCGGCAATTCGTTGAACAACTTCCGACGCAAATCTTCGAAATGTTCCAGGTTGGCTTTGCCGACCTTGCGTAGCAAAAGACACTTGAGGCCCGCCACCCGATGGCAGTCGTCCACACCCATCTGCGCCAAAAGCCAATGCGACTTGCCGCCGCCGCGCGCGCCGCCGTAGCCGACGCCCGTCGGACCGTCGGGACGATCGCACAATCGCGCCGCCGCGCAGGCCACGAGCTGGCGCTCGTGCAGAAACGCCCCCGCGCTGATCAGCCGCGTAACCTGCCCGGGCGGACATCCCGCTTTCGCCCCCGCCACCGCAAACACCGCACGCTCGTTCATGGCTTTTCCTCCGGTTCCCCCGTAGCAGCCGAGGTAACGAGGCTCTGACTATTCATTGGATGTTCGATGTTGGCTGTTGAATGTTGAATGTTCGCTGTTGGCTGTTCGCTGTTCCCCGCCACTTCCAGCACATCCACGATCGGCGCATCTTCCGCCAGGCCGTAGGCCTTCCGGATCGCCGCTTCCCATTCCACCGACACCTTGCCCGTGTGCAGGTTGTGCACCTCCTTGATTTCCGACGGGATGCCGGCGGCAAATTGCTTCAGCTTGAACGCCAATTCCAACATCCGCGCGATGGCCTCAAACCCCGGCACCCGTCCCGAGGCCCGCCAGCGCCGCCGCGCCTCGCGGCAATCGGCGATCATCTCTTCCGCCTCCAGCCAGGCCTGCCGCTTGGCCGGCTCGTGGAGTTGCCACCACTCCACGGCGGAATCGCACGCCGCTTTCTCAATCGCCTTGCGCTGGATCTCGTTGAAATGCTGTTCAAACGCCCGTGCCCGAGCCGCCCAATCAAATTTTTTCGCCCACGTCTGCAAAAACTGTCTCGATTTAGACAACTTTTTGCTAACGAGCTCCACCGACCGCTCCGGCCCCAATTCCAGATACGTCTTGAAAGCCGCAAATGCCTTCGCCGATTCCTTCGGTAATTGATCGAATTCAGTTCTCATGAGTTGCCTTTCGTTGAAAATTCACCAGGTAAAACACCCCGCGCCGTTCGTTTTTGACCGTCATCCCGACCCCGTCGTAACCCGCCGCCGAGGCCGTCGCCAGCAGACCGGCCAATTCGGCAGCGCCACACAGGCGAGGCTCCAGCCAGTTGCCGGCCGGAGCCGGGGAAGTCACCAGCGATTTGACGACTCGGGTTGGTTTGGTTCGGGTCAGAATCATAATTCAGTCCATCGCCAAGGCAGCGGGGGAAAGGGAAAGGCGACCTGAGGAGCCTTCCCTTCCCACACTGCCGGTTTGTTGGGGTAGCCTCTTTTATATATAAGGGATGTTGGCCTGTTGGCCTCCTTGATTTGCAACGGTTTACAAGATTGGTTTTTTGGGGTGAAAAACTCATGATTTTGCCCTCCAATAGACCCCGGCCGAGGTGGTAACCAAACCAGCTCGGACGAGGCGACTGAGGTAATTTTGTGCTGATGTTCTGCCCATGTTCAGGCATTGCTTGGCATCGGAAATCACCGCACCGTAAGCCTTCGCATCATCGGTGATGATGGCGTCCAGAAATTCCTTGTCGGTGCAAACCTTGTTCTTGGCCTGCGGCCGGCGCAATGCCTCCGGGTTCAGATCGGTGGCGATCGTCATCAACGGGAATTTCCACTTCAGGACGAATTCAGGCAGCATCGGCAGGTTGCGGAGGATGCTGGTGCAGGTAAAAGCCGCGTCCTCTTCGTGCGGCGTCAGGATCAGGATGGCGTCCGGATCGCGCGCCCAGGCACCGGCGCCGCTCATCCGGTCCATCGCCGACTTCGCCGTCGAATCGCCCTTGGCGAAGTGATGCGCCACCACCACCGCCGCACCGGACGCTTGGCAAAGATTTTCAAACTCGTTCATCAGGTCCGCGATTTCGCCATTGGCGTTCTCGTCCCGGTTGCCCAGGACTTTGTAAGCCGGGTCGAGGATGATCAGGCCGAAGGGATGTTTCATCAGGTGCGCTTCCAACAGGGGGCGCAGCAGGGTCATGTCGGCATTCTTGCCGCGCAGATTCCAGAGGGCCAGATGGCGACCGCCCGCGCGTAATTCCGGACGATCCGCCAGCAACGACCTCAGCCGATCCTGGAGCACCCACGTTTGCAACTCAAAGTTGACATAGACCACCGGGCATTGGGTCGTTTCCATCCCCCACCACGGCGAACCGGAGGCCACGGACATGGCCATGTCGAGCAGACTCCACGATTTGTTGCTCTTGCTGGTGCCGCCCAAAACCATTTTGCAGCCCTTGTGCAGTAGACCGGCAATCAGCAGCGGAGGTTTGTTTGGCGGCTGCGCAGTGAACTCATCCATCCAGACCATATCGGGCAGCGGCTGAACCACTGCGCCGAGATCCACCGCCACGTCCACTTGCTCCCACGGCTGCCAGATTTTAATTTCCATGGTTCTCTCCTTTTTGACTCCGCTTGTTCCAGGCGTGGACGGCCATGATTTTGTCAGGATCCTCGGGACCAACGATCCCGCAGTAGTCGCAACAAACCGCAAAATCCTCGTTCGGACAATTTTTAAGATGGATGCATACGGTTTGCCCCAAATTGTCCACAAAGCCCTTTTCCGTAGTCCCACAAAAGGGACATGGGGCCAGGAATGGTTTTGCGGGGAAAAAACAGTGACAATTCGGCCGCGCCTTGCCGGCTCCGGTGCCCGGCAGATGGCGAACGACAAAGACCATGCCCAGCCGGAGCTGGCGCCGGACGTGCGCCCAGCCGTCAGCCGGCGTGAACCCCGCCGCTTCCGCCAGCCGGGCATTGATTTCGCCGTCGGTGATCATGCCGGTTGGCCCTCCCGCGCCAGCAAGTCTGGCGCTCCCAAGGTTTCCCGCTCAGTGACCGACACCAGCGTCCAGCCCCGCCATGAATGAATGCCCTTGCGGTCAGTCCGTTGCATATCGTTCAGGCCGTGAAAAAAACGCGCCCACAGCGGCAGTCTGGAGTCGGGATATTCATCCGGCAGGAACAGGTTTTCGTTTTTACGCGCCCACGATTGGGCGTTGTCAAATTCGTAAATCCGCCCGACCGGATCGCGCACCACCCAATGCTTTGCATTGAAGTGGTCCAGCCGGTCACGGGCGGCCCGCCCGTAATTATGGCATCCAATCCGCGCCAGCCTTTGGGAATGACGGCATTTTTCTTTGGCAGCATCGCTCAGACTGGGAAACCCGCGCAGCCAGGTCCCTGACGATTTAAGCCGATGCTCCAGCGTCATCTTGCGCCCCGTATTCGCTGCGGAAATCTTCGCGCAGGTTTCCGCCGATAACTTCCGCCCGCGCAGCTTGGCCGCGCGCTTTTCAATCAGCTCCCGCGATTGATGGCGAACGGCAACCATTTTTTTCGGATCAGCCCAGGCACGACGAACGCCGGCAATCTGTTTCGCCACCCATTCAACCGAATGTTTTTTTCCCCGTCCGACATGGCCGTGAATATAACGACGCGCCCGCCCGCGCGCGTCCGGTGTTACCACCTGGCCGCAGCCGCAAAGACATTTGGATTGGGGTTGTTCAGTTTTCATTTCATGCCTCCAGATGTTTCGTAATCCGGGTTTGCTTTTAGGGTTAATTTTTCAGCCACACGATGCGTTGCAGCCTTCCGTCGCGCAGCGCGCCGGGCACCCGCACCGGTTGCGAGTAGGTGAACATTTTCGGGTCGCAGCCGAACACCGTCAGCACCGCCTTGAGCCGCGCCTCGCTCGCCCGGTCCTTCGGACAATCAAACCAGCCGTGCAGCGATTTCCCCGCCGTGTCGATGATGGCGTGCAGGTTGAACCGCAGCCGCAGATTCAGATACGCGAACACCGCGCCGACGTCGTCTTTCGCCAGCGTGTCGCTCTCCACCACCATGAACCGCGTCCCGTCGCAATTGGCATTGCTCCGCTGGAACGATCCCGGCACGAACGCCGCCCCGCAGGTGAAATTCCCCATCACCGGCCCGATCTGATACCACTCCGCCACCGGCCGGAAATGCGTCCGGTGCTCCGGTTTGCCCGAGCTGTAAACCTCCCCGATCCAAACCACGCTGTGCGCCGGCCACAGCTTGAGCCAGGTGCGGAACTGCTCATCCGCTTCGCGGTCGGCCACCAGCAGCGGCGAGTCGTTCACGATCGCCGCGAACGGCCACCGGAATTTTTCAAACAAATCCGCCTTGAAACGGTCGGCGACCGTTCGCAAGGTTTCCAGCTCGACCGCCGCCGCCGCGCCCTGGCCGTTGGCTAGGGCTTGCTCGCGGATCGTCTCGCGCCGGAGAATGTATGTCTTCCCCCCGGGTTGACATACAACGCCGGCCGTGGCCGTCGCCGGTTGCGGGCGCAACACGTCGCCGCTCCGCAGGGTTTCCCCGCCGGGCAACACCAGCGACCACTCGCTTTTGCCGAGCTCGCTCCGCAAGCGATGATTTGCCGCCGCGACCGCTTCCGCGCACGACGAATGAAAACAATGAATCGTCGGCGCGCCGTCCACGTTCACCCGGCAATCCTTTTTCCCCGTCCGGTGCGTGTGCCGGCTTTCGCCCGGACAACGGCAGAGACCGGAGACTTCCGTCTCCCACTCCACCGCGCCGACAATGCCGGCGGCAATCTGTCTGGGGTCAGTCATGTAATCCCTCGTTTCGGGTGCAAAGTCGGAGGTGCAAAAAAATATTCTTCGTGAACAGAACTCTGCTATCTGTTCTAATCCCTTTAGCTTGAATGATTGGCTGAAAATCAGAATCAACCTTCCGAGTTGGGCTAGAATAAGATTCCCCGACCGGCGTTCGTTTCGTCCTCCCTTTCCCTTCTTCGCCTCCCTTGGGTTGGCGTTCATGTCCGGGCTGATTAGTCCATTGTTGATGCCGTTGACCGACCACAAGCGCTTCTCCGAACATTATTTCGAGAGCGACCCATGGATGTTTTTCCTTTCGGTTGGAATTATCATTGGCCTGCTCTACTGGCTGACTGACCGGACTCAATTCCGCTGGAATGCTGCCGCGAACGCCCAACTGGTTCTTGTGCTCGTTCTGTTCGCGTTCTGTTTCACGGCATCGGATTTCTGCTGTAGCCGGGTTCACATCTGTATGGCCGGGCACATGCAGCACCCGCCTTACGCAATATCCGAATATCAGTGCGATGCGACCTGGGCGGTCGGCTTGCTCGTGGGCGTCGCATTGCTGGCGAGAGTGCAATCGCCCGCCACGGTCATGGCTGCTGTGATCTGTGGATTTCATCTCAGTTTTATCTTTATCTTTGGGGCGTTCGGCGGGTTGTATCCGTGGTGGTTCTAGCCTTGCCAAAACCCGACCGTGCCCATCCGTGTTCATTCGTGGTTGTTTTATTGGCCCGTGCGGCTCGCACTCAACTTTTCCCGCGCCGCATTTAAATCCTCCTCCGCCCATTCGATAAATTGCGCCAGCGCTACCTCTTGAAATGCCAGGTTCCAGTCGTCCGCATCATCAAACAGGAGCGCCTTGCCTGCCCGATCAATTTTCCAAAGGTTTTCGCGAACTACGTCATCGGCTTGCTCCGCCGCGTCGTAGCCAATTGCCTTGGCTACCTTGCCAAAAACCGCCGCTTCCGCTTCTAAATACACCGCTTGTGCCGCCGCCATTTCCTTGCTCGCTTCACGGAACAGTGCCAGTTGTTTTTTATCTAGTTCCAAGTTCATTTTTTGTTTTTGTTAAAGTTCACCGCTTGATTTGAAAACTCCGCCGCCGGCCCGTCGGCTCGTAAAGCTGCGCCCGGACTTCTTCGCAGTCCGCGCACGGCCCCGCCCAGCCTTTCGGCAGCG
>CAIXPZ010000068.1 GCA_903921455.1 uncultured Verrucomicrobia subdivision 3 bacterium | reverse complement strand
TTGCACTTCCTCAGCGATCGGCGCCGGCGCGGATGACAACACGGGGGCGCTTTCCGCAACGACCGCGGGCGCATCCGCAATCGCAGCCACGGTGGATTCCTTGTCGCTCAGCAAGTCGTTGCGCAGCTCTTCCTCATGGGGACGTGGGTCGGCCACAGCTCCGGCATCAATCCGCTCTTCCTGCGTTTCCTTGGATTGCTCGGCGGACCTGCGCGCGGATTCTTCCCGCGGGCTGAACTTGACGCTCACCACTTTGCTGACGCCGTGTTCTTCCATCGTAATGCCGTATAAGGCATCCGCCATGCCAATCGTGCGCTTGTTGTGGGTAATGACCACAAACTGGCTGAGTTGAATAAACCGCTGGAGGACGCGGATGAACCGGTTAATGTTCGACTCGTCGAGCGGTGCGTCCAGCTCATCGAGCACGCAGAACGGCGACGGCTTGACCATGTAAATCGAAAACAAGAGTGCGGTCGCAGTCAGGGTCCGTTCGCCACCGCTCAGCAAGGTAATGCTCTGCAGTTGCTTGCCGGGCGGCTTCGCGACAATCTCAATCCCGGATTCGAGCGGGTCATTTTCATCGGATAAAATCAGATTCGCCTTGCCGCCGCCGAACAACTCGGTGAACATCCCCTGGAAGTTTTCGCGGACCTTCGCAAAGGTTTCTTGAAATAGTTGTTTGGTAGTCGTGTTGATCTTCGCAATGACCTGCAGCAGCTGCTCCTTGGCTTTGACCAGATCCTCGTGCTGCTGGCTGAGGAATTTAAAACGTTCATCCAGCTCGTCGTATTCCTGAATCGACTCCACGTTGACCGGCCCCATCGCATCCAGCTTTGTCTGCAATTCCGCGGCCTGGACTTCGAGGGCATCCCAATCGGTCGGCAACGGCACCTGCTCGCTGACGCCGGGCCCGGCATCGGCAACGGTAATCGTGATGGAATCACTCGGCAGATCCTCCACGTTCACCTGATATTTCTGCCAGACGCGCTCCTTCAGATTTTGAATTTCCATCCGTTTCTGCGCCAGGGCCAGATCAAAACCGGACCGCTTGTTCTGCGCCTCCGTTGCCCGCAGCCGCAAGGCGCGCAGTTCGTCCTCGGCCTGGTCGATGCCGGTCGCGACTTCGTTGCGCTGATGCTGCAAGCCGGCAATCTGCTGCTGCGATTCCTCGCGCGCGGCGGCCAGCTCGGCAATCTTCTCTTCCGATTCAGCGTTCTCCTGCTGGAATTGTTCGAGGCGCGCAGTCGCAGTCGTAATCTCACTGTTACAAATCTCAATGCGTTCGCCGAGATCGCGGATCCGGCCGGCAATCGGCTCCCGCTGCGCCTGGATCGCCGCCCGTTTGTGCTGGACGCCACCGGCTGCCACGCGCAATTCAGTCAGCTGTCCCAGCTGGTGCTCCCGCTGGGCTGTCAGGTTGTTGACCACCTGCTGCCACCCGCTCAACTGCTCGCGCAACTGCGTTTCGCGGGCCTGCGACTCCGCTAAGGCGGCCTGTAAGTCAGCCCGCCGCTGCTTCTCTTCGGTGTCCTGTTCTTCGATCGCCTGAAGCTCAAAAATAACGGTGTGAACTTTGCTGGCAAAGTCGCGCCGTTCCGCGGCGAGCGCGCTGAGTTCGCCTTCCCGGCTGGCCAGCGTGATGTCGTTGGCGTGTAAGTCTTCGCGCAATCGGCGGACCTGTACCTCCAGCTCATCACGCAACCCTTCCAAGCCAATCTTACTTTCCGCCAATTCCGCTGCCTGGTCCTGCAGCTGGGCCACCTCATCGGCGAGGGCGCTGATTTCACTAATATGGCTGGTTGAAACGGCGCTGAGGATCCCGTGCTGATTCAGCAATTCACCGCGCAGGGTCGCCACGGCCAACTGGGGTTGAGATTGATGGACTGCCAAGGCCCCGTCCATGTCACCCGCTACCACAACATTTTTCAACAGGGACCGGAGCAAGGGTTCAAACCGCGCATCCCGCACGCGCACCACTGTCACCGCCCACGTCAACCCGCCCGCTGGTAGCTCGGCCGCCGGCAGTTCTTCAGATACGCCAAATAGTTCGGGCGCGGTAACCGTCGGATTCGGCAGCGAGCCGGCCAACAGATTCCGCGCTGAATTTAAATCATCCGCCAGGATCGCGCGGAGGTTGTGGTGGAGCGCCGCTTCGATGGCCGCACCATATTGCGTTTCCACTTCAAGAATGTTTCCCAGCGTCAGCCGACCATCCGGGGCCGCAAACATCTGCTGGAGGACTTCCAGACGAGCCGTCTTCTTGGCGACCGCCGATTCCACCGCATGATGCTGGTCGGTCGCCGTCCGGAGCTGCTGGTGCAGTTCGGCCAATTCCGATTCGCGGGCCGCCAGCGTCGGGCCGGCGGATTCCACCGAACGCCGCAAGTCGGTCAGACTGCCATTGAATGATTCGAACCGCTCGTCCAGCGCCAAGCGCTGGTCTTCCAAATTGATCTTTTCAGCGGACAGCCGTTCGGCCCGCAGCAAATCATGTTTTTTCTTGGCATCCAGCGCGCCGAGTTCGTTCCGATTATGAGCGCTCAGGCTTTCAGAGGTCAGGAGCGCCGCACTGGCCTCGGTCCACGCCGCCTTCTTCCCGACCAGTTCCGCATCCAACGTCTGCAACGCGGCCTGTTGCGCCTCGACTTTCGCCTGCTCCGCCGCGAGTTGCTCATCAATCTGCGCAAACTCAGCGTTGAGCGTGTCGAGCAGCTGCTCGTTCTGGCGAATTTTTTCTTCGTTGGCAGCAATTTCGAGACGGTCGTCCTCAATCCGCTGGCCGGCTTCCGCCCGGCGCTCGGTGTTGTAGCCGATGCGCTGTTGGTGCCGGTCCCCTTCGCTCTTGAGCTCATGGTCCTGGCTGACGGCCGCATTGATGGCGCGTTCGATTTCGTGAAGTGACCGACGCAACTCAGCAATCTGGGTTTCGCTGCCTGCAATCGTGCTGGCGAATTGCTCCACATGCGCGGCGCTGGCGGCGATTTCCGATTCGAGGCCGGTAATGTCAGCATGGAGCCGATCGAATTTGTGGCGCTGGAGCCGCGTGTCGAGAACTTTGAGCTGATCGAAAATCTCCTTGTACCGACGCGCTTTGCC
>CAIXPZ010000067.1 GCA_903921455.1 uncultured Verrucomicrobia subdivision 3 bacterium | reverse complement strand
GCGGATTGGCCGCAGTTGCGATTGAGACGCACGGAGCGGATGCGTTTATCTTCAGCACCGAGCTTTTGAAGGATGTTCCAAGAATCGTCGCGGCTGACATCATCGGCGATGACAATTTCGTAGGAAATTTTCAACGGTTCGAGCGCTTCGCGGATGGCGGTGACGAGCGGAATCAGGTTGCCCTGTTCGTTGAAACAAGGTGCGACGACGCTTAAAATGGGAGCTTCACTCATGCTCAATACTGAACTAACGAACGCACGGGAAAGTTTGGTAGATGCTTGCGGCCATCGAGAAATTTTAGCTCGATGAGAAAGACGATTTCTAAAATATTTCCGCCGAGTTTTTGCACGAGTGAGGCAGCCGCGCCAGACGTGCCTCCGGTCGCGAGCAAATCGTCCACGAGCAGCACGCGCGCGCCGGGCTTGATGGCGTCGGTGTGGAGGGCGACGGTCGCATGGCCGTATTCTAGCGCGTAATCCTGTTCGATAGTCGTGAAGGGCAGTTTGCCTTTTTTGCGAACGGGAATAAATCCGGCTTTTAGTTTGGTCGCCGCGGCGGCGGCAAAAATAAATCCGCGCGCGTCAATGCCGACGACGGCGTCAATGCTGCCGGGCGTAAATCGTTCCGTGAGCAAATCGATCGCGCCAGCGAACAAGCGCGCATCGGCGAGCACGGGGGTGATGTCTTTGAACTGAATTCCCGGTTTCGGAAAATCCGGGACATTGCGGATGGCGGCGGCGATTTCGGCGGCGGTGCCGGAGGACGGCATGGTTCAACTTTCCTTGTGTTTCGTCTTTTCGAGTTTCTCGATCATCTTGCGGAGCTTGCGCAGCGCGAGGTTTTGAATCTGCCGGACGCGTTCGCGCGTGACGCCGAATTTTTCGCCGACTTCTTCCAAAGTTTTTTCGTTCCCGCCGTCGAGGCCGAAGCGGAAGCGCAGAATCGTCGCCTCGCGGGCGTCGAGATGCTTGACCATGTCCTGCAACATGCCAGTGACGGTCTTGTCCTCCAGTTCATCGTAAGGATTGACGGCGCGGGTGTCCTCGACAATTTCGGAATAGCTGTTGGAATCATCATCGCCCACCGGCGCGTCCAGCGACGCGGGACGAATGGACGCGGTGCGCATCTGCGAAACGCGCGCAGCGGTGGTGCCCAGCTCGGCGGCCAATTCTTCATCGGTCGGCTCGCGGCCGAATTCCTCCTGCAACTTCATGCCCGTGCGGCGCATTTTGGAAATCTTGTCCACGAGATGCACCGGCAGCCGGATGGTCTTGGACTGGTTGGCGAGCGCGCGTTTGATGGACTGCTTGATCCACCACGAACCGTAAGTCGAAAGCTTGCCGCCCTTGGCCGGGTCAAAACGCTCAACGGCCTTCATCAAACCGATGTTGCCTTCGCTGATTAAATCCAGCAGCGGCAGGCCGATGCCTTCGTAGTCGCGGGCGATTTTCACGACGAGGCGGAGGTTCGCCTTGATCATGTGTTCGCGCGCCGCCTTGTTGCCCTTCTTGATTTTGGCGGCGAGTTCAATCTCCTCCTGCGGCGTGAGCAATTTCACCTGGCCGATTTCGCGCAGGTAAAGCTTGATGGCGCTGTCGCCGTCCATCCGCTCGGCCTCGCGGCGGAGAAACCGGGTGGTGTCGCCCTCGACCAGTTTGTTCGCCGGCAAATCCGACGGCACCGTGATGGGCGGCACCGACAGAGTGACAACTTTGGGGTGAACGGTTGCGGAAATAATTTTCTTCCGTTTAACCGGCTTGGGCTTGCGATGGATTTTTTTTGCCGCCATGAATGCCAAAATTTAAGCGCCCGCCGCGCCGCTGCAAGCAAATTAACTTCAACTCCGGTTGTCGCCGGCCTCGCCTCACACCACCTGCACCACCAGCGCCGTCGTGTTGTCGCGGCCGTCGTTCTTCACGGATTCGTTCACGAGCATCTGGGCGGGATTGATTTTTTCGTCGTTGGCCGAAGCTCGGAGGATGTCCGCGAGGTAATGGTCGTAAAGTCCTTCGCTCAAGCCGTCGGAGCAGAGCAGGAACACGTCGCCGCGTTCGCAGGCCACCGCGCCGACTTGCGGATCCACAAATTGATTTTCCCCGCCGAGCGCCTTTTGCAGGACGTTCCGGCGCGGATGCGTGCGGGCTTCACGCTCGTTGATCTGGCCGTTGCGGTAGAGCCAGCCGACGTGCGTGTCGTCTTCCGTGAGCTGGAGGATGACATTCCGGTTCGCGCGCAGATGATAAATCCGGCTGTCGCCGATGTGGCCGAAATACATCCAGCCCGGCGTGAACCAGCAGAGGCTCATGGTCGTCTGCATCCCCTGACATTCGTCATACGAGCTGCCGAGATAGACCAGCGCGCGGTGGATCTGCTCGTAAAGTTCCGCCACCACGTCGGCGACGCCGGCGTTGAGGCCGTGGGCGGTGGTCTTGAAGGCGCGCGGCAGCAGCGTGGTGATTTTATCCACGGCAATCGAACTGGCGTATTCGCCGGCCTTCGCGCCGCCCATGCCGTCGCACACGGCAAAGGTGAAATCATGTTGTGCGGTGTTCGCCTCGCCGAATTTTCCAAGGCGGTGAACCTCGTGCGCGTCAAAGCGCAGGCCGAGGAAGGAATCCTCGTTGTTCTTGCGCACCTTACCGATGTCCGAGCAGCCGGACCATTTCAGGGTCAAGGGCGGCGGCGTCTGTTCGTGTTTCAACGGGGACTTCATAAAGTCATTTTATTATTCCAATTCTGGTTGCCGGTTGAATCATGCTTTGGCGGCCGGCGGCTCCGGCAAAATGGTGGCGAACTCAAAATCAATCACGCAAAACCGTCCGTCGGAAAAACGATACGTCACGTTGCGGATATCCGGATCGTCATGGCGCACGCCGAACTTTTCCAGTTCGTCGAAGATTTCCTTGCGCCGCTTCTCGTCCAGGCGTTCCACGCGGGTGCCGCAGTTGGAAGTGATGATGCGGAGCTGGTCGCGGTCGGCTTCCAGCAGGCGCGGGACGAAGCTGCAGCCGTGCGCCTTGAGATAGCGCAGGACGCGCACCTCGTTGTCGAAGCGTTCCTCCGCCTTCGGCCCGTGATAGGCTTTGAAGACCCGGCCATCGAAACTCAAATGGACGGTCGCCCGCAATGTGTCTTTGACCTTCAGCATCCCGTGCCGCGAATATGGCGCATCTTGGCCGCATTGCAAAGCGGCTTTGCCAAAAAAGTGGGATTATGCACCTGACAAGTCTTGGTCAAATTCACCGACTTTTTGAAGATTTGAGCGGAAACTAACTGGCGCGGCGTTTGGCTGGCTTAACCTTTTTCCAAGATGTCGGCGGCTTGACGCGCAGGGCGCGCCGCATGGCCTCATCAAACGGCAGGGAGCATTTCAGAAGTTCGCGGTTCGGCTTGGGCATCGGGTTTGACTTGGTTCTATTCATATATGGCAGTCAAAGCTAATTCCGCCGGTCGCCGCCGAAGTCAGAAAAAAAGTCGGAAGGTAAATCGGGAAATAAAGTTTGTATCTTCTTTTTTAGATCATTGTAAACGGATTCATGCGATAGGTTCACAAAATGCGAGTCTAACTTTTCAAGACTCTCCGGCTTCGCCCCGGCCCGTTTTAGAATTTCAGCAATAAGATAGGAATTTGCCCGGCAGCGTGTTTCGACTGATGCAATAGCAGTTAAAACAGCGGCCAATTGTTTATCATTCATTTGCGATAAATCAAACGCTTTCCAGCCGCTTTGGTCAAGCCAACATCCGTGCGGTCGCCGTCTGAAATTTTCCGGCAGTTGTGGCGGTGGTCAAACTCGGCAAGGTAAAGGTGCAAATGTTGCGGGCTGACATGGTGAAATGTCCCCACCACACCTCGCTTTAGCAGGCTAAAAAACGATTCAACGCTGGCGGTTGTCACCACGTTTTCCCCTTCATGGCGGCTAAATTCTCCGGCGCAATGCTTCACGGATTTATGCGTGAATTTTGGTTCAAGGCCGCGATAGGACATATTGGCATCGGTGTGGACTTCCGAGCAGAGCAGCACGTTTTCACGGATGGCTTGCTTTAGGTTCGCGCCGTTCACAGTCGG